>JBEDUI010000188.1:0-6568 GCA_040414495.1 Mycobacteriales bacterium
TGACTTACCGTGGCCGCGGACGCGGAATACCCGGTCACACCCGGATTTCAACGGCTACGTGGAGCACATCTGGTCGCTTCTCGCGGCTGAACAGGCCTAGTCGAACCGGACCCACGTTGCGGGGTCCATTTCGAGTCAACTGCAGCACGCAGCAAGAGGCACCGCTTCGGTGCCGGTTGGGTCGTTGATCAAATCAGAAACAGAGGAGACATCCAGATGACGATCAGTAGAAGGGGTGCTCGCCCATTGCGAAGTTCGGGCATAGGTTCTGCGTACCTGAGCAAGGTCGCAAGCCTAGGTCTGGTGTCGGTGATTGCACTGACCGCGGCGGCGTGTTCGTCAAGTTCGTCAGCCTCGGGCGACTCGCACACGACGGGCTCGCTGACGACCGTCTCCTACGCGTACCTCGGCGCCGGCGCGGGCTTGGTGCCAGAGGTCCTCATGGCGAGCAATCCGAGCATGTGCGAGCGCTACGGTGTCAAGCCGAAGATGCAGGTTATTTCCCAAGCGACCGGGCCCGGAGCGCTAGCGGCAGGTCAGATCCAGGCTTTGCGCTTAGGGACCGGCTCGTTCTTGATCGCATCTTCTAAGGACCCCTCCTCGACCACGATCGTCGGTGGATTCGGCCCGCTTCCCCTGTCCCTGTTCGTCACGAAGAACATCAAATCGATCGCGGACCTGAAGGGTAAGACGGTTGGTGCGCCAGCCAAGGGTTCGACGAGTGACGTGGCCATCCGTGAGTTGTTGGCCGAGAACGGTCTCACGGTTGGCACCGACGTAGCGATCACCTACGCAGGCAGCAGCTCGGCATTGTTCGGCCAGGCGGCATCGGGCGCCATTCAGGGATTCTTGTACTCGCCGCCAGTCCCGGAGGTGGCAGGCGCAAACGGGGTGTACCAGCTGTTGTCGACCCAAGGCATCGCGACGGTTGATAACCTCAACAAGACGGTCATCGGCGTGACTAGAAAGTTCCTCAACGATAATCCCACCGCTGTCAAAGGGTTGCTGGCCTGCATCAACGCGGCGGCGAAGGAGATCATCAGTAACCCATCGCAGGCGGCGACGGTACTCGCCAAGGCTGCATCGATCACACCCGACACGGCCAATGCGCAGATCCAGGCCCAGATAGCCGCCGGATCGTACAAGATGATTCCGTTTACGGCCGACGACGCCGCCTCCGTGATTCACGAACTCGAAAAGTTCGGTGTCGCGAAGTTTGATTCGTTCGACCCGTCGACCGTCATTAACACCACGCTGTTGCCGCCGTCATGACCAGCTCCATCACAGACCGTGTCACCCAGCCGATCGACGCTTCGGGCGCGACGCCGGACAAGCGGCGAATGGGCGGGCGTTTCGTGCGACGGCTGGTTGGTGCGTACAAGCGCCGCGAGCGCGTCGTGCTCGGTACGGTGGGCGTCGTCGCGGTGCTTGGTATGTGGCAACTCGCCGCCGAGGAGGGTTGGGCGAAGAAGTCGTTCAGCAGCTCGCCCAGCCTGGTCTGGCACTCGCTGACCGAATACTTCGGGTCGGGCGGCACCGGCTGGTCGGATCTCAGCGCAAGCAGTCAGGAGTTCCTGCTCGGCTTCGTCATCTCCGTGGCCATCGGAGTACCGCTGGGCATCCTGATGGGTTGGTACCCGCGACTGGATGCTCTGGTGAATCCCATTGTCATATTCCTCAACAGCAGCCCGCGTATCGCCATCGCACCATTGTTCGTCATCTGGTTCGGGATTGGATTTCAATCCAAGCTATGGGTGGTGGTGCTCAGCGCCGTCGTCCCGATCATCGTCAACGCGCGAGCGGGTGTTGTCACGATCGAACCCTCGCTGATCGCGATGTCCCGGTCGTACGGCTCGTCGGACCTGCGGGTGCTGCGTACGGTGGTACTTCCGGGCAGCATTCCGGCGATCAGCTCGGGCCTGCGGCTCGGAATCGGCGCGGCGTGGCTCGGGGTCGTCTTGGCGGAATTCATCGCGTCGACCAAGGGCCTCGGCTTCGTCGTCGTGACGTCGGCGAACAACTTCAGCACCGACCGGCTGTTCGTCGCCGTGGTGTTGATCTCCGCATTGGGCATGATCGCCACGGCACTACTGACCCAGGTCGAGAAATACTTCGATCGATGGCGCACATCATGACCCTCAATGCAAGGGCGACGATTCACACAAGGTCTGGGGCGAACAATGGTTGACGGGCCACTCACCGGGATCCTTGTCGTGGACTTCACCCGCCTCATCGCCGGACCGTGCGCAACGGACATGCTAGCCGCACTCGGTGCCCGCGTCATCAAGATCGAGTCGGCGGCCGGTGATCCGATGCGGTTTACTCGGTCGGCCGGCACCGGATCGCTCGCTGCGTCGCCGACGTTCGTGGCGTACAACGCGCTCAAGGAGTCGATCGTCCTCGACCTAAAGGATGAGCCGGACCGCGACCTTGCCCTGAATATGTGTACCCGGGCCGACGTGCTCATCGAGTCGTTCCGCCCCGGCGTGATGGACCGGCTAGGACTGGGACCGGATGCGATCAGAGCGCGCAATCCGCACGTGATCTACGCGTCGCTGTCGGCGTTTGGAAATGATGAGCCATTGGCTTCTCGCGGCGGCGTAGATATCGTGCTGCAGGCCGAGTGCGGGCTGATGTCTGTAACTGGTGAGGCGGGGCGGGAGCCGCTAAAGGTAGGCGTTCCGATCATCGACTCCGCGGCGGCCTATGTGGTTGCCTTCGGAGTGGTCTCGGCCCTGCTCAACCGCTATCGGCATGGTGTCTCTGATGACGTCCTGGTCTCGATGTTCAACGTCGGGCTGCACGCCCAGGCCCAGGCGTTCTCCGAATTCTTGACCTCGGGCAATCAGCCGCCACGCACAGGCAACAGAGTGCCCTATGCCGCACCGGCCGAGGTGTATCCGACCGCTGACGGCATGTTGGTGCTGTCGGCCCACATTCGTGAGCACTGGCCGCGCCTGTGTTCGCTGCTGGACCGGCCCGACCTCGTAGCCGACCCGCGGTTCATCGATGTCCAGAAACGAGTGGACAACCGCGAGGCGCTCAACGCGCAACTCTCGGTCGCGCTCGCTAGGCGAACGGCGGCCGAATGGGTCGAGATCCTCGGCCAGGCCGGCCTCACCGTTGGCCGGATTCGATCGTACGAGGACGTGCTCCGTGGCCCCGAGGTCGCCGCCGGGCAGTCGGTCATTACGGGCGTGAACGTGGACGGCTCGCCAGTCCGCTTGGTGCGATCGCCCCTGCGATTTCGCCGATGGTCCGACACCGAATTATCCAGGCGAGTTCGGGCGCTGGACGCGGACGGGCCAAGACTTCGGGAGGAGTTCGGAGCGGCTCTGCCTGACCAAGCATGAAGGTGTCGCCCGCCTCCTCGAGCGACTGTGCGCCATCGCCGAGACCACCCCGGTGATCGATGACGAACGCGGCCGCAGCGCCATGATCGCCATCGAACTGGTCCAGCCCGGGATGGGCTCGCAAACCGAGTTTCGCTAGGCGGCCCGAGCGAGCGGTGTGTCGCCGGTCGAGTGCGAAGCCCGACAGAAAACCGCGGACGGACGCGGTACGCTCGCGTTGCCTTCGACTCGGGAGTGCGTATGCCGAGCGTTCCGGAAGTCCTCGCCGTACCGGTCGGGCCGTGCCCGGTCGGCTGCGGCGAAGAACACCAGGTTCAGGTGACGGTCGTCTATGCTCCGGGACCCGCACCTATTCTGTTCGGCGGCAAGGTCCCTGACCGGACCCGTAACATCGACGTGTCCTGCCCGGTCAACGGCAGGAGCTTCCAGGTGCCGATCGCGCTTCCTGAGGCCGCGGATCGGCACGCCAGGTCGATCGTCGGCCTGGTAATGCCCTCGGCTGACGTGGCACAGCCCGCCACTTTCGTGGGGGACACCGCTGAGGAGGGCTCGGTAACCGACTGGCGGGATACCGAGTATCAGGATTGGATCAAGAACTCGGTGACGGCGGGCCGGGACTTCTGCAAGGCGATGGTGACGGCGTCTGCCGGCGCCGTTCCGGTCTACTTCGTGCTGCTGAAGTACCTCGGGTTCGAGCATGCGGCGCGTGGCTGGTCGGCGCTTGCTGTGGTACCACCGGTCCTGCTTCTCGCCACGACGGCGGTTTTCGCCGACGCGCTGCGCCCGCGCTGGGAGCAGGTCGACCTGTCGGCCTTCGCGGCCTATCGCCACCGCCGGATCCGAGCAATCGCCTTACGTACCAACGTCGGCATGGCGATGTTCGTTGCCGCGCTGGCCGCCGCGAGTGTTCTCGCCCTCGCGCTGATTCGTCCGTAGGAGTGGGCGGTGGAGCTCATCCGGTTTGGTGGTGCGGAAGACAAACGGCCGGTACGGACCGGGCCGCGGAATCTGGACACCCTGTCGGTCTTCCATTTCATGATCGAGCTGAGGGCATGGATCGCGACCGTGTGGTGCCACGAGAATCAGCCACCGCTCGAGGCGTCCGAGCTGGCCACCTTCGACCAGTTGCGGCTCATCCCCGAATTCCGCGCGCGGTACGCCGATGACTGGGCCAAGGCCGACCGGCCGCTGTCCCTCGAGGAGATCTGGGTCATGCAGCAACTTGCCTTCCGTAGCCCGGTGATGTGTCTAGTCAGTGAACCCTTCGCCGAGCAGGCGACGGAACAGATCAGGCACCGGCGGGTATTGCGCCCGGTTGTGCTATTGCGCCTGCTCCACATGCACTACTGCGTATCGCGGGTGGCTACCCGGTTCACCTGCCTTGAATACGACGGCGTCGTGGGACACTGCATTACGCTGGACGGGGTTGACGCGCAGGTGGATGCGTTCCGGTTCTACGACTCCTGGGGGAAACGCTCGCTGCTGTGCCGAGAGAACAACCATGCCGGCGTCGATGCCCTCGCCGACCCGCGCGTACCCAACGCCTGGCTGATCGACGCATCCCAGCTCATGAAGGTCGTCGTCGCCGTACTCGTCCCATGGCCGTTCTGGGCATTCTGGCAGGAGGTCGAGCAGGGCGACGACGGGTACACGCTCGGGACGTCGATGAGGCTGAGCTGGCTGCGGCAACAGTGGGTGGCGGCGAACGGCGGCGTCGCGGGCGCGCTGGCGGTCGCCGATACGGCGGGCGCGATCATAGCGTCTGGCCGGTACCCACCGGATACCGCTGCCAAGCTGATGGCCCACCCCGACCCTGAGCTGCAATACGCCCTGGACGTCTGCGACACCGCCGCCGCTGAGGAGGTCGAGCCTGGCAGGATCACTGCGCGTTCGGAATGCGTATTCGCCGACATCCTGGCCGACCGAGGAATGCCCGACGAGGCCGCCCGCTGGTACCGGCGAGCCGCTGAGCACGGTGACATCATTGCGCAGGCTCGAAGTCAACAGACTCGCGCCGAATTCCATGTGGGCCAGGAAGGCTCCTAGCGCAGCTGGCCAGGCCGCCGGTCCCGCCAGGATGCCAACTCAGGCGCTACAGTCAAGGCCGCGCCGTTGCCGAGTCGCTCATCGCTCATTCATGATCAGCTAAGGCGGTGTCTCGGATGGATGGTCGTTCCCGTTCCAGCGCCCCGTCGACAGCGTGGCGGCAAGCGGCGCGCCGATGACCGGGCGGTGCTGGCCGCGATCGCGCAGGACGAGAAAGAAGGCGGCTGATACTCGACTGGCCGTGGCGGCCGAGGTTGCCGGCTCATTCGCCGGGTTTTGCCTCGATCGCGTCAAGGTCGCGGACGGCGTAGCGGTGATGTTCCCATTCCTCGTCGAGTATCACGTGCAGGCAGGAGAGGACGGTTTCTTGACATTCGGGCGCGTGGGGATTGCTACGCGTCGCGGTCAGGACGTCGGACGTGACCGTGGCGAGGAAGTCGCGCACCATCGCGACGCGGCCCGCCCGGACCTCGAGCACTTCGGCGTACGCCGGTGCGACCGTCGTGAAGACCGATGCGTCCAGGCCGTCGCCCTCGGTGCCGGCGTCCAATTGGCCGATGGGGTGGAACGGCTGTTGGATCTGCAGGATCGCCCGGCGCAGCCACATGTCCGTGGCAAGGATCAGGTGCCGCAACGTCTGCGCGAACGTCCACTCGCCGCCGACCGATATGTCGACCGTGCCGGCCGGCATCACCGCGACGCGCGCAAGCGTGGCCGCCCAGGTGCGCTCAAGCATCGCCCAGGCCGTGCGCAGCCCGTCCGGATCTGCGGCGCGCCTGTCAGCGCGGCCGGGAAAGCGGCGGTTCAGTTCGGCCTCGACCAGCGGTAGCACGTCGACGCCGTTGACGAACAAGAAGTTCTCTCGGTCGAAGAGCCACGGTGAGTCGATCTCCGCCCCTTGCAGATCGACGCCACGCATCACGACGCCGGAAAGGTCAGCACCGACGAACTGGGCGCCACGCAGATCCACGCCGACGAACCGCGCTGCCCGCAGGTCGTCGGATCGGCTGAAGGTTGCCATGGTTCCTCCTCGTCGAGCGACCCCGTCGATCACCTCGACCCAGCCTGGCCGGGCTGGAGCCGTACGTCCATCCAAGAAAGTAGCCGCGACCCGAGCGCTACCGAACGTTATCGGGGATGTGACGCAGCGACCAGTCCGCCCGTGCCGA
>JBEDUI010000189.1:0-46567 GCA_040414495.1 Mycobacteriales bacterium
CTCAAAGGCATTCCACATGTCGTCCCGCCGCCGATCATTGACCCGCAGCAACAACCAACGCGCAACACCATGCACCACCAACCCGGCCTCCCCAGCGGATAACCCCACACCGACGAGGAGCGGGCGCGGGGCTCGCCGGATGCCAGGCAGCGAGCGTGGGCATAAGGACGGGCTAAGGGTCACGATGCCGAATTCGACATGCCCGCTGACAAACGCCGTCCGGCGCCGACCCGAACGCGCTCGGCCCAAGCTGCGGGCGGAATTCGACGTGCCTGCTGAGGATCTCCGTCCGGAGCGCGTCTGGCCCGAGCTGCGGGCGAATTTCGGCGTGTCCCTGAACGATCATTCGTCCGGTGTGCTGGACGGGGCCCGATCCGGGCCGGCGCACAGGACCAAAACCGACAGTCGGCAGACAGTCCTCAGTGGACGTCAGGTACGCAGTCTGCGCACGAGGCCCCACGACCACCTCATCGATACCCGGCTGACAATCCGAAAACACACCTACAAACACAGACAGGAAAGAATCCCAGAGAACCGACGAACACAGCGCCAGAGAACACTCTGCTCAACCGGAATAACCCCCGCACAGGTAACGACCAACAGACGAAATAACGAGACTAGGCCGTGTTGCTCAAGGAAGCCGGTGGGCCGGGTGCACCCCAGACTTCGGCGTAGCAGCGCCATTCCCGGTACGGGCCGCGCCTCCCGCCTGCGACATGCGGCCGCGTGGTGTCCATCTCGCTGCGTAAGCTGTTGGCTCGTGCGCCTGTCTGTGATGTCAACGTTCACACTGACGGTTTCCCGTTCGACCCGAAGGACTGAGCCGTGCCCGGCCGACCTGAGATTGTCTGCATCTGCGGCTCTACCCGGTTCGTGGACGAGATGCGTGCGGCGAACCGTGATCTGACCTTCGCAGGTGTCATCGTCGTTGCGCCAGGCGTCTTCCTGCACGCCGAGGATCACGAAGCAGACGAGGTGATCACCAAGGAGCAGAAGACCGCGCTGGACGCCCTCCACCTGCGCAAGATTGACCTGGCTGATCGGGTTCTGGTCGTCAATCCCGGCGGGTATATCGGCGAGTCCACGAGCAGAGAGATCGCATATGCCCACGCCACCGGCAAGCCGATCTCGTACACCGATCCCGTCTGACCAATAGACGCTTCGTGGTGCGGGCGGGCAACGAGTCTCGGTCAGCCTCGGAGCATGTTGCTAGAGCGTCTCGCCGGCGCGACCGGACGGCCATGTCAGCGCCCGGACCGGCTGCTGGCGAACAAGGGCTACCCGTCCAGGGCGACAACCCGGCCTAAAGCAACAACGCCCGGTGACGCCGTTGCAGGAATTCCCGCTCGGTCGCATTTCCGGCCCGCGCAATCGCCGCCTCGTAAGCCAATCCGGCCTCGTACGTGCGTCCCAGTCGGCGCAGCAAGTCAGCCCGAATCGCGTGGAGAAGGTGGTAGCCGTCGAGGTCCAGGTCATCGACCAGAGCGAGCGCGGCCTCCGGTCCGTCCACTTCGGCCACCGCGACGGCGCGGTGCAGCGCCGCCACCGGCGTCGGCGCCATCACCAGCAATTGGTCGTACAGCTGCACGATCTGGCCCCAATCGGTCGCCACGGCGACCGGCGCATCGCTGTGGACCGCGTTGATCGCGGCCTGGATCTGGTACGGGCCAGGCTGATTACGGCGCAGGCATCGGCGCACGATCGCCTGCCCCTCGTTGATCAGGGCGCGATCCCAGCGACCGCGATCCTGGTCGGCCAGCAACACCAGCTCACCGTCCACAGTGGTCCGACTGGGCCGGCGCGACTCAATCAACAGCATGAGTGCCAGCAGACCTTGCGCCTCCGGCTCATCCGGCATCAACTCCACCAGCAACCGGCCGAGCCGGATCGCCTCCGTACACAAATCGGCCCGGACCAACTCCTCCCCCGAACTGGCCACGTACCCCTCGTTGAAGATGAGGTAAATGACCGCGAGCACCGAACGCAGCCGATCCGGCAGGTCGGCATCATCCGGGATTTTGTACGGGATTCGGGCGTCCCGGATCTTGCCTTTGGCCCGCACCAGGCGCTGCGCCATTGTCGACTCGGCGGTCAGAAACGCCCGGGCGATTTCCGCTGTGGTCAGGCCACCGAGCAGCCGCAACGTCAACGCGACCTGGGAGGCAACCGCGAGCGCGGGGTGGCAACAGGTGAAGATCAGCCGCAGCCGGTCATCGCGCACCGGACTCTCCACTGTGGATTCGTCGGGTGCCAGCAGCAGCGCGGCCTGGGCCTGCCGGTCGGCTCGGGAGGACTCGCGGCGGAGCCGGTCGATGGCGCGGTTGCGCGCGGTAGTGATGATCCAACCGGCCGGGCGCGGCGGCAGCCCGCTTTCGGGCCACCGACGCACCGCCGTGGTGAATGCGTCCTGAACCGCCTCCTCGGCGGCGTCAAGGTCGCCGAGAACTCTGGTCAATACGGCCACCGCGCGGCCGTATTCGGCCCGGAAGATCTGCTCGATCTCCTCGGCCCGAACCTTGTCGGCCATCAGTCCGCGGTCTCCCCTGGGAACGGCCGTACCTGCAACGTGGTCACCCGCGACAGCATGCCACCCCAGGCCAACGCTGCATCCAGGTCGGTCGCCCGAATAATGCAGATCCCGCCGAGCTGTTCTTTTCCTGCTACGTAAGGGCCGTCGGTGGTCCGGTTGATACTGCTTCATCCTCGTCCTCCCCGACCAACCGTTCTCCCGTCTCACCCCCTATACGAACGGTTCTCATCGGGATCGACATCGTGGTCAGCCGATGCGCCCACGCAGCGTCTCGCGGTGCCCCCGTGCCGACGGGAGATCCACCTCGATCGTCACTTCCACGGTCCCCTCACCGCTCGGGCGCACGGTCACGATGCGGCGGAACGGCGTCTCGACGTACTGCAACTGCAGGCCGATGCTCGCGGCATCGGGGTTTCCGACCCGGCCGGCCACCGCGACCTCCCGCTCCGGTCCGAAGTGGACACCGAACCGCGTGGTGCCGTGAATCCAATCACCGCGGCCACAACGCAGCAAGTGCTCGGCTCCGCTCACATCGTGCAGCCGGGCGACGAGCGCATCCGGATCATCCACCAACGTAAGGTCGAGCAGACCGAGTGGATTGTCCTGGAAACGGATGACCCGGCCGGTCAGGTCCGGACCATCGGTCGCTTCCGGCACCGACAGGCTGGCGGATTCGTACCGGCGGGTCGGGACCGATTCGGCATCAGCCTGAGCCACACCCATTCCGGGCAGCAGATGATCCCAGACCGCGTCGAGAATTCCCTGCGTATTGGTGGACCCACTGGTCAGCGCCACGACCGCGTCCTGGTCCGGCAGAATTACCGAGAATTGACCGAACGCACCGTCGGCCCGATAGCTGTTATGCCGACCACGCCAGAATTTGAAGCCATATCCGACTGCCCAATCAGGATTGTCGTGACTGGCGGTCGAAATCGCGCTCGTGCTGGCCTCATCGACCCACTCCGCCGGCACCAACTGGGTCCCGTTCCACTTACCGCGCTGCAGGTACAGCTGCCCGAATGTCGCCAGATCCTCGGTGCGCAGCAGGAATCCGGAACCGCCGAGGTTGACGCCCCGCTGGTTGGATTCGACCTCGGGCTTCGGAATGCCCAACGGCTCGAACAGTCGCGGCATCAGGTAGTCGCGCACGCTCTGGCCGGTACGCGACTGCACCGCGGCCGACAGCACGTGACTGGCGCCGGAGTTGTAGAGGAAATACGTACCGGGCGGATATTCCGGCGCGACCGAAAGAAAGATCTCGACCCAATCGTGCTCGGGTAGCTGCCGCATCAACGACATCGTGTCGACGCTGTGTCCGCTGCCCATCGACAACAGGTGCCGGATCCGGACATCCGCCATGATCGAACGGATCCGCGGTGTGGCGTACGTCGGGAAGATGTCCAGCACCGGCTCGTCCAGACCGATTTTGCCTTCGTGGACGGCCAGTCCGATCGCGGTCGCGGTGAACGCCTTGCTCACCGAGAACATCAGGTGCGGCCGGTCCGGAGTGTACGGTCGCCACCATTCCTCGGCGACGACGTGACCGTGGCGCACCACCATCACGCTGTGCACGCCGAGTTGGTCCGCCTCGACCGCCTTGACGAAACGGTCGAGCGCATTCGGGTCGAACCCTTGGGAACGGGGATTACTGCGCGGCAGAAGTTGGCCGCGTCCGGTCATATTGCCCTCCGTGGTCGTCGCCTATTCAACAGACACACCCTAGATCCGCCGCTACGGCAGGAAAAGGCTTTCAGTTGTAGGTTGGCAATATCGGCATCGGCGACCACGGAGATGTGACATGAGTTCTGCTGACCTGACGATCCGCCGTCTCACGATACGGAAATACCAATGGACGTTGCCCAATCTCGGCTACGACTACAACGGCTTCAATCAGGTCTACGAACCCGGCGGCAAGGTGACCAACACCGGCCATGTCCTCACCATCGAAACGGACGCCGGAATAACCGGTGAGTACGTCGGCGGCAACGGCGTTTCCTACGCCCAGATCTCCGGGTTCGCGCACTACCTCATCGGCAAGAGCGCGCTGCAGCGGGAGAAGATCTGGAACGATCTCAAACGCGCGCTGCGTAAGAACGACCGGTTCGGAATTGGTCCGGTCGACAACGCGCTGTGGGATATCGCCGGAAAGGCCTACGGCGCACCGGTTTACGAGTTGCTCGGTGGTTATCGCCGCACGATTCCGGCGTACGCCTCCAGCTATCACGGCGACGACAACGGCGGACTGGACAGCCCGAAGGCGTTCGCCGACTTCGCCCTGGCCTGCCGGGAAATGGGATACCCGGCGTTCAAAATCCACGGCTGGGGCCCCGGACCGATCCAGCGCGAGGTCGACACGGTGCTGGCCTTGCGCGAGGCGGTCGGCCCGGCCATGGATCTCATGCTCGACCCAGCTTGCGAATACAACACGTTCGTCGATGCGCTGAAGGTCGGCCGGGCCTGCGACGAGGCCTCATTCCTCTGGTTGGAGGACCCGTTCAAGGACGGTGGCCAGTCGGCGTTCGCGCATCGCAAACTGCGCCAGTTGATCCGTACTCCGATCATGTTGGGCGAGCACGTCCGTGGCATGGAATTGCATGTGGACCAGGTGCTGGCCGAGGGCACCGATTTCATCCGACCCGACGCCGAATACGACGGCGGCATCACCGGGGTCATGAAGCTCGCGCACGCCGCCGAGGGCTTCGGCATCGACTGCGAAATTCACGGAACCGGGCCGGCCCACCGGCATTGCATCGCCGCTATTCGCAACACCAATTACTACGAACTCGGGCTGGTGGCCCCGGGCGTCGACGGACCGAGCCGGCACTGCCCGATCTACACCGACTATTCCGACGACCTCGATGCGGTCGACAGCGCGGGCCACGTACCCGTACCGCAGGGCCCGGGCCTGGGCGTCACGATCAACTGGGATTGGGTGAACGCCAACACCACCGACACGGTCGTCTACGACTGATCGCTATCCGCCGGCGGACAGCGAAATCCAGCGGCGAAATCCAGCGCCGCCTGAACACCGGAGTTGCTTAACGCAACTGTCCGGCTCGACGCTCGGCCCGGGGCGAGCGTGTGAGCGCCGCACCGCTGGGTAACCCATGGGAGGTGATGCGCACAGGCGGGAGGCAGCTGGTGAATGCCGTACATCGGCAGCATTCCGGACTACCCACCGCAAGCCTGTCGCACGACCGTCCGTTTCCTGCCGTGCTGATCCTATTTCCGATCGGAGCCTGGTCGGGCAGCCTCGTCCTTGATGTCGCATCGCATGCCGCCGACCAACCCGAATTCCTGGTCCGCGGCGCCCTGTGGCTGGTCTCGATCGGCGACGTCGCGGCGCTGTTGGCCGCATTGGCGGGCCTGCTAAGCGCGTTGACCTCTCCGCCCCGTGGCGGCAGCGGTGGCGCCGAACGGATCCGAATGACCGCCATTGTGCTGGCTACGGTCGCATTCATCGCAAACCTTTTCTGGCGCTACGCGACGTATCCCGACCTGCACAGCCCGGTCGGTCCGCTCGTCCTGTCCGCCGCGAGCCTGGTGCTGCTGTGCGCCGCGGGCTGGGCCGCCGCCGCGCTGCAGCGCCGGCACACCGCGCACGTCGTCGCCTCGGCCGCGCAGGCCCGACCCACGCCCGGACCCAGCGCAGTCACGATCCGTGCCGCGGCCGATGCCTGCCACTGCGAGCGCCCGCGCCAGTCCGTCGATCGCCGCCGCGTACTCGTGGGCCCGGACACCGGCAGCAGGCGCGGCTCGCTGCTGTGGCCGGTTCGCCGCGCCGAGCCGAACAGCTGACGCACAAATCAGCGGCCCTGATCCGTTCGCGGCGGACCCGACATCTGGCTATGTCGCCGGCCGAATCCGGCATCTCATGCCGTGACTCTAATTGTTAGATACACTAACTGTGTGCCTATCGAAGCAGACCCCTGGGACGGTCGCATCGTCGCGAGAATGGCCCGGCAGGTCGAGATCGCGCTTGGCGCGGTCGAATTGTCACTCCCGCAATACCGCATCCTCGGCATCCTCGGCGACGGCTCGAGCGGTGCCTCAGCGCTGGCGGAGAAGCTGACCGTCAGCCGCCCGACCGTGACCGCAGCGGTCGATGGCCTGGTGAGTCGGGGTCTGGTGTCCCGCTCACCCGATGCGCGGGATCGCCGCCGTATCCACCACACCCTGACGTACGAAGGAGAACAGGCATTGATCCAAGCCGACTGCGCCATCGCCGCGCGGTTCACCGAGATCGCGAGCTATCTGCCCGAAGAGCAGGGCCAGGCCGCGCTTGACGGAATGCGCCTGTGGCGCACGGCGCTGGACACGCGCCGCGAGGCCCGCCGCGACTCGCGGCTCGCCGCCCGCACATGAGCGCCGCTGACCTCCCTAAAACCCGCCCCCACCGCCGGTCACGCCGCACCACACGCTGGCCGACGCGCGCTCGCCCCCGCTGTTTCCAGCCGTAACTCGCCCAATTCGACGCATGCCAAGACGCTAACTAAAGGCCTTTACTGATGACGACAGCAGCGCCCGAGCGCTTCTCCCCGATCGGGATCGAGGCACGTTATGCGCCTCCCAAAGCAAACATTTCCTCAGACAAATCAAAAACCTGGCTCCGCCGGGCCCTCCCGTTGGTCAAAGCGCACCGCGGGATCTTCTCGATATCGCTGATTCTTTCCTTTGTCGCCCTGGTAATGCAGGTCCAGATTCCAAATCTGGTAAAACACGCGATCGACAACGGGATCAGCGCCCGTACCGCCTCACTCGCGCCCTACGTTTGGTGGATCATTGGGCTGGCGCTGGTACGCGGTGTTTTCAGCTACTTCTCCCGCCGGCTGCTGCTGGAGACCGGTTACGCGATCGAATTCGACCTGCGTAATGGCATCTACGAGCACTTCACCCGGATGTCATTCTCGTTCTTCGACCGGGTGCAGTCCGGACAGCTGATCTCCCGGGCGAACTCCGATATCCGTCAGGTCCAGATGTACCTGACGTTTGCGCCGTCGATCATCGTGCAGTGCGCCATCGCGGTGGTGGCGTTCGTCGAAATGCTCACCATCAACCCGATATTGGCGTTGGTGGCGATGGTAACGATGCCGTTCATCTATTTTGTCGGCCTGCACATGCGCCGGGTGATCTTCCCGGTGTCCTGGTTGATCCAGGCCCGGCTGGCCGATATCGCGACCATCGTCGATGAGAACATCAACGGCGTCCGGGTGGTGAAATCGTTCGCCGCCGAGCAGAGCCAGCTCACCCAATTGGAGCGGGCCGCGGACAAGCTGCAGTGGACCTACGTTCAGGACGCCGACATCCGGTCCAAATGGGCGCCGACCATGGAGAACCTGCCCCGCGTCGGCCTGGCCCTGGTCCTGCTGTACGGCGGCTGGATGGCACTGCACGGACACGCCACGGTCGGAACGATCGTCGCCTTCAACTCGTACGTGCTGATGCTGCAGCCGCCATTCCGGATGCTGGGCATGATGATCATGATGGGTCAGCGGGCCTCGGCCTCGGCCGGTCGTATCTACGAGATTCTCGACGAAGAGCCCGACATCGTTGACAAGCCGGACGCGATCGACCTGCCGCCCTCGGACGGCGACGTCGTTTTCGACAACGTCGATTTCGACTATCCCAATGGGACACGGGCGCTGCGGGATCTGAATATCCACGTCAAATCCGGCGAAACGGTGGCGATCGTCGGCCGTACCGGTTCCGGTAAATCGACGGTCGGCCGGTTGCTCATGCGGTTCTACGACGTGAAATCCGGTGCCATCCAGATCGACGGGCACGACCTGCGGGACGTGACCGTGCCCAGCCTGCGCCATCAGGTCGGAATGGTGCTCGACGAACCGTTCCTGTTTTCGGTGTCCATTCGCGACAACATCGCCTATGGTCGGCCGGACGCCGACATCGAAGATGTCATCCGGGCGGCGAAAGCGGCCGGCGCGGACGGCTTCATCAGCGGGCTGGAAAATGGTTACGACACCGTGGTCGGCGAACGCGGATACACGCTCTCCGGTGGTCAGCGCCAGCGGATAGCGATTGCCCGGACGCTGCTGATGAACCCGCCGATCCTGATCCTCGACGACGCGACCAGCGCGATCGACGTACAGGTGGAGCAGCGAATTCACGCGGCCCTACACGAGCTGATGACCGACCGCACCACAATCATCATCGCGCACCGACTCTCCACCATCAGCCTGGCCGATCGCGTCCTGCTGATGGACAACGGAACGATCATCGCCAGCGGCACCCATGAGGAATTGCTCGCCTCCGAGCCGAGATACGCCGAGGTGCTGGCCCAGGGCGACGAACAGGACGAGTCGGCCGACAAAGCGGAGCGCAGAGACGGAGACGAGCACTGATGGCGTTCATGGGTGGCGGCGGAATGGGCGGCGGTATGTTCGGCCCCGGGGGTGGGCCACGTGCCGCGGCAAATCCGGGCAACGGCCTGCCATTCGCCGGAATCGCACCGGAAATGCAGCCCGCGATCGACAAATTGCTGGCAATCGAACCCGAACACCCCGAACCGGATTCGGTATTTCACCACCGGCCGCCGAAGCGACCGCCGCTGTCGTTGCGCTGGCTGCTGGTCCGGCAGAAGAAGCCGCTGATTCTGGCTCTGATGCTGGTGATCCTGGAGACGGTCGCGCTGCAATCGGGTCCGTACCTGACCCAGTTGGGTATCGACCACGGTATCGCCCGGCACGACACCGCCTGGTTGGTCATTCCCGCGTTGTTGTTCCTGGTCTCGGTTTTCCTCACCGCGTTGGCCTCACGCAGCCGGGTCCGCTGGACCGGGCGGTTGGCGGCCTGGGTGATGAACGACCTGCGGGTGCAGGTATTCGCCCAGTTGCAGCGAATGTCGCTGCATTTCTACTCCGAGGAAAAAGCCGGCGTCATCATGACCCGGATGACCAGCGACATCGAGGTGCTGCAGCAGCTGCTGCAGGACGGTCTGGCCCAATTCGCGATTCAGGGCCTGACGATGATCGTGGTCACCGTCGTATTGTTCAGCTATAACCTCGAATTGGCATTGATCACCGTATTGATCATCGTGCCGATCGTGACCGTGTTCTCGATGTGGTTCCGTAAGGCATCCGACCGCGGTTATCAGCTGGTACGGGACGGAATCGCCGGTGTGCTGTCGAATCTGTCCGAGAGCCTGCAGGGCGTGCGCGTCGTCGCCGCGCACAACCGGGCCCGGCACAATATCGTCGAGCACCGCAATACCGTCGGCGTCTACCGGGACGCGAACAACTACACCGCCCACATCAGCGCGTTGTACGGCCCGGGCACCGACATGATCGGTATTCTCGGCCAGGCCGTGCTGCTGCTCATCGGCGGCAACATGGTGCTGCACCACCAGCTGACCGTGGGTGAGCTGACCGCGTTCATCCTTTACCTGAGCGCGTTCTTCCAGCCGGTGCAGCAACTCGTGCAGTTCTACAACACGTATCAGCAGGGGCAGGCGGCCATTTACAAGCTCCGCGGCCTGCTCGGCGACGAGCCCGGCATCAGCGAGGCCGAAGACGCGATCGAACTTCCGCCTATCAACGGAGATATCGAATTCGACGATGTCACGTTCGGCTATTACGAGAATGTGCCGGTGTTGCGTGATGTAAACCTGCACATCTCGCCCGGGGAGACCATTTCCTTCGTCGGAGCCACCGGCGCCGGAAAATCCACCATCGCCAAACTCGTCACCCGCTTCTACGACCCGACCGCCGGCCATGTCCGCATCGACGGGCACGACCTGCGCGACGTGACGCTCAAATCGCTGCGCCGCCAACTCGGGGTCGTACCGCAGGAGCCGTTCCTGTTCTCCGGGTCGATCCGGGAGAACATCACGTTCTCCCGGCCGGATGCCAGCGATGCCGAGGTCGACGAAGCGGTCCGGCTGGTCGGACTGGGCGAGTTGGTGGACCGCTCCCCCGACGGCGTCGACACGTTCGTGCACGAACGCGGGCAGTCGCTGTCCTCGGGTGAACGACAGCTGATCGCGCTGGCCCGGGCGTTCCTGGCCCGGCCGCGAATCCTGGTGCTGGACGAGGCCACCTCCAACCTCGACCTGCATTCAGAGACCAAGATCGAGGCGGCGCTGGACGTCCTGCTGGAACAGCGCACCGCGATCCTGATCGCGCACCGGCTGTCGACCGCGATGCGGGCCGACCGGATCGTGGTCGTCGACGACGGCCGGATCGTCGAGGTCGGACCGCACGAGGAGTTGGTCAACGCCGGCGGTCAGTACGCGGCGATGTTCGAGACCTGGATGCGGCGGGCCGATACCGCATCCGTGCACTGACCGTGTTTCGGACTACGAGCCGGGCCGCACCTCGCGGCCCGGCTCGTCCCGTATCAACCCGCTCCTCGCTAGCCCGTTCCGAGCTAGCCCAGACCCCCGTTCCCCGTCCGCCCAGACCCCGATATCCCGGACCCCGTTCCGCCTTCGGCCGGACCCCCGGTCTTTGTTGATCATGAAGTTCCCTGCACGACACGCCGGCGACACGCCGACCTTTTTCGTCGGGAACTTCATGATCAACAGCGGGAGGGGGCACGCGCGGCGTCGAGACCGGGCCGGGCTAGCCGACCCGCGGACCGGCCGGCATCGAGCCGCTGCGGGTGTTAGCCGACCGGGGCTGTTCCGATGACGACGGTGGCGTACCACTCCTCGGACCGTTCCAAGCGCGCCGCCAGCCCGGCCGCGGCGACCACCGCGCGGGCCGCATTCGCCTGCGACTCGCTGGTCTCGAACAGGACGCTGCCACCGGGCGCCAGCCACTGCGGCGCGCCCATACTCACCCGCCGCAGTACGTCCAACCCGTCCCCGCCGCCGTCGAGCGCAACCCGCGCCTCGTACTCGCGCGCCTCCGGCGGAAGCAGCCGGACCTCTCCGCTCGGCACGTACGGCACATTGGCCAGCAGCACATCGACCCGACCGCGCAACGCAATGGGTAATGCCGAGAACAGATCGCCCGAGTACACCTGACCACCGACCGGGGCGACATTCCGGGCGGCACACGCCACCGCGGCCGGGTCGATATCGGCGGCGTGCAATTCGACCGGACCGGCCGACCGGGCCACGACCGCGGCGCCCAACGCACCCGAGCCGCAGCACAGGTCGACCACGATGGACCGATCCGGGCGCAATGCGGCCACGGCCTGCTCGACCAGGAACTCGGTCCGCCGCCTCGGCACAAAAACCCCAGGATCAACGGAAATACGCAGGCCGCAGAATTCGGCCCAGCCCAGGACGTGCTCCAGCGGCAGGCCGGCGACCCGGCGATCGACCAACGAGGCCAACTCGGCCGGGGTACGGGCGGCGGCCACGAGCAGCCGCGCCTCGTCCTCGGCGAAGACGCAACCAGCGGCACGCAGCCGCGCGACGATCTCGGAATCTGTATCCGGTAACGCTGACATGGCGACCTTTCGGAACGCGGTCGGGGCGCTCCGCGAAGTCAGCGAGGGAAGACGTGACCGAGCACCCGGTTTGCTCTGACGGAAATCGGGCCCACCTCCTCGGTCGATCGACGACATCGACCCTATCCCGGCCACCCTGAGTCCACGACATTCGCAGGTAACCTGATAATCAGGTAACCTGTTTTCATGAACGAAGTAACTCGGCAGGCCGCCACCCGGCTGCGGGCCGTCATCCGGACGTTCAACCGACGGGCCCAGGTCGACACCGGCGAGGGCAGCCCGACCCGGTCGCAGCAGGCCGTGCTGGCCTGGCTGGAGGACCGCGGACCGCTGTCGGCGAGCGAACTCGCCACGCTGGAACGGATCCGGCCGCAGTCGATGAGCCAGACCGTGGATGCGCTGGCGAGCCGCGGTTGGGTCACCCGCGGTGCCCATCCGAAGGACCGCCGCCAGGTGCTGCTGTCACTGACCAAGGACGGTGTCGCGGCCGTACACAAAGGCCGGCAGACCCGCCAGGCCTGGCTCACCGATGCGCTGGAACGCCGGCTCACCACCGAGGAACTGGACACCCTGGTCGCCGCGATCGGGCTGCTGGAACGGGTTGTGGCCGAGGAATCCGATCCACAAAGGACGCAGGATGCTGCTCAAGGTAGCTAATAAGCCCGAGGTCGGATTCGGCCCCAGGCTTGTCGCCCCGCTTTTCGTCGGGTCGATGCTCAACCCGATCAACTCGACGATGATCGCCACCGCTCTCGTTCCGATCGGCCGTACCTTCCACGCCGGAGCCGCGTCGACCGCCTGGCTGGTCGGCGCTTTGTATTTGGCCAGCGCGATCGCGCAGCCGGTGATGGGCCGGATCGCGGACCGGTTCGGGCCGCGCCGGGTTTATCTGGCCGGCCTGCTCGCGGTCGGATTGGCCGGTCTGGCCGGACTCTGGGTGCCCTCGTTGGGATATCTGGTCGGCGTCCGCGTTCTGGTCGGTATCGGTACGTCGGCGGCGTATCCGGCCGCGATGGCGATGGTACGGCTGCAGGCCCGGCGGTTGAATCAGCCGACTCCGGCCTCGGTGCTGGGCGCGTTGACGGTCGGCAGCATGGTCAGCGCCGCGATCGGCCCGGCGTTGGGCGGGCTGCTGGTCGGATTGATTGGCTGGCAGTCGATTTTCGTCGTCAACCTGCCGTTGGCGCTGATCGGCATTGTGCTGGCGTTGAGCTGGTTGCCCCGAGATCGCGCTGAGGAACGGGCGCACGATCCACTGTGGAGGGCGCTGGATCTGCCTGGCATCGTGGTGTTCGCGTTGACGCTGGGCGTGCTGTTGTTCTTCCTGATGGGCCTGGACAATCCGAACTGGCTGCTGTTCGGCGGTTTCGTGGTGCTCGGCGCCGCGACGTCCATTGTGGAGCTACGGGCCAACGCGCCGTTCCTGGACCTGCGAATGGTGTGGCGCAACCAACCACTGCTGCGCACGTACCTGCGGCTGATCCTGGTCAACATCGTTATTTACGGCGTGCTGTACGGCTACACGCAATGGTTGGAGGACGCCCGCGGCATGTCGTCGGAGGCGACCGGCCTGTTGTTGTTACCGATGTCGGCAATCGCCGCGGTCGCCTCGGCTTTCGGGGCAAAGGGCCGCCGGGTGCGCGGTCCACTGTTGATCGGCACCGTGGTACTGCTCGGCGGCAGCGTGCTGCTGCTCGGTGTAAACAGCTCCACCGGAATTCTGTTGCTGATCGGAATCGCCTTGCTGTTCGGCGTTCCCAACGGGCTGAACATGGTCGCCAACCAGGCCGCGCTGTACGACCAGGCGCCGGCTGAGCAGATTGGCACCGCGGCCGGGCTTTCCCGGACCGCGCAATATCTGGGCGCCATATTCTCCTCCAGTCTGATCAGCCTGTTCTACGGCTCGAGCGCCAGCACCGGCGGCCTGCGCGAATTGACCTGGACGTTCGTCGTATTGAGCGCGGTCCTGCTGGCGATCACCGTTGCCGATCGGGCCCTGCGGCCACGCCACTGAAAACGACTGCGCCCGCGATGATCGGGTGATCACCGCGGGCGCAGATGTCGAATCAGCTGTGCCGTAGCACTCTGGGTATCCCGGGACTCGGCTGCCCGGTCTGCCGTTCGAACAGCCGGGTGATGTCATCGACCGAAAGGCCCTTGGTTTCGGGCAGGAATTTGGCGATGAACACAATTGCCATCACTGACAACCCGGCGAAACACACCAGCACCCAGTCCAAACCGATGCCGGCCTGCGGTCGAGTTCGACCAGTTGTTCACCGGCGTCCCGGATCTGCTGCTCGGTCGACTGGATCCCCAGCTTGCCCAGCGCCTTCGACACGTCGCCATATCTCCCGTGCCGCAACAGCCATCGCGGCGACTCGGGCATCCGGGCCCGCAATACCACCGCGAACAATGCCGGCAATGCACAGAGCCCGAACATCAACCGCCAGTCGACGCTACCGGCCGAACGCGGCGCCACACGCAAAATCACCAGTGCGACCACGTACGCCACCTGAATGCCGATCGTGATCATCCATTGCTGCAGGAAACTCAGCGCGCCCCGCCGCTCACGCGGTGCGTATTCGGCGATATATGCCGTCGCCACAGCCGAATCGGCACCGACCGCGAGTCCGATCAGCGTACGTGCGATCAGCAATACGTACACGTTCCAGCTCAGACTCGATAACAACGCGCCGAAGGCGTAGATGCCGGCGTCGATCACCATGAGCGACTTGCGGCCCAACAGATCGGTAACCGGACCGGCGAATAGCGCGCCGACGGCCGCTCCCACCGACGCGCCGGCGACCAGATAACCCAACGCGAAACCGCTGAGGGCGTACGGCAGAAAATTCAGCGCCGAGCCGATATTCGACGTGTCGTAACCGAAGAGGAAGCCACCGACAGTGGCCAATAGCGTCAACGACCAATAGAAGGAGGTCGGTGCGCGTTCGTCGAGGTCGGTAAGAACCGACGATGCGGTTGTCGTCATACCACCACCATTCGTACCGGGTTGTGATGGACCCGATGTCGCGGGGGAACGCGATCCGGCATATTTTCCCCGCGATTTATTTGTTGTCCGTTGGAGCGATATCCAACGATGCAACGTGGAACCGGACCTTCGGTCGAGATATTTCCGCATGCAAATTATCGCGGCGCGATGCACATAGTTTCACTGAGAAATCATCAGGTTGCGCACCGCGGTAGGGTGTGAATAGGGAGGCTTTTATGCGAATCGGAGTTGTCTTTCCCCAGACCGAGATCGGCGGCGATGTCGGGGCCGTACGGGCCTATGCCCAGGCAGCGGCTGAGTTGGGCTTCGCCCATGTGCTGGCCTACGACCACGTCCTCGGCGCCGATCCGGCCGTACACAAGGGATGGCGCAAGCCTTATGAGGTGAAAACCACCTTCCACGAGCCGTTTGTGCTCTTCGGCTACCTCGCGGCGCTCACCTCGCTGGAGTTGGTCACCGGCGTCATCATCGCCCCACAACGGCAGACGGCGCTGTTGGCCAAGCAGGCGGCCGAAGTCGATCTGCTCTCCGGTGGTCGACTACGGCTCGGCCTGGGGATCGGCTGGAACACCGTGGAGTACGAGGCGTTGGGCCAGGACTTCACCCAGCGCGGCCGCCGGTTGAACGAGCAGGTCGATCTGCTCCGTCGACTGTGGACGGAGCGCTCGGTCACCCACCAGGGCCGGTACGACACGGTCACCGGGGCCGGCCTCGCGCCGTTGCCGGTGCAGCGCCCGATTCCGCTGTGGTTCGGGGCCGAGTCCGCGCCCGGCTTCCGCCGGGTCGGGCGCCTGGGCGACGGGTGGTTCCCGCAGATGGCGCCAGGTCCGCAGTTGGAGAGCGCGAAGGCGGCGGTGAAAGAGTTCGCGGTCCAGGCCGGCCGGGACCCCGAGTCGATCGGTATGGAGGGTCGGCTGCGCTGGCGGCCCAATGCGGATGAGCTACGGGCCGAGGCCGAACAGTGGCGTGCGGCTGGGGCCAGCCACATAGCGGTCAATACGATGGGCGCCGGGCTTTCCACGGTCGAGGATCACCTGACCGCACTGCAGAGCACCGCCGCGGCACTCGAACTGATTACCAAAACGTAAATTCGGCATTACCGTCCCGCCTCCGGGAGACCGGCGACGGTATTCACCCGGCCAGATGTGTCGGCCCGGTATATCGCACCGACCGGCCGCAGACCGGCGTCGTGCAACGCACGCGTCCAGCACGCCGCCACCCCACTCGGCAGATCGAGCAGCCGCCAGACCCGTACCAACTCGTCGAGATTCACCAGGCGGTAAATGTCGAACTGGCTGCCACCGGCCAGACATGCCTGGTATAGCAAGGCTTTGCTTATCGGATCGTCGAGATCGACCTGCGGGCCGACCGGCGGTGGACCGGCGCGCAGGTAGACCGGCGGGTCCACAACTCCGTGCGCCGGCCCGGTCATCCGGGCAAGCTCCACAGTGGCCGATCCGTCCGCGGTCCAGACGGCGATATCATTCCGCGCACCGTTCATGAACTCGTCAATTCCTGGTTACGCGGTGGATGGCTGATTCTGACCAAAGGCCGGCAGATAACACGGCCGGCCGACATCGACGAGATCTCAAACAGTGGCACCGGCGCCCCCAGACAGCCCGACATTCGCCACCAGACAGGGAAACCCGAGGCCGGGACCCTGCCCGCGGCTGGCTGCTCAACCGCCAGTTACTTTAGCCCCGCTCTGCGCACAATGCCATCCGTCGAGCGGACGACAGGCGTTGACACATTTTGCCGGCCGAAGGAAATATCGCGCTGATATTCGACACCGGAGGTGATTCGCAGCCTGTGGTCCGCGGCCGCCGGCGTGAATGCGGTGACCGTGTAATCACCATCGGGAACAGCAGTGAACACGTAACGACCATCCGAGCCGGTCGGCGCGAAATGCAGCACGGTGCCGGTCGAATCGACCAGCGCCACCATCGCATCCGCCCAAGGCTGGCCGGCAACGTGCACTATGCCGGACAACGACGAGGTGCCGGTGAGCGTGAGATCCTGCCGTAGCACGGCGTTCTCGGACAGCTGGACGATCGCAGCGGCCGGCACGAACGAGGCCGCGCTGACCGCCACCGTCGCACCGCCGGCGGTCAGGTCGGCCATCCGGTAGCGGCCCTCAGCGTCGGTCCGGGTCGACGCGATCGGCTTTCCACCGGCGATGACCGTCACGGTGGCGTCGCCGATCGGGGCGTGACCCAACTGGGAACGCACCACACCTTGCACCACTGCCGGCATTGGCACCCCACTTCCGACCCGACGATCTGCGTCACCGTACCCGACAACGCGCCCTATTCAGCCAACGTAATAGTGCGATATCAAAATATGAATTCGACCAGTGTGACCAGTCGACGCATCCGGCTGGGCCCATCTGGGGGTACCGGAACACCGGAATCTGGCCCTAGAGTGAAATCTCCTCCACGTCAGCCACAAATGGCGGTTCATCGACTCGATGTCCGCCATCCCCCCGAGTCGGCACGCTGTAGGAGGTGCCTAGTCATGGCTGAGTCGATTTCGATTCACGTTGTGCCGGTTGCCGGCCAATGGGATATCAAACGTAATGGTTGCCCGATAGCGACATTTCTCCATAAGGAGCACGCAATTTCCCGGGCTCGCGATCTGGCTCGCAGATGCGCGCCCAGCCACCTCCGCATTTACACCTACGACCGCTCCGTCGAGGAGGAATGCACGTACCGGGACACGCTCGTCATCCGTTGATGGTCACGAATCCCACAATCACGAATCCCGCAGTCACAAATCCCGCAGTCACAAATCCCGCAGGGGGGCGTACGGGGCCAGATCGATGTCGGGCACCTGACCCAGGGCCAGCCCGGCCGCGATCGCGCCACAGTACGGGCCCATCGTCAGACCGGTGGCGCCAAGCCCGGTCGCGACCACGACCGGAGAATTCGGCGTAATCGGCCCAAGCAGCGGCGTGCCGCTGAACGGGCGGAATCCGATCCGGGTCTCCACCACCGTGGCTTCGGCCAGACCTGGCGCCACCGATATGGCGTGGTCCAGCACTTCACGTAATCCCGTCGCGGTCGTGCGGTAATCGAAACCCGATCCGGTTTCGCGGGTGGCGCCAACCACGACCCGCGAGTCGTCGAATGCCAACAGGTAATGGCTCGAGGGCGGCAGCACGACCGGCCACTGTCCAGTTTGGACGCCTGGCAGCCGCAAATGCATGATCTGCCCGCGTTGCGGTTCGATCGGTACGCCCGCTCCCGGCACCCGCAACGCCGCATCGGACCAGGCGCCGGCCGCGACCACGACCGCGTCGGCGGCCACATTCGTCCGGTCAAGGCGAACCTGCCACGAGCCGTCGTCGGCGACGGTGACGGTGGCTTCCCCGCGTTCCCGGCGCACACCGCGCTGCCCGGCCGCCGCCAGCAACGCATCACGAACCAACCGTCCGTCCACACGCGCCGCGCCAGTGACGTGTAATGCGCTCCAGTCCGGCCGCAGCGGCGGAAACAGCGTCGCCGGCTCCCCCGCCGCCAAAGTGCTGATGGTGCCGATCTCAGGCGCGTTCACGGCCCGCTTGCGCGCCCGCGCGGCGATACCCTCGAGCGCTGCCGGCGATTCGGCCAGGGCGATGGCGCCCACGGTTTTGTAGCCGGTGTCGGTGAATCCGTCCTCGGCCAGCCACGCCATCAATTCCGGGTAGTACCGGGCACTGGCCGCCGCCAGCCGGTACCAGTCCGGATCGTCCACACGGGACAGCCAAGGACAGACGATCCCGGCGCCGGCGGCGGTGGCCTGACCGTCATCGGCCCGGTCGACCAGCGTCACCTCGGCCCCCTGCCGGCTCAGGTGATACGCCGTACTTGCCCCGACAATGCCCGCGCCAACGACGATGACCTTCACTGGCCGCCTCTCTGCCCGCGTATCGGATTCAGACCCGCTCGAGGGCGCTGAACTGCCTGGTAAGCAGGGGAATCAGCACGTCGTCGACCATGCCGGCGATGAATTCGTCGTCGACCGGATCACCGGTCACCAGCAACCGCATCATCATCGAACCGGGCATCACGTCGGCGACCTGCTTGATGCCGACCGGGTCGACGCCGTACAGCATGGCGCGTTTCTTGATCTCGGCCAGCAACGCGACCCGTTTCTCGGCCAACTGCGTTCGCATGATGCCCGCCAGCTCGGGATCGCGTTGCATCGCGTGCAATACACCGGCCAGCAACGCGCGGTCGCCGGCGGCGAACTTGTCCCGCAGGTGCAGCAGCATCGCGATGAGGTCACCGCGCAGGCTGCCGGTGTGCGGGATCTCGACCTGCGGTCCGGGACCGCACCGCCGCAACGCATCACCGACCAATTGCGGTTTGCCCGGCCAGCGGCGGTAAATCGTCGCCTTGCTGGCGCGGGCGTGCGCGGCCACCGCGTCCATGGTCAGGGCCTCGTACCCGATTTCGGCCAACAAATAGAGGGTCGCATCGACGATGGCTTGCTCGCGCTCCTCGCCCCGACCTCGGGGACGGCAGTGCGGGGATACGGCGCGGGATAGACCGGCGGCTCCAGGCATCTACTACTCACTCCTTCGACGACGTCCGGGCCCCGCTGCCGACAGCTTACGGCGATACGGCTACGAGGGCATAACTCGCTGGATGTCCTTTTGCTCGTTATGCCGAACGGGCCGCGAATTCACCGTGACGCTGACGATTTCACCGTGCGCCGAATCACAGGCGGCGTTTCCGCGCTCCAAGTGTACGATACCGTTTCGTACGCGTTTTTGGGGCGCAAGGAGGCGCCGATGGACAGCCTGAAGACGTCGCAGGTGCTGCCGATCAGCGGCTGCATCGCCGTCTTCGCCCACCAACCGGACGGTCGCAACGTTCTTGAGTTGCACGGTCCGGCCGGCGAGCCGCTCGGAGTGTTCAGCAATTCCCCGATTGACGCCTCGCCCTTGCGTGGTGGATGGCGCGGTCGGTCCGAGAACTCCGGGAAATCCCGCGCCGATAACGCCTGGGCGATCGCGATCGGTCTGCGCGGAGAATCCGAATCAACGCTGGTCAGCTTTCATGGCCGGCGCCGGCTGATGTCGGCGGCGAGCCAGGTCCAGCCGCCGGCCGCGGCCCTCGGTGATTTCTGGATAGCCGAGGTTACGGGCGCCTACCACCGTGTCACGGTGCGTGCGGCCGGCCGGGAAAGCAGCCTGCAGCTCGCACCGATACGCGGAAAGGTCGTATCGTGACCGGACTGTTCTCACGTCAGGCTCGGGCGGTGGTTCGATGACCGCGCTGCAGTCGCCACCACGGCAAAACAGGTCAACCGGCCTGCGATCGCCGCGACCGCTGCTGCTGTTCGAGCTGGCGATGATCGTTATCGGTTACCTGGCCTACGCAAGCATTCGAGTCGCCGTACGGGGCGATCACGAGCAGGCCATCCACAATGGACTGGACCTGTTCCGCGACGAACAGCACCTGGGCATTGATCCGGAAAACTGGCTCAACCAAGTCGTCAATGCGCACGAGCTGGTGGCGCGATTGTCCGGGTATTACTACACGACCCTGCATTTCGTGCTGACGATTATCGTCATTGTCTGGCTGTATTGGCGGCATCCAGGGCATTACCGGCAATTACGAACAACGCTGGTTGTTACGACACTGTCGGCGTTGCTCGGTTTCTGGCTGTTCCCGGTCGCCCCGCCGCGGGCGGTGCTGCCAAATCTGATCGACACCGTGTCGCGCTGGGACATCATGGAATTCTCGGCGCCGCGGGCGGGCTCGTCGGTGGCAAACCTGGACGCCGCGATGCCGAGCCTGCACGTCGGGTGGGCGCTGTGGTGTGCCCTGGCCGTGTGGCAGGTGTTCCGGCACCGGCATCCGCGGCTCGCGCCGTTGGCGTTTCTGTATCCGGTCTTCACGACCGTGGTGGTGCTCGGCACGGCCAACCACTACCTGCTGGACTGCGTCGCCGGTGTCGCCGCGGTCGGCATCGGCTGGTACGTGTCCACGCTGGTGGTACGGATGCAGCTCGCGCGCATCCTCAGAGAGCCGTACGGATCCGCGCCGGCCAGGCTTCGCCACTGGATTGGCGCCACGGTGCGCCGTACGGCGTGGTCCAACCTGAAGACCAGCGCCGCCCTGCGACGTACCGGAATGGCGTTCCTGACCGGACCGCTGTGGCCCGGATTGACCATGACCAAGCCGGACGAGGCGGGCCGAGATCACGATGCGGAGCACCAGGATCGATCGCGCCCATCCGATCCGCCCCGCTGAGTGCTTCTTGATGGGCCGATTTACCAGCTGCCCCGGTGCTCGGGAACCAACCAGACCAACGGCACCATGCACAGCAGGATGATGCCGAACACGACGAATATGTCGGCCAGGGTCAACCCGGGCGTGTGGCTGCGAGCCAGGATCGCGGTGGCGATCGAGACCGCCATGATCGAGCCGGACTGCCGGAACATGCCACGCAGGCCGGAAATCGCGGCGATCTGATCCGGCGCCAACTGCATGCTGGCGTTGTTCGAGGCCGGGACGCACAGGCCCATGCCCAGGCCCGTGATCGCACCGGTGACGGCCAGCCACATATAGGCCGACAGTCCGGCGTGCGGCCCCAACGACATTCCGAACAGACCCAGCGCGATGACCAGAAATCCGACGATCATCGGCAGCCGGTAGCCGGTCCGCCGCAGCGCGAACGTGGCGACGCCGGCGATGCAGATCATCCCGACGGCCCGCGCGGTCAACAGCGTTCCGGCCTGCAAAGTCGCGATGTGAAACCGCTCCTCGGCGTACAACGGCACCAACGCGCCGAAGCCGAGCGCGGCCGCACCGTGCAAAAAGTTGATGAGGTTCATGATCCCGAACCCCTTACCGTGCAGCAGTCGGCTCGGGATGAACGGCGCCTTGGCGTGCTTGGCGTGCCGGAGGAACGCGACAAGCGCGATGACCGCGACGAATTCGGAGATCAGGAAGACCGGGTCAGCCGGCGTCGTCGTTCCGCCGCCGAGAATCGTGATGCCGAGCATGGCCGAGATCAGCAGCAACGCCAGCAGCAGTACGCCGACGATGTCGGGCCGGTTCACCACCGGGCGCTTGCTGTGCGGAATGAACTTCAACCCCAGCACCAGCAGCACGATGCCGATCGGGACGTTGACCAGGAAGATCCCGCGCCAGGACCAGTACGTCACGAAGACGCCGCCCATGATCGGCCCGGCGATTCCGCCGATCGGGAAAATGCTCGTGAACATGCCGAGCGCGCGGTCGCGGTCCCGGCCGAACTGGTCGGCCACGATTCCGCTGGCCGAGGGCATGAACGCCCCGCCGCCCAGTGCCTGCAAAGCCCGCAGCGGCAGCAACATATAGATGCTGGTGGCGAATCCGCAGCACAGGGAGGTCGCGGTAAAGAGCACCACGGCGCCGAGAAAGATCTTTTTCCGGCCGTACTGATCGCTCATCCGACCGGCCAGGGGCATCGCGATGATCTGGCCCAGCGCGTAGATCGTGATCGTCCACGCGCTCCAGTTGATCCCGGCGTGCAGGTCGCGCTGGATCGTGTCGAGCGCGGTGGCGACGATCGTCTGGTCGACCGAGCCCATGAACAGAGCCAGCGAGACGATCGCGAAAACCAGCCCCCGTCCGGCTTTGGGCGCGTCATCGGCCGGCGGCGCGGGGGTTACGTCAGAGACTGCCGACGTCGTTGCGACAAGGGATCCGACATCGACCGCGGATGCTGTACCCGGAAGCGTATTAGCGTTTTCCGGATCGTGGGCTGCAGAGTCGTGTAGGTCTTCGTCGGTTGACTCAGCCGGTTGCCTCACGGGCGAATCCTATATTGATTACGCTAGGCAACTAAAGGACTGTGACCGGGTAGACGCCGCGATCAGTACGGAGATATTGCCCTGAAACAGCGGCGAAACGGGGACAAAAACCAGCAGTCAAGGTCGCCTAATAAGGCGGCAGAATAGAATTAATTGCCGAACGAAATAAGGCGGATAGCGGGTCAGAACCGACGCTACCGTTGTGGATCTTGGTGCGGGCTGCGATTTGCTGCCAGGGTGTTGGAACGAGCCACGCTCGGATGCCCAAAGGAATGCGGGCAATCCTTTGAGGAAATGGTCACAACCAACGCGGATTTGGGTACCAAGCTGACTCCGGAATTCCCACGCTCATTGCTGTGACCGTGACACCACGGCTGCCGCAGGGCTCATCTCCCCGCCCCCACTGCCGCGATCGTGACACCACGGCTGCC
Source organism: Mycobacteriales bacterium (assembly GCA_040414495.1). Lineage (GTDB taxonomy): Bacteria > Actinomycetota > Actinomycetes > Mycobacteriales > QHCD01 > DATAVB01. Next base: position 23,175 of record JBEDUI010000189.1, read on the forward strand.
GCGGGCGGCTCACACACACCCACTGCCGCGAGGGCGACATCAGAGCGGCCACGACGCCGGCTCAGGCGCCAAATTTGCAGCGAACGTGACACCACAGCTACCCGGGGCTGATTTGGCCACCGCCGTTGCCGCGACCGTGACGCCAGGGCGACCCCGGGGCTGATTTGGCCACCGCCGTTGCCGCGAGCGTGACACCACGGCTGCCGCGAGGCTCACCTCCCCGTCCCCACTGCCGCGAGCGTGACACCAGGGCGACCCTGCGGGCGACCACCGCACGCAAGACCGGCCGATCGAGCAGCACCCGTCAACGCCGCCGTCAATGCCGCCCGTCAACGCCGCCCGTCGAATGCCGCCGGTCGATGCCGCCGGTCGCCACCGCCGGTCGATTCCACCGGGTGAGCAGGACCCGTCGAATGCCGCCCGTCAACGCCGCCGTCAATGCCGTCGGTCGCCACCGCCGTCAATGCCGCCGTCAATGCCGTCGGTCGAGCACGCCCTTCGACGGCTCGGGTCGCAGCCGGCACCAGCTTGCTACACAACTGAGATGACACAGATTTGTGTTATCTCAGTTATGCTCGTACTCTCACGAACATGCCAACGGACGCCGAACTCACCTTCGCCGACCACGCGGGCCGGCTCTACGCCCGTCGCTACGGCATGGCGCCGATGGTCGGCCGGCTGTTGGGATATCTGTCGATCTGCGAGCCGCGCGACCAGAGCATCGCCGAGTTGGCCGAGGCGTTGTTGGCCAGCCGGAGCGCGATCGCCGGCGCGGTCAAGTCGCTGGACTCCATCGGCCTGATTCGTCGGTCCCGTTCGGCGGGCGATCGGATGGATCGGGTCCGCATCGACATCACCGGGCCCCGATCGATGGGTTTTGACGTATCTGAATACGTGGAGCAGGGCGACCTGGCGCGTGAAGGCCTCGCGCTGTTGGAGGGTGAGCCGCTGGAGCGGCGAGCCATATTGCTGCACCACGCCGCGTTCGCGGATTTCCTGGCCGAAAAGCTTCCGTTGTTGGAACAGGAATGGAAGGCCCGCCACGCGGCGCTTGTCGAATCCGGCGAGCTTCCGGACCAATGCTGACCTTGACCCCAAGGACGATCTATGAATCGCAGTGCGCCCGCAGCGGCGATCGATGTGGCCGGGTTATGTAAATCGTTTGGCGACCATGTGGTGCTCGACGGAATTGATTTGTCTGTCGCCGAGGGCTCTATTTTCGCGTTGCTCGGGCCGAACGGGGCCGGCAAGACGACGATGGTGCACATTCTGTCCACGCTCCTGCCCGCCGATTCAGGCCAATTGCGGGTCGCCGGACACGATGTGAATGCCGAGCCACACAAGGTACGCGGCGCGATCGGGGTAACCGGCCAGTTCTCGGCCGTGGACAATCTGCTTACCGGCGAGGAAAACCTGCGGTTAATAGCCGATCTGCTCCACCTCGGCCGCGCTGCGGGCCGACGTCGGGTGGCCGAGTTGCTAGACCGATTCGACCTGACCGACGCAGCGGCCAAATCCGTGACGACGTATTCGGGCGGCATGCGACGACGCCTCGATCTGGCCATGACCCTCGTCGGCACTCCGCGGCTGATATTCCTCGACGAACCGACCACCGGGCTAGATCCACGCAGCCGCCACACGATGTGGCAGAGCATTCGCGAATTGGTCGCCGACGGTGTGACGATATTTCTGACCACCCAATATCTGGACGAGGCTGACGAACTCGCCGACCAGATCGCCGTTCTGGACCGCGGCCGTATCGTCGCCGCCGGCACCCCGGCCGAGCTCAAACGCAGCATTCCCGGCGGTCATATTCAATTGCAATTCCCCAGCCTGTCGGCGCTGAAATCGGCGGCCGCGATTCTTCCTACCGGGTCCTGCCGCGAGGACGACCTGACCCTGCAGGTACCCGGCGACGGCACCGTCGCTTCGCTTCGAGGTCTGCTCAATCAACTCGATGAGGCGGCCATTGACGTTGAGCAGCTGTCGATCCACACACCGGACCTCGACGACGTGTTCTTCGCCGTCACCGGCCATCCCTCCACTGAGGACAAAGAGAAGGTGGCCAGCCGATGAGCAGCCTCGCCTATACGGTGACCGATTCGGCCACGATGTTGCGCCGGAATCTCAAACATCAATTCCGGTACGCGTCCGTGACCATCATGCTCGTGGGCATGCCGATTATTTTCCTGCTGTTGTTCGTGTACGTTTTCGGCGGTCAACTCGGCACTGGCCTTTCGAGCGCGCACACGGGCGGCCGCTCCGCCTATCTGACCTACGTCGCGCCGGGAATTCTTATTATGACGGTGGCGTCGGCCGCATTGGGGACAGCGATTTCGGTCGCCATGGACATGACCAAAGGCATCATCGCGCGTTTCCGTACGATGTCGATCGCCCGCAGCGCTGTCCTCAATGGACATGTGCTCGGCACCATGGTGCAGACGATGCTCGGTCTGATCATCGTCGGTGGTGTCGCGGCCGCTATTGGATTCCGGCCGGATGTTGGGGTGCTGCACTGGTTGGGCGCACTCGGCATTCTGTTGCTTTTCGCGCTCGCCCTGATCTGGGTGTCCACCGCGCTCGGTCTGGCCGCCAAGAGCGTCGAAACCGCCAGCAACACCCCGATGTTCCTGACCTTATTGCCGTTCCTCGGCAGCGGCTTCGTCCCGACCGACTCCATGCCGACCGGGCTCCGGCAATTCGCCGAATATCAGCCATTCACGCCAGTCACCGAAACCGTCCGCGGGCTGTTGGCCGGCACCGCGGTCGGGAACCACGCGATCGGCGCGATCGCTTGGAGCGTAGGGCTCGCCGTAGCCGCGTACCTCTGGTCGATACGCCTCTACAACCGCCGGCCCATTAAATAAACAACGCAGGGCCGGCTGGGCGCTATCCTCGTTGCCATGGCGAGGAGGCGGCAGTGACCCTTGACCCACTGGAGGGCATCGACGCCGACGGCTTTATCACGACCGGCGCCGACGCGCGCCGAATTCCAACCGGCTATCGCGACGTTATTGCTGACTGCGCTCGCACGGCCGGAAAAGAATTGGGGCGTAGCCTATACGGCCTCTATTTGTACGGCAGCGTGGCTACCGGCCAGGCCGTAATGCCGCAGTCCGATATCGATTTGTACGCCGTGGTGAGGAGCAGTGAGGCCATCGGCTTGTGCGGTCAAATCGCGGAGCGGCTCACGATGCGTCATCGGCGCGCCGTTCGGGACGTCGGCATCGCCCGTTACACGCTCGATTACGTGCAGCAGAATGTGGCCGAACGCTGCTTCCTCAAGCATTACTGCGTTCCCATTGCCGGCATTGATCTACGGTCGGGGCTCGCCAAATGCAGGCCCAGCGCCGCAATCGCCCGCGAATTCATCGGTGATCTCTCCCGGGTCAGGCCGCGTGGATTACTGCGGTCTGCCGCGGTCCTGTTTTCCTTCGCGACCGGCGGATGGTCGACCGCACGCGAGAACGGCGCCGAACTGATCGCCAAACGCGCGCCACAATATGCCGATGCTGCCCGCCATATGCTGGCCGAAACACCGGTCGATGACGACACGGTGGACGAACTGCGCAGCTGGCTGACGGGCCAGATCGCCGACCTGCTACCACTGTGACGCCGTGCCAGTCGCGCTGGTGTCACGTTCGCTACACCAGGCGATCCGGTGCATTCTGATTCAGCAGTTCACGAGTCGGAGGCTCAGGTCGAGCTCGACACCCCGACCCCGCCACGAGTATCCCCGCCGTACCGCGCTTTCGCCGCGGCCAGGTCTAAGCCTTGCGTGGTCATTCGCCCGGCGCGCGCTTGCTCATCCAGCAACGCGGCCGGAATCAACCACGCGACCTCGAATTCGATACCATCAGGATCCTTGCCGTACAGGCTTTTCGTGGTGCCGTGATCACTCGACCCGACCAATGCACCGCGCCGATCCAACTCCCCCGCCAGCCGTTCCAACTCATCGAGCGTATCGACCTCCCAAGCCAGGTGATAAAGCCCGACTGAGCGCGACGGATCGCCCGCAGGAGAGTCGATTTCGAATAATCCTAGGTCGTGATCATTGGTTGATCCCGGCGCCTGCAGGAATGCCATCGTGGCATTGCCGCCGATACGACGGAAACCCAACGCCTCGGTATAAAAGGCGACGCTACGGGCCACGTCCCGGACGAAAAGCACTGCGTGATTCAGACGAGTGATCGGCATGACGGCTACCTCGTTTCCATATCGCTGCTCACGCTTGGGTGATGCCCTCCTTGGGCGGCAACGAGAAATGCTTACGGATCATCGCCTGCACCTGCAGGGCAGGGAATGTCGCGTCCACGGTGACGACGAATTCTTTACGTTGCAACAGCTCGATCAGTGGCTTTGTCTGTTCGTGGTATTGGGCCAGCCGGACCGCCAACGCCTCGGGATTGTCGTCGTCGCGCGTGGCCAACCGGCCACCGCACACGTCGCAAACTCCCGGCACCTGCGGCCGATGCGCGATCAGATTGTAGTCCAGGCCGCACTGCGAACACAGCCGCCGAGCCAGAATCCGCCGGTGCACCTCTTCATCCGGCAGATCCAGGTTGATCACGCCATCGATGTCGTAGCTTTCCAGAAAGAATTCCGCCTGCCGGGCGCTACGCGGAAAGCCGTCAATGATAAAGCCGTAATTCCAGTCGTGCTCGGCCAACCGCTGCCGTACAACCGACTCGACCAGATCGTCGCCGACCAGATGACCACCGGCCACGATCCGGCGCACCTGCGCGCCGAGCTTGGTGTGGTGCTGCACATTCCACCGGAATATGTCACCGACGCTGATGTGCTCCAGGTCCAGGTCCTCGGCCATCAGCTTGGCCTGAGTTCCTTTACCGCTGCCCTGGATCCCCATGATCACGTACTTACGCATCGCCACTCCCCACCCCGCGCGCTCCCGCAATCAGGGTACTGGCGGGGACTGGCGGCTCACGCCACGGCCCACGGCTCCCGGCCGGTGACGACCGTCGTTCCGGTCGCCACCGACTCGCCGATCGCCAGCCCGATCAGGTGGTCCTGGCACGCCTGGGCCAACGGGTACGGCGCCGGCCCGGAATTCCGGCACCAAGCACCAGCGCGGTCCAACAAAGCCGTTACCGCGACATCGTCATCGGCCAAACGAGCCCGCGGATACGGGTTGCGATACACAACCCGCCCCTCATACGCGAGGTGCTCGACCTCGAATCCCTCGAGGTTCAGATCGGTGCCGGCCTGTCGACGGACCACAGTGGACTCCACCGCGGTGCGCTCGTCGAGCATGCGGGTAACCCGGCCATCGACAATCTCACCGGCCGAGCCCCGCACCACCAATCGGTTGCGGCGTAAGGGATTGCGCCATTGGTTGTCGGTGTAGTCGTAAAGCCCCATTACGCCACCGAAGTCGATGGTCGCGATCGTGGTAGCCAAATTCTGCGGCGAAAGTCCGCCGGTCCAACCCTGCCGGGTCGACGGATTGGCCAGCGGCGCGGTGAATTGCCGCGCATCCACCCGGGCCGGCTCATACCCGATGCCGAGCAACCCGCGGATGATCGAAACCGCGTGGTACAGCTGGGTCGAAGAGACCTGGACCGAGGTCGGCTGACCGATGGCGCCGGATTCGACCACCGACCGCACCGCCGCCAACTCCGGCATCAGGAGGTACTGCTCGGCGACCTGAACCAGGCCGCTGCTGCCCACGTCGTGCCACAGCGACCGCAATCCAGCCAGGTCCGGCGCCGGCGGCGTCTCGGCCACCACCGCGACGTCCTGCGCAACCACCTCCCGAATCAACTGCGGGCTGGCCTGCCACGGCACCGACACCACCACGAAATCCGGCCGCTCGCGGGCGAGCAGATCAGCCACGGTGCGCACGGTCGGAACGCCCCACTCGGCCTCGACCTGCGCGCCTCGCTCGGCCGTCCGAGTGACGACGCCGGACACCTGGAACCGTTCGGGCAGGACGCGGGCCGGGCGCAGGAAGTACGGAGCCCGCCAGCCGCTGCCGATCACCCCGTACGTAATCACCGGCGTGCCGCCCACGTACCCTCCTTCATAACCGAATGCGCAGAATGCGCAGGCTGTCGCGCTCATCATTGCGCAGAATGAGCGCCACAGCTAGGGTTCGGACAACGACGTACGAAGGGTTCCGTCATGGCGCCGCCGGACCTGCTGATCCTGGCTGACGACCTCACGGGTGCCGCGGATACCGGGATCTTCTTTGCCAACCAGGGATTCGCCGCCGCGATCTCGTTGCGGACGGACGGACCCCCCGAGCACGCACCGGTCCTCGTCATTGACACCGACACCCGCGACATCGATGCGCATACCGCGCAAGAGCGGGTACGGGCGGCGTTGACCCGCCACCGTGGCCGGACAGTTTTCAAGAAGGTCGACTCGACGCTGCGCGGCCATATCGCGGCCGAACTGTCGGTCATCATCGAGCGCCACCCCGGTCCGGTCATCTGCGCGCCGGCGTTTCCCGGGACCGGCCGGATCACCCGCGACGGCGTGCAGTTCGAGGCCGGCCGGCCGCTGCGCGAGGGCCAGGCCTGGGCCGCCGAACGCGACCAGGCGCCCGAGACCGTAGCCGCCGCACTGGCCCCATTAGCCACCACCGCCGTCGGGCTGGACCAGGTCCGCGGGCCCACGCTGGCCGACGTACTGGCCGCGGCCCGGTTCTCGATTTGCGACGCCACCACGCACGAGGACCTGTTGCTCATCGCGCGGGCCGGGCTAACCCTGGCCGAACCGCCGATCTGGGTCGGGTCCGGCGGATTGGCCGCCGCACTGGCGCAAGTCCTCGCGACCGGTGCCCGCCCGACGCCGTTGCCACCGGTCCACGGCCACGCGCTGATCGTCGTCGGCAGCGCGACCGCGACCGCACGGGCCCAGGCGCAGTCGTTGGGCGGCGACGCGGCTCTGCTGACCCTCGATGCGCACGACCTCTGTCAGCCGGCGGCCCTGGCCCAGCTGGCCGATGTGGTGGCCTCCCGGCTGCAGACCCGGGACACCGTCGTCTGCGTCGCCGGCCCGGTCGAGCCGCAACGGCGGGTGCGGATCGTGCACGGCCTGGCTACGGCGGTGGCGCCGGCGGCTCGGTCGGCCCGACTGCTCGCGCTCACCGGCGGCCAGACGGCCCGGACCGTACTGACCACGGCCGGCGCCCACTCGCTGCGGCTACGTACCCAGATCGAGGCCGGAGTCGTGTTGTCCCAGGCGTGCTGGGATTCGGGCGAGCAGAGCGCGGTCATCACCAAGGCCGGCGCGTTCGGCGACGAAACCACGTTGCTGCGGGCGGTCCGCGGCGTACGGACGAGAGGAGAGGAACGCCAGTGAGCACTCCGCTGATCGCGGTCACGATGGGCGATGCGGCCGGTGTCGGCCCGGAGATCATCGTCAAGGCGCTGCACGATCCGCAGGTCGCGCGACTGTGCCGGCCGGTCGTGATCGGCGATGTGGCCCGGCTGCGGAGGGCGGTGGAGATCTGCGGGCTGTCCCTGGAAATCCGCCCGGTGAAAACGCCTGAGGAGGGTCGGTACGCCGCCGGCACGATCGACGTCATCGAGGTGCCGGAGGCGAAGCTGCCGGCCGATCTGCCGTTCGGTGCGCTGTCCCCCGTCGCTGGCGAAGCCGCGTTCCAGTACGTCCGGGTCGCGGCGGAATTGGCCAGCGCTGGTGCGGTCGGCGCGATCTGCACCGCCCCGCTGAACAAGGAGGCGCTGCACGCCGCCGGCCGGAATTACCCCGGACACACCGAATTGTTGGCCGAGCTGACCGGCGTGCCGGAGGTGTCGATGATGCTCTCCACCGGCAAGGTCCGGGTCATCCACGTCACCACGCACATCGGCCTGATCGACGCCATCGAACGGATCGAGCCGGGCCTGGTCTACCGGACGATCGAACGCGGATATCGCACGCTGCGGGACGCCGGAATCGCCGCGCCGGTCATCGCGGTGTGCGGCATCAACCCGCATGCCGGTGAGAACGGGCTGTTCGGGCACGGCGAGGAGGAGACCAAGCTCGAACCGGCGATCGCCAAGGCGCAGTCCGAGGGCATCGACGCGCGCGGTCCCCTGCCGGCTGACACCGTGTTCTTCCGCGCCGGCCGCGGCGATTTCGATTTGGTGGTGGCGATGTACCACGACCAGGGGCACGGGCCGGTCAAGATCCTCGGTCTGGAGGCGGGGGTGAACATCACGGTCGGACTGCCGGTGGTGCGGACCTCGGTCGATCACGGCACGGCGTTCGATATCGCCGGTACCGGTACGGCCGACGAACGCAGCCTGATCGAGGCGCTGCGGCAGGCCAGCACACTAGCGCATCGTTAGGGTGTATTGCTGAAGTCCTCGGCCTGCTGCGCGGCGCCGAGGACTCAAGCAACACACCCTAGTGCAGCCATTCGCTTTCCGGCGCGGCCAATCCGGAGAGTTGTTCCCACAGCTCCTCCGGAATTGGCCACTGCGCCAATTCCATTGTCTGCTCGACCCGTTCCGGTTCGGAAATTCCGACGACGGTCGAGGTGATCCGCTTCTCCCGCAACGAGAATTGCAGCGCCGCGGCGGCCAATGGCACCTGGTAGCGCTCGCACACCTGGATCATCGACCAGACCCTGTCCCGGACAACCTGGCTGGTATGCCGATATCCGTACCGCGGCTGAATATCGGGCCCTTTCACGAGCATTCCGCCGCCGTAGGGCGCGCCGTTGACGAATGCCACTCCACGTTCGGCCGCCTCGTCCAGCAACGGGTCGGCCGAGCGGTCCACCAAGGTCCAGCGATTGTGGCTGAGCACGGCCTCGAAAGCGCCGGTACGCAGGTATTGCCGCATCAGGTCGATCGGTCCGCCGGCCACCCCGAGGTGCGCCACCACACCCTCATCGCGCAGCGCGATCAATGCCTCGACCGCTCCGCCGGGCGCCATCGCCTCGTCGAAGCTGATCCGCTCGGGGTCGTGGAAATAGAGCAACTGGATGCGATCGAGTCCCATCCGTTCGAGGCTTTCTGCCACCGACACACGGACCCGGGCCCCGGAGAAATCTCGGGTCTCGGGGTCGGGATCGACCTTCGTAGCAATGACGAAATGCTCCGGCAGCCCCCCGATCTCCCGCAGCACTTCTCCGATATGGCGTTCCGCCTCGCCGCGGCCGTAGCTGTTGGACGTGTCGATGAAGTTGATCGGTCCGGTGAACACGGCGCGCAGCGTGGCGAGCGCACGTTCGGCGCCGACCTCGTAGCCGTAGTTGTGCGGCATATTGGCCAACGGGCTCGTCCCGACGCACAGCGCAGTCACGGACAAATCAGTCGGACCGAGTACGCGCGTCTGCATCGCTATCCCCATCAGGTCGGTGTCGGTGTCGTTGTCTGATCTTAGGGCGCACTGCCGAGCGTTCTGAAAATCTTCGGCGGAGTTGCGTTCTGGGAACGACGCCAATGTCAGAGTTTCATCATGCAATTAATACGCATGGTTTCGCTTAATCCTCCGAACCCCCAACGCGGCAGCAGGTCGGCACCTTTTGTAGCCCGTACCCGGCCCCGCTGTTCAGCACTGGCCGCGGTTAAGGTCGGGTCATCGGTGTCACGGGGTCGAGGCGCACAAGATCATGGCCGGGTGGGCGGGATTCGGACTGCTACTGTCCATAGTGGACTTGATGTATCCCACCCAGTAGTCGCGCCTGCGACAACTGGTCAGGCGCCGCTTAGACCGGGCGGGCGCGTGTGCGACGTTCCGGTGGCTACGGCGTCTTCGGACCATAGGGTGAAGACCTCTCACTCGTCCCGAGCGCGGTTGGTGGCGTTGGCGCAGCTTTCCAGTTCGGTTGGGCTCGCGTTTACCTGCGCGAGGTTGTGTTGCTCTACGTGGGTGGGACAATTGACGCGTGACCACAATTCGAGTGGCGTGTGCGACCTGCGGCGATGTGGAAGTGGACATCGAGTCCGCCCACCTGATACTCGGGCTGCGTCGGAACGAGCCGTCGAACGTCCTTGAGTTCCCTTGTCCCACTTGCTCTCGACCTCAGCAATTACCGGTTGGTGAGCGCGCGACTCGTCTGCTTGGGCGTGCTGGCGTTACGGTCACCGCGTCATTCCCGTCTGGCGACCGGACGGCGGGCGACGGCGCAAGCGCTCGCGACGTTACCTGACGTTCACCGGCAATTTCAGCTCGGGCCATCGGGCGTTCACCCACCGTTTATACTACGGCGGCCGTAGTATTTGCCGTATCCAAGTTGCGTCGCTCGCGGGCTTTCTCAGCCACGGCGACAACGTAGTGTTACTCGCCAAATCCGGGTGGTTACCTGCGGGGGCGGGTGACTGGGGGGCCCGGTCCATATTGGGGGGTCCGTGGCAAAACACGGTATGGACTTGGATATCGATGTAACCGTAATTGTTCCAACGCGCAACGAAGCCGGAAATGTCGCGTCATTAGTGGCCGGTCTGCACGCGGCTTTGGGGGAATATCGAGCCGAAATTCTGTTTGTCGACGACAGCGATGATGGCACGCCGCAAGTGGTCGCCCAGGTCGCGGCTGAATCCGCGCGGCCGATCCGGCTCATCCACCGGCGTGCTGGAGAGCGGGCTGGTGGGCTTGGATCCGCTGTAGTACAGGGATTGCGGGCGGCTGCCGGCGAGTGGGCCGTTGTCATGGACGGCGATCTGCAGCATCCGCCGGATGAGGTACCCGCTCTGATCGCGGCGGGCCGACGCGACCGCGCCGACATTGTCGTAGCGAGCAGACATATTGGCAGTGGCAGCGCGGCGGGCTTGAGTTCGGCGGTGCGGCGGGCCGTTTCGAACGGGGCTACCGCGCTGAGCAAGGCGGTTTTTCCGATCCGGTTGCGCGGTTGCACCGATCCTATGAGCGGCTTTTTCGCCGTGCGGCCCGACCGGCTGGACCTGGATCGGCTGCATCCCAAGGGTTTCAAGATCCTGCTCGAAATTCTCGCCCGGTCGCGGCGGCTGCGAGTACGTGAACACCCGTTTGCTTTTGGTGTGCGGCACAGCGGAGACAGCAAGGCGACCTGGCGTGAGGGTGCGTTGTTCGTCCGCCGGCTGATCGGGTTGCGACTGGCGACGTTGCTTGGTGGTCGTCGTATTGCCACGATTTCCGCTTTTCTTGCCGTTGGGCTGTCCGGGATCGCCGTAAACAATGCGGCTTTGTGGTTTCTCGCCCACCCACTCAACACGGGGCTGCTGCTCGCCGCGCTGCTTGCGACGCAGGTCTCAACGACATGGAACTTCATTCTCAGCGACCGCCTGGTATTTCGCGGACCGAAAGCCCGCAGTGGCGTGGTGCGTTACCTCGGCTTCGCGGGGATCAACAATGCGGCGCTGCTCGCTCGGCTGCCGTTGCTGTACCTGCTGGTGCATCACACCGCGCTCGGTGACCTGGCCGCCAACACGCTAACTCTGGCGCTGGTGTTCGTTGTGCGCTTCGCCGTATCCGATTTAGTGCTCTTCGTCAGGGGGGATGGCATGACCGCGACCGCGGAACGAACGAACGCCTCGGAGCCGAATGACCTGGATGGCACCGGTCACGGCCTACCAGAGAAACGACGATTCGGCCCGGTCGACCTGGTCATTGACCTGCGACAGGACCGCGGACCAGACACACGCCTTCGCGGGGCGACAACGATATGGCGCTACGACGTGCACGGCATTGTACGTATCGACTCCGCCGTACGGCTTCCCGAACTCGAGTGGTTCCGCACGTCGGATCTCGCGGTGCCGGACATCGTAATCCGGACTGGCCAATTGGCTGACAGCCAGATTCGGCGACGCGCTCGCGTCACCCAGTACGCGCTCTTCCCGGGGGTGTCCTACCAGGAGCAGCTGGGCCGATTCGGATCCGATTTCTTTGTCGAAATGACCGACAATATCCAGGTAGTGGTCGGACCGATGCTCGCCCGCTCACCGCACGTCCTCTACACCAACGTCGTGGAGGCCCTGCTGCGCTTTGTGCTGGTGTCACGCGGATTCATGCTGTTGCATTCGGCTTGCCTCGAGCTGGACGGTCGTGGCGTCCTGCTCTCTGCCCTCACCGACACCGGCAAGACCGGCACGATCCTGCGGCTGCTTCGAGAGAACCCGAGCCGATTCCTGTCCGACGACATGACCATCCTGGACGGCACCGGGGCCGCGCGTTGCTATCCGAAGCCGCTCACGATCAGCCAGCACACGCTGCGCGCCGTGCAAGCCGGCGACCTATCGCGAAAAGAGTGGCGGCGGCTGCGCGTGCAGAGCCGCGTTCACTCGAAGCAGGGGCGGGGTGTCGGGACACGATTGGGTGAGCTGAACCTCCCGATCATGACGCTGAATGCGGTTACCCAGCTCATCGTTCCGCCACCGAAGTACGAGGTCGACCGGCTCGTGCCCTGTGAGCACACCACCTCGACGAGCGTTGCGGAAATGTTCGTCATCGAGCGGGGTGGGTTCGCCCTTTCCGACATCGACCCGGCGGACCTGTTCGACGAGCTGATCGCCAATACCGACGACGCCTACGGGTTTCCGCCATTCCGCTATTTCGCACCTGCGTTGGTGGTAGGGGGTGCCGCCTACGAGGAGCTGCGCGCGGAGGAGCGGCGCATCCTCGTGAGCGCCATGGGCGGTGTGCGGGCCCGTCGCCTGGCGACGCCGGACTTCACCTGGGCTGATCACATTCCACGGCTGGCGGCCGACGGCCGCGATTCCGGTGAGTTCCGGCCATCCGGTGCGATCCCACAGACCGAGCCGGGGTGAAACGGATGCCCAAAAGGAGTATGCGCAGAAGCAGACTGCTCATAGCGGCCCTCGCCGTCCTGATTGGATCGGCGTTTGTTTCGACACCGGCTTTCGCCGCGTCATCGAGCCCGTCCGCGGTCGCGTACGACGCGCATCTGACACGGGCGCCGTATCTCACCGACCTGGTCGGCTTGCACGTCGCGATCAACTTCGCCACCGACCAGTCCGGCACGACGGCTAGCGTCAAGTACGGAGCGGTCGACGGAAGCGGCGGCTGCACGCCGTCGACGACCGCGACGCCGTCTCGGGTCACGGTCACCGTTGGGGCCGTCCGCGAGTACCAGTGGACGGCACGGTTGACCTTGCCGGCGACCGGTGCGTACTGCTACCGGGTCTTCCTCGGCACCACCGACCTGCTTGCGGGCAACGCGAGTCCGCGATTCACCACACAGGTGGCGGTTGGCGACACCTCCGGCTTCACTTTCGATGTGCTCGGCGACTGGGGTCAGGTCGGCACCGATGGCACGAATCCGGACCAGTCCAACCTGATGAAGCAGATCGCGGGCAGCGGCGCGCGGTTCCTCGTGACGGTTGGCGATAACGGCTACCCGAATGGCAGCCAGATCAATTACGGAGACCTGCAGCAGACCGGAGCCAGCACCAGCGCGATCTTCGGCCCAAGCATGTGGACCGTGCCGGGCTCGAGCATTCCGATCTTCACCGCCGCGGGAAATCATGGGCTCAGCGGCACGACGCATACCGATATCACCACCTGGACCCAGGACAACGCGGTCGCCAGCTCCGGTGGTCGCTATCAGAATGACGTTTACTGCTGTGTCAACGGCAGTACGTCGGCCAACTATGGCAGCGAGTGGTACGCCTTCAACGCCGGCAATGCACGCTTCTATGTTCTCGACTCGGCGTGGGGGGACACGAACGGCGGCAACGCGACGCCGTACGCGAACGACGCGGCGGCGCATTTTGCGCCCGGCACACCGGAATACACGTGGCTACTGAACGACCTGCGGACACACCCGACACAGCTGAAGTTCGCGTTCTTTCACTATCCGCTGCATTCGGATAACAAGTCCCAGCCGTCCGACACGTATCTCGACGGCGCGGCGAACCTCGAGGGTTTGCTCGGGTCGCACGGTGTGCAGGTGGTCTTCAACGGCCACGCGCACATCTACGAGCGCAATAACCCGACCGCCAGCGGAATGCCGATCAGCTACGTCACCGGCGGCGGCGGTTCGACCCTCGAACCCATGGACGGCACCTGCGGCAGCTATGACGCGTACGCCGTCGGATGGTCGCCATCGAAGCTCAAGGGTTCGGCCTGTGGCAGCGCGCGCCCACCGAGCTCGGCGGCGAACGTCTTCCACTTCCTCAAGGTCACCGTGACGGGCGCGTCCGTGACGGTGACGCCGGTCGACTCGTTGGGCAATGTCTTCGACGCGCACACCTATAAGTTCCAGGTGCCGCCGGACACCTACCTCGACTCCACGCCGCCGATCGGTACGAGCTCGACTTCCGCGGCGTTCAGCTTCCACGCGAGCGACAGCCCGGCGACGTTCACCTGCAAGCTCGACAGTGGCACCGCGACGAGCTGCACCAGCCCGAAAAGTTACAGCGGCCTGTCCGAGGGGACCCACACCGTCGCGGTGACCGCCACCGTCAAGGGCCAGGCGGACCCGACGCCCGCGACGTACACCTGGACAGTCGATGCCACGGCGCCGGCACCACCAACAAACCTGACGGCGGTTGCGGCGTCGCCATTCGACGTGAATCTGCACTGGACCACCGCGACCGACAACACCGGCGTGACCGGATACCGGATCTACCGCGATGGTCAGTTGCTACGCGAGGTCGGTGCGGTCACCTCGTTCAGCGACGCCGTGCTCGGGTCGTCGACACACGCGTACGCGGTGACCGCGATTGACGTCGCGGGCAACGAGTCGGCTCGCAGTACCGCCGTATCAGTCACCACTCCCGCGCCGGCGACGCCAATATTCGCCGACGGCTTCGAATCCGGTGACCTGTCGGCCTGGAGCAGCAAGGCCGGGCTGGTCGTGGAGAGCACCACCGTCCACACCGGCCACTACGCCGTGGAGGGCAACTCCACCAGCGGCAACACGTTCGCCAAGAAGACGCTGCCATCGACATACCCGGACGGGTACGCACGGGTGGCCTTCGATGTTGTCGCGCAGTCGGCACCGGTCAACCTGCTGCGGTTGCGCACGCAGGCGGGCACTTCGATCGGCTACCTCTATGTCGACACCACCGGCGTACTCGGATTCCACAACGACACCCTCGGCACGAACACCCTGAGTGGCGTGGCACCGGGCGATGGCTGGCACGTACTCGAACTGCACATCGGTGTCGACAGCTCGCCGGGTACGGCAACCGGCACGGTCCAGGTGTGGCTGGACAACGCGCTGGTGAGCACTCTGTCCAACTCGGCGGTCGACGTCGGCGCAACCCCGATCGGCGGCCTACAGATCGGCGACGTGCAGGCCGGCAGATCCTATGACGTTCTGCTCGACGACGCGGCGTTCAGCAGCGCACGGATCGGGATCTCGTGACAGCTGAGACTCAGGAGGAGCAACCACAGCAGGAACAGAACGCCCCCGCAAGGACGGTCGTCGCCGCGGCTTTGAAAGTCCCCCGGGCCGCGGTGACGACTCCTTTGCGGACACGTCTGACGCTGGCGCGCCTCGTGCTGGCCGCGGCGCTCGCCGGCGGGGCCGCCCTGCGATTCGTCGGCCTGGGCCGGGTCGGACTCAACAGCGACGAGGCGGTGTACGCCGCGCAGGCAGCGTCGCTGGCCAAGAATCCGCACTTCACCGCCATTTTCCCCGTGGTGCGGGCCCACCCACTGCTCGTCCAGATGCTGGCTTCGCCGCTCTACGCCGCTGGGCGACCCGACACGGTGGGGCGCTATATCGTGGCGGCTTTCGGGCTCGGGACGGTCGGCCTGGTGTACCTGGCTGGCCGGATCCTCTACGGGGCGCGGGTCGGCGCTGCCGCGGCGCTCTTGCTCGCGGTAATGCCCTATCACGTAATGCTCAGCCGCCAGTTTCTCCTCGACGGCCCGATGACCTTCTTCACCACCGCCGCGCTCGTCTGCATCGCGAAGGCGGTGAAAAGCGCGGCGCCCCGTTGGTTCGTCGCCGCCGGCGCCTGCCTCGGAGCAGCGGCGTTGTGCAAGGAAACCGGTCTCGTACTCGCGGTGGCTGCGCTCGTGTTTCTGTGTGTGTACGCACGCGCATGGCGCCCGCGCCGGTACATCGTCGCCGCCGGCGCGGTGACACTCGCGCTGACGGCGGCCTACCCCGCCATAACCGCGCACGCCGGCGGCGGACGGGGCGGACACTCCTACCTGCTGTGGCAACTGACCCGGCAACCGAACCACGATTTCGGCTTTTACCCGGCCATTGTCGGGGCCGCGGTTGGCTTCGTACTGCTCGTCGTCGCGGCTGTCGGGCTGCTGATCCGCCGGCCGAATTCCTGGCGTGAGACGTTGCTGCTGTCGTGGATCCTGGTGCCGGTAGCGTACTTCGAGCTGTGGCCGGTCAAGGGGTTCGCCTACCTCCTGCCCATCGCGCCCGCTCTCGCACTCGTGGCCGCCCGCGGCATCGGAGCGATAGCCCATATCGGGCCGGCAGTTCGGCGCCGGGTCAGTACGGGACTCAGCGTCGCGTTCGCCGTTGTCTGTACGGCGATGCTGGTCGTCCCGGCGGCGCAGTCATTAGCGGGGACACCGCGGGGACTCGCCGGCGCGGGCGGGACACCGGGGGGCCGGGAGACCGGGCAGTGGATCGCGACCCACGTTCCGCCGACCGCGCGGATGATCACCATCGGGCCGTCGATGGCCAATCTCATCCGCTACTACAGCGGACGGCGCGCTGACGGCTTGTCGGTCAGCCCTAATCCGCTACACCGCAACCCGTCGTACGAACCGATCATCAACCCCGATGCGGCGCTGCGGGACGGGACCTACCAGTACATCGTGTGGGACGCAGTGTCGGCCGACCGCTCGAACCGGTTTTCGCAGCAGGCTTCCTCGCTGGCCTCGCGCTTCCACGCCCGTACCGTGCATGTCGAACGTGCCTCGGACGGCCGCGCGCTCGTGGCCGTCTACCGCGTCCAGGTCGCGCACACCAGGTACGGCATCGCGAATCCGGCACCGACGGCCACGGTCCGGCAGCCGGGCAGCACCACCCTCTATATCGACTATTCGCTCTGCTGCGCGTTCGTACTGGCGATTCTCGGCTGGGCGGCCGTTCCGCGGCGACGTCGCGCGAAGGAGGGTACGTCGTGACCGCGGGCCGACTCCGGGCCGCTGCCGCCGCGCTTGTTGCTCTCCTCGTTTTGGGGCTGGGATGGATGCCCGCGCTGGCCGACACCAGCGGGACCGTGCACCTGCAAACGGTGCCCGCCCTCGCCGGCGTCCGGCTGGCTGTCGGTACCCATGTCGTGACGACCGGCCCCGACGGCAGCGCCTCCGTAAAAGTGGCGAGTCTCAACGGCATCGCAAAGTCGGTGACACTGGCCAATTCGCAGGTGACCCAGTCAACGCAGGTCCGGCTTTCCCGCGTGGCGATCCTGCCGCATGCCGCGCAGCACGTGAGTAACTTGCAGGTCGGGCTTGTCGTCACCTCGACCGTGCAGCTCGGAATTGATTCCGGGCAGACCGGCGTACCGATCTCGTCGATCCGATCGATCCGGTTGCACTCGGCGAGCGGTGAGGTCCGGACGATCGATCCGCGGCGGTCGCCGCGGATCGCGTTGCTCGCTCGTCAGCCAAGGCTGATCCACAACACGCTCACCGCGCAGACCGTGACCTGGTCAGTCGACAGCATCGGCGCCGCGCCCGGCGTCGCCGTCACCTCGGCCCAGCCGCGATTCGACCCGTTCGGTGCGGCAACTTGGAATCTCCAGCTACGTCCGGTCGCCGGCACCGTACATATTCAGACCGTGCCCGCGACCGCCGGAGTCAGCTTCGTGCTCGACGACGTGGTCGCCACTACCGATCGAGACGGCACCGCGACCGCCGCCGTCGACGACCTGAGCGACGTGTATTCCCGGCTGAAACTGGCAGACCGCGCTGCCGGCGATCTGCGCGTGGACCTCCTCAAGGCGACCCGGGCCAGATCCACGGCGCGCCGCGAACGCAACATCGTCGCCGCGCTCGCGGTAGATCGCCCAGTCCGTCTGCATTTCGTCGACGGGAACGGGCACCAGGTGCCCATCGACCAGGTCTCCACTGTGTGGCTACAAGCCGACGGACGGATCGTGCGGCGCAGCGGGACCGACCTGTCCGCCCCGATCATGCTGCGGTCGGCGGAGGCGAAGCTGGCCCGGAACAGGTGGCAGGTCCATCGACTGACGTACGCGATCAGGTCGGCCACGATCAACGGCAGCGAGGCCGCTTTCACCGGACAACAGCACTTCCAGCCCGTCTCGGCGGGCGTGTGGCGAATTCGACTCGCCGTGTTCCAGGTGACGGTCGTCGCGCACGACGCGCTCTTTGGCGAGCGGGTCACCTCTCACGTGACGGTGACGCGCCCCGACGGCAGCCAGTACAGCCGTCAGTTGGCGGCCAGCGGCGCCCCGGCGACGCTGGATTCGGTGGTGCGCGGCGATTACCGCCTGCGCTTCAGTGCCGCGATTGTCGGCAGCACAACGCCGGTGCATATCTCGCGTAACGACAGCTTCGACATCCGCGTCGTGACATCCATCGACGCCGCGGCCGTCGGAGGCGTGGTCGCGCTCCTGGCTGCGGCCGCGATCTATGGCGCGATACGCGTCGCACGACGTGAGGCAGGAGGCGACTGACATGGAAATTCCACGTCATCGCAGAAGCTGGGTTTCGGCGGCCATCATGTCCCTGGTCGCACTCGCACTCGCCGCGGCCATCCTCGTACCGCTTGCACTATCGGGAGGCAGCCGTACGGCACGGGAACCGGCGGCGCACAGCGCGCGAACGGGAAACGATCCACCCGTCTACGCGTATTTTTACCAGTGGTACACCGCCTCGTCGTGGCGCCGGGCGAAGGAGGACTATCCGCTCGCCGGGCGCTACAGCAGTGACGATGTGACAGTCCTGCGCAGCCAGGTGAAACAAGCGCGTGCCGCCGGCATCGACGGCTTCCTGACATCGTGGAAGGACACGCCGCAGCTCAACCGCCGCATACAAGAGCTGCTCCGAATCGCCGGGCAACGGCACTTCGATATCGGCGTGGTTTACGAAGCGCTCGATTTCCATCGAAAGCCCCTGCCGATCGCGACCGTGGCCAGGGACATGACCTTCCTCGTCGAGCACTGGGGCGCGCAGCTGAAAAGCTCCTACTACGGGAAGCCGGTGATCATCTGGACCGGCACGGACCAGTTCTCACGCGCGGACGTACAGCAAGTCCGAACGGCCCTGCATGGGCGGGCACTCCTGCTGGCGGCCGCGAAGCAAACCAGTGGCTACAAACGGGTCGCCGACCTCGTCGACGGCGAGGCCTACTACTGGTCCTCGGCCAATCCCGCCTCCTCGTTCACGCCGGCGAAACTCGACCAGATGAGCGCCGCTGTCCATGCACACAAGGGAATTTGGATCGCACCGGTGACCGGTGGCTTCGACGGCTCGACCCTCGGCCACACCAGGGTGGTGCAGCGCAACGGCGGCGGAACCCTCCGGCACAGCCTCGGTCAGGCATACGCCAGCCACCCAGACGGGGTGGGTGTGATCAGTTGGAACGAATGGTCCGAGAACACCTACATCGAACCCAGTCAGAGATACGGCAACGAGGAGCTTCGCGCACTCACCACCTATCTCGCAGCGCATCGCGCCACGGCCGCTGCGGCCCGAAGCCACAGTTGGTCGGGCCTGGTCGTCGTCCTGAGCGCCGCGTTGGTACTCGCCGGCGCGCTGGCCTGGTACGCGCATGCCAGTTCACGCCGTCGGCGCGCGAACCGGCCAAGTCAGAACGGCCATCGGCGGTACCCGAGCGGATCCGCCAGCATCAGGCCATGACCCGACGTGCACGACTGCAGCGCCAGCAGTCGATGCACGGCTCGCGTCGGCGTTCCGCCTCGCCGCAGTCGTGAAATTTTCGAATGAGTTGCGTTCTGGGAACGATGCCAATATGAGAGTTTCATCATGCAATTGATACGGCCGGTTCCGCTTAATCCTCCGAAACCCCAGCGCTTGACGGACAGTGAGGCTCGCCCGTAGCGTCAAGTAGAGAGGAGCTTGCCCGAAACTTTCGAAATCCGTTTCGGTCGAGAAATGCTCGACCGAAACGGGAGCGAGGACCGTACATGACGAACGAGCTGACCGACGATCCGCATGCGCGCCGGGCGGCCGAACTGCTGGCCGAACTGACGCTGGAGGAAAAGCTCGCGCAGCTCGTCGGTTTGTGGCTCGATGTCGGGCGCCCGTCCGACTCCGAAGTCGTCGCCCCGCTGCAGGACGCCATGTACGGCAAGATTCCTGGTTTCGAGGAATTCTCCAAACATGGCCTGGGCCAGCTGACCCGCCCGTTCGGGACCGCGCCGGTCGATCCGACCGAGGGCGCGCGCACACTGGCTCGCCGCCAACAGTGGCTGCGCGAGAACACCCGGCTGGGAATTCCGGCGCTGGTGCATGAGGAATGCCTGACCGGGTTGGCGACGTGGCGGGCCACGACGTATCCGGCCCCACCGTCCTGGGGAGCGTCGTTCCATCCCGAATTGGTCGAACGGATGGGCGCGGCGATCGGCGCACAAATGCGCCAGTTGGGTGTCCATCAGGGACTGGCGCCGGTGCTGGACGTGATCCGGGATCCGCGCTGGGGCCGGGTTGAGGAATGCATCGCCGAGGATCCGTACGTGGTGGGAACAATCGCGACCGCGTACGTGCAGGGTGTGCAGAGCCAGGGCACGCTCGCCACCTTGAAGCATTTCGTCGGTTATTCGAATTCCCGGGCCGGCCGCAATCTGGCTCCGGTGCATGCCGGTCCGCGCGAAATCGCCGATGTGCTGCTGATTCCGTTCGAGATGGCGGTGTTGGACGGCGGTGCCGCGTCGGTGATGCAGTCCTACGCCGAAATCGACGGTCTGCCGGTGGCGGCCGATGATCGGCTGTTGACCGGAGTGCTGCGCGGGCAGTGGGGGCTGACCGGCACGGTCGTGGCCGACTATTTCGGAATCGCCTTTCTGCACAGCCTGCACGGCGTGGCGGCCGATCTCGGCGAGGCGGCGGCGGCCGCGTTGCAGGCCGGCATCGACGTCGAACTGCCGACCGGAAACGCCTATCTGGAGCCGTTGTCGGAGCTGGTACGGGCCGGCGCGGTACCGGAGTCCCTTGTGGACCGGGCCGTACTGCGGGTGCTCCGGCAAAAATCCGAAATCGGGCTGCTGGACGCCACGTTCGACCCGGACGCGATCGAACCGATCGACCTCGATCCGGCCGACCACCGGGCGATCGCGACCCAGTTGGCCGAGGAATCGGTGATTCTGCTGACCAACAACGACACGCTGCCATTGGCCGAAAAAACGGCCAGCATCGCCGTCGTCGGTCCGAACGCCGACGATCCGGCCGCTTTGTTCGGCTGCTACAGCTTCGTCAACCACGTCATGCCGCAGCATCCGCAATTCGATATCGGACTGGCGGCCCCGACCGTCCTCGATCGGATCCGGGACGAATTCCCAGCGGCGACGGTCTCGCACGTCAAAGGCTGCGACGTCACCGATTCCTCGACCGAGGACTTCGACGCCGCCGTGGCCGCGGCCCGGAGCGCGGATGTGTGCGTCGCGGTCCTGGGTGATCGAGCCGGGTTATTCGGTCGCGGCACCTCCGGCGAGGGCTGCGACACCGACGATCTGGAATTGCCCGGCGTACAACGGCAATTGGTGGAAAGGCTGCTGGAGACCGATACGCCGGTAATTCTGGTGCTGCTGACCGGCCGTCCCTATGCGCTGGCGTGGGCGGCCTGCTCGGCGGCCGCCATTGTGCAGGCGTTTTTCCCGGGTGAGGAGGGCGCGGCCGCCGTCGCCGGCGTGATTTCCGGCCGGATCAACCCCTCGGGTCGGCTGCCGGTCAGCATGCCGACCTCGGCCGGGGCACAGCCGTACAGCTACCTGCATCCGCCGTTGGGAGCGGCCAGCTCGGTCACCAACCTGGATACCAAGCCGGTATTTCCCTTCGGCCACGGGCTTTCCTACACGTCCTTTTCCTATGCGGATCTGCGGCTGCGCGCCGATCGGGTTCCGACCGATGGTCGCATTGCCGTTTCCTGCCAGGTGCACAACACCGGTTCGCGGGCCGGCGCCGAGGTGGTGCAGGTGTATGCGCACGATGTGGTCGGTTCGACCACACGGCCGGTCCGGCAGCTGGTCGGGTACGCCCGGGTCGAGTTGGCGGCCGGCGCCCAGGCCCGGGTGGAATTCTCGATTCCCACCACGCGGTTGGCTTTTTCCGACCGCGATTACCGTCGGGTGGTCGAGCCGGGCGCGGTGGAGTTCTATGTGGGCGCCTCCAGCGGCGATCACGGACCCGCCGGGACGGTCGAACTGATCGGTGACGTACACCCGGTCACGACGGAGGATTCGCGCTATACCACGGTGACCGTTAGCTAAACGACAATGGCTGCCGTACGTCCTGAACGTACGGCAGCCATTCTGCGCGCGGTCTATGCGGCGGCGATGAGCTTGTCCAGCGTCGCGTTCACCGCGGCGTCGACCTGTTGCCGCTGCGGGTCAGCGTCAAACCAGTCGACGATTTCCCGGGACCCGATCGTGAACGGAACCTTCGCGACGTAATCGGGTACGACCGACTTGACCTTGCTGTTGTCGAAGATGACGGAGTTCGCCATGTCGCCCAGCAGCGGCGGACCCCATTTCGGCTCGGTCGCCGCGATCGTCTCCGACGCCACGTGCACCAGCTTGGGCTCGACTCCGGCCGCATTTCCCATCAGCCGGTAGATCTGGTTCCACGTCAGGGCCTCGTCCGAGGTGATATGGAAGCTGTCCCCGATCGCCTGCGGGTGGCCGAACAGACCGACGAACGCATGCGCGAAATCGGTGTGATGGGTCAGCACCCACAACGATGTGCCGTCGCCGTGCACCAACACCGGCTGACCGCGGCGCATCCGGTCGATCGCGGTCCAACCGCCCAGCAGCAAGGGCATCGCGGTCCGGTCATAGGTGTGCGACGGGCGGACGATGGTGGCCGGGAAACCGTCCTCGCGGTAAGCGTTGATGAGCAATTCCTCGCACGCGATCTTGTTGCGCGAGTATTCCCAGTACGGATTGGCCAGCGGCGTCGACTCGGTGATCGGTAGCCGGCCGACCGGCTTCTGATAGGCCGATGCCGAACTGATGAACACGTACTGCCCCACCTTGCCCCGGAACAGATCCAGATCGGTCTGGATGTGGTCCGGGGTAAAGGCAACGAATTCGGCGACCACGTCGAAGGTCTGATCGCCCAACGCCGCGCGGACCGACGCCGCGTCGCGGATATCGGCCTGCACCGACCGGACGCCGGGCGCGAGGTCCCGTTTCGTCGTCGCGCCACGGTTGAGCACGGTGACATCCATCCCGCGCTCGACCGCGAGCGGTACGCAGGCCGAGCTGATAATTCCCGTACCGCCGATAAACAGGACCTTCAACGCAGTCATCAACAACTCCTCATCATCGCGACATTCATCCGGCTTTCGC
>JBEDUI010000190.1:0-47419 GCA_040414495.1 Mycobacteriales bacterium
GTTACCTTTTATGGTGATCGGTGGGAGAGATCGGCCTCGATTTGGCCGGTCATTGTCTGGAATTCGTCCGCCAGATCGACCCCGTACCGATCGGCCAAGACCAGCACCGACCACAGACAGTCGGCGAGTTCGTGGCCCAACCGAGCGCGAGCGTCCTCGATGTGGCGGCGCCCGTCGACGGCCATCACGAGCTTGGCGAGGTCGCCCACATCACCCATGAATCCCAGCGCGAGATCCCCGGTACTCCAAGCGTCCCGGCCGGCGTCCACATTGTGTCGGTCGTAGAGCTTCGCGATGTCGACGGCGCGAGATTGCAGCGAGGCAAGGTCCATTCGGCGAATCTAGCGGAGCAGTAGACGCCCGCACGCCAAGACCGATAATGGCTCACCTGCAGCCAGCGCAAGAGGACGGCGTTTCTCTGCCGCGAGGCGGTAGAGAAGCCCGAGGGGCGCGTTGTGGGCGACCAGTCAACCTTGGCTGCTTGGCGTCGGGCCGCTCTTGACCGGAGTCTTGCCCACCGGGACTGACCTGCGGTTTTGGTGGAGCCGCCTGTCGGGAATCGAACCGACGACCTGCCCATTTCGAATTGCAATCGCACTGCGAATGAACGGCCCCAAAAAGGCAGCAGTAAGGCTGAACGAGTCCGCGCGAGTTCGGGTTTGTTCGAGGCGTTGGCTGCTCGTGTGCTCGTGCGATAGCTTCAAGATCTTCTCGCGAGACATCCAGCAATCCCTTGGGAGCGCAGCGTGGTTACGCCGCAACAAATCGCTGAGGCCTTCGATCTCGGCCGACCTGATGGGCCATTGACGCCGGTTCAGCACACCGTCTCGCGAACATGGCGGATGACCACGGACTATGGCTCGTTTCTTGTCAAGCAGCTTTGGTCTGACGAGGATCCGGATTGGGCTTTTCAGCTGGTCGACCGGATGGCATTCGAACAACGAGCCTCAGCCGCCGGTATTCGTACGCCCGCCACAGTGCCGCCCCTCCACCCGGCATTCGGGTGGACAGGACGAGTGGCCGGCCGAGGGGCCTACCGAGTAACCGAGTGGGTGGAGCATCGGAAGGTCACTGACGGTGATGACCTCTCCGACTGGCTTGGCTGGGCTCTAGCAACGATGCACACCTTTGAGCGCTATACGGGCAGCATCGAACCGCTTTACTACGTGCATCCTGCCGCAGAATGGCAGGCTTGGTCGTCGCAAGCCTCAGAGCAGCGACGGCCTTGGGCCGCCGAACTCGCGGATCATCTAGACGATTACCTCGCCATCACCAACAGGCTCCGCGCGGCTTTCCTTGATGTGGGCGATTACGTGATCACTCACCGCGACATGGTTCCTTTCAACGTTCTGATCACGACAACGGGTCCCGTCCTGACCGACTGGGAGGTCATAGGAGCCGAAAGCGCCAGCCTCGAAGTAGGGTTCGCTGCCGTCACCTTCGGCCGCAGCAACACCGGCTACATCCGTCGCATTCTTGATTCCTACCGCGCAAACGGTGGCACGCTCGTTGGTGGTCTCGGCGAGAATCTTTTCGTTCACAAGCTTGGCAGCGAACTCGGCCGACTAGCGAGCATGCTTCAGGGAGCCGTCGACGGCAGTCCACTCCGAGGCTGGCAGATGCGCTACGACGATCATGACGAAGGCGTCGCCCAGCTCCTACAAGACGTTATTGCAACGGCTGAGCGGCTCGACAAGCTCGCGGTCAGTCTGGCCGAATGAAACCAAAGGTCGATTTCGCGCGAGGATCTTCTCCCGTCGGGCAGTCGTAGACCTACCGGGCCGGCCTGCCAAGTCAACCAACGCTTTCCGGTAGGCCGATCCGATATCCGGAACCGAATGGCAATCACTAGGGTGTGCATGTGTTACGTCTCGCGATATTTGCTTCGGGCGCGGGCACAACGGCTGGGGCCGTAATTTCGGCGTGCCAAACCGGCCGGATAGCAGGCGAAGTGGTCCTCGTTATTGGCAACAACAGTCGAGCTGAGGTATTCGCCCGAGCGAGGCGATTGGGTATCGCGACTCGGCATCTCAGTGGCCACACCCATCCTGACGCCGACCTGCTCGACACGGAGATCTTGCGAACATTGCGCTCCGCTGATGCAACTCACGTCATCTTGGCTGGCTACATGAAGAAACTCGGCCGGCGGACCCTCGAAGCATTCGCTGGTCGTATTTTCAACACACATCCCGCGCTTCTGCCCGCGTTTGGGGGCCAGGGAATGTACGGAACTCGTGTGCACCAAGCCGTGCTCGAGTCTGGGGCCAGCATCACCGGCGCGACGGTGCATCTCGTTGAGGCTGAGTACGATACCGGACCGATCATTGCGCAGGCTGAGGTTGCTGTGATCGAGGCTGACACCGTTGAGAGTCTTGCGACGCGAGTGATGGCGACGGAACGGGAACTGCTCGTCTCGACGCTGGCTGCGATCGCCCGAGCTTGATCGGAAGTTGTCCCGACGCGGGCTGTTCGCCCTCGGGGACCCTGTCAACAGGGAGCTTGCCCACCGGGACTGACCTGCGGTGGGCGTGGAGCCGCCTGTCGGAATCGAACCGACGACCTGCTCATTACGAGTGAGCCGCTCTACCGACTGAGCTAAGGCGGCATGCCTGGTGGGCAAGCCAGCACAGTGTAACGGTTAGCGCTGCGGCCCCGAACCGCCCACCGGGCCATCGCTTGCCGGCGACGCTTCGTAGGCCTGCCGCGACCCGCAGACCGACGCCTTGCTGCAGACGCACCGCCGGCCACCATCGTTGAGCCGGACCACGACCGAGTCGGTCGGCACGCTGTGTCCGACCACCCGGCCATCGCCCTCAGGCGTCGAGACGTCCGACCCGATGGCCGGCGCCGTGGCCCCGAACTCCTGGTACAGCGGGTGCTCGTACTTCAGGCAGCACATCAGGCGACCACAAGCCCCCGAGATCCGCAGCGGGTTCAGCGGCAGGTCCTGGTCCTTGGCCATCCGGATCGACACCGGCTCGAAGTCCTTCAGGAACGTGGCGCAGCACAGGTCTCGGCCGCACGGCCCGATGCCGCCCTGGACCTTGGCCTCGTCGCGGGCAGACAGCTGGCGCAGCTCGACCCGGCACTTCAGCGTGGCGCCGAGGTCGCGCACGAGCGACCGGAAGTCGACCCGGTGCGGGGCGGAGAAGTAGATCGTGGCCCGCGAGCGCTCGGGCAGGTAGTCCACCCCGACGATCTTCATCGGCAGGTCGTGCTCGCGGATCAGCTTCTTGGCCGCCACCTTCGCCTCGGCCTTGCGGCGCCGGATCGTGGCATCCCGCTCCAGCGCCGCGTCGTCGGCGAGACCGGCGACCTTCGGCATCCCCTCGGTCTCGTCGCTGACCCACTGCGGCGCCCACACGCACTCGGCCACCTCGGGTCCGTCGTCGGTAGGCACCAGTACCTTGTCCCCGACCTTCGGCTGGTACTCGCCCGGGTCGAGGTAGTACAGCCTGCCGTACCGGTTGAAGCTGACCGCACACACCATTCCCATGTCAGCCGAGGCTACGTCCTTCAAAGCTGTGCCGCCTGCCCGGGCCGCACCCGGCCACGATGTCAGTGCGACTTGGCGAACCCCTGCTCGTACTCCTTACGGATCGCGTCGCCACCCTGGGCCCGCCATTCCTTCATCGTGTCGTCCCAACTCGACACCGGCTTGTGCCCCTGCAGGATCTGCGTCTGCGCATCGGTCAGCAACGTTGACAGCGTCGCGTTCTTGGTCGAATACGCGTTGGAGAACAGCCCGATGGTCGGGTTCGGGACCGTCATCGGCACCGCTTTCAGCTGGTACGCATGCTCTTTCTTCGTCTCCTCCGGATGACCCGGCTCATAGAGGGCCATGGGCGCATCGGCGATATAGCCAACCGAATTGATGTCCTCGGCCGTGCCCCGTGAGGTCAGCGTGACATTGCCGTTCTTCATCGTGAAGTCGACGTCCTGCACTCCCCAGCGCCGGGTGATGTATTCCTGCGTACCGAACGGCGAGGCGAGATAATTCGCGATCCGCAGCAACTCCTTGATCCGGGCCGGCTTCGCCTTCCGGAATATCGCCGTACTGTACGAGGGGTTGCCGCGGAAAATAACCGCCTTCGTGCTGCCATCGTAATCCGGCGGGAACATTCCATTGACGTCCATTTCCGGGCTCTGCGGTTTGTACGAGGCGATGTAGCCGGTCCAGGCGGTGTAGTTGTCGAAGTTCATCGGGGTGGTGCCACCGCCGAACCAGTCCTTCGTCGGCGCATTGTCCTCGAAGGAATCCGGATGTACGTAGCCGGCCTTGACCAGCGCCGTAGCGTCGCTGAGCGCCTGCTTGTACGAATCCACTTCGTAGGCCGAGGTGAATTTCCCGTTCTTTTCCTGCCAGCTGTTCGGCGCGCCGAGCATTTGCTGGATGAACGCGATGAGCCCGCCCCA
Source organism: Mycobacteriales bacterium (assembly GCA_040414495.1). Taxonomy (GTDB): domain Bacteria; phylum Actinomycetota; class Actinomycetes; order Mycobacteriales; family QHCD01; genus DATAVB01. The sequence continues at coordinate 4,417 of JBEDUI010000190.1, forward strand.
GTTGCCGATCGCCCAGCGGTGGCTCTTTTCGTTGGTGAGCTGCTTGCAGACATCAGCGAATTCCGAATAACTCTTCGGTTCCGGATTGACGCCGAGCGTGTGGAAGATGTCGTCGCGCCGGTACATGATGTTGCCGGCCCGCTCGCGCGGAATCGGCAGGCCGTAGATCTCGCCGTTGTAGACCGTGGTCTTCCACTGTTCCTGGGTCAGGTTGGCCAGCAGCGGATAGTCCTTCACCGCGTCACCGGACACGTATTCGGTGATCGGCGCGAACTTGGCTGCCAGCAGTTGCGGTGTATTCGGCACGTTGCCGACGAGCTGGACAACATCGGGAATGTCGTCGCCGGCGATGGTGACCGCGAGCTTCTCTGACATGTTGCCCGCCAACACCATCTGAAGCTTCACATCGACGCCCAGCGCGTCATTCAACGCCGCCCAGTATTTGTTCTTCGACGGCCCGGGCGGGGCCGCCGAATAGATCGCTATCATCGCCGAGACGCTGCCGCCATTGCCCGGCTTGCCATGGGTACAAGGCTGCGGATTGGCCGGATAGCGAAGGAATCCCGGCTGTACGCCGGAATCGGTCGCGGCAAGATCCGGCGTGGCACCGTTGAATCGGATATGGGTCGGCAGCACGACCTTTTCATTGCTCTCAGTGGAATTGCGCTGCGCCGAGTGGTTGCAGCCGGTCACGGTCGGCGCTATCGCGGCCGCGGCGGCGGCACCACCGGCGGTATGCAGGAATCGTCGTCGGCTGAGCTGCATTGTCGTTCCGTCCTTTCGACGGTATCAGCCATCTTGGAAAGCGCGGTAAGCGCGGTGAGCTGGAAAGCGCTATCCAGAGATGCTGGAACGTCGTTTTGGATTGAGTTTTTGGGGTTGGGCACACAGAAATGAGCGCTCGCGCCGCGAGCAATTTCTGCGTGAACTAACAATCAAAGTTTCCTGGGGCACGATTCTGTTGCCGGCGACGCCGAGTGTCAAGACTTATCCGGTATTGTTACCTAAGCGCCGATCGCGGCCGTATAGCCCCATCTACGGTGGGTCAGGGCAGCCGCAACGCTGTCGTCATCGCCTCCACCGCAATGCGCGGTTTGACGTTCAGCTCCAGCGCCTCCCGGCAGGCCAACACCGCATCCAGCCGCGCCAGCACCGCCTCGGGCGACAGCGTGGTCAGCCGCCGTACGTCGGCCACCGCCTCCGGATGGGCCGGCGCGACTCCGGCGCCGGACTGGTCCAGCAGCACATCCCGGTAGAACGCGGCCAAGTCGACCAACGCCCGGTCCAACGCATCGCGTTGCGCCCGGGTCGCGCGCGACTTCTGCCTACGTTCCAGCTCTTTCAGCGCCGCCGCGGCACTGCGGTTGGCCGCTGCTGTTCCCTTACCGGTGCCGCCGGCGCCCAATGACTGGGCCACGGCCTCTTTCTCCGGGGCGTCCCGCTCGGCCGAGTATGCGGCGGCCTCCTCCTCAGCCGCCCGGACCAGGCGGTCGGCCGCGGCCAGGCAGTCGTGCAAAGTGCGTAGCGAGGCCGGAATCGCCAACACTGCCGCCCGCCGGTCCCGGGCCTGCTCGTCCCGGGCCAGCCGCCGGGCCCGGCCGACGTGGCCCTGCGAGGCCTGCGCCGCCCAGTCCGCCAGCTCGTGGTCGACTCCCTCGCCGACCAGGACCGACGCGACCGCGGCCGCCGACGGCGTCCGCAACGTGACCACCCGACACCGGGACCGGATCGTCACCGGTACGTCGTCGGGGTGCGTCGATGGCGCGCAGAGCAGAAATACGGTCCGCTCCGGCGGTTCCTCGATCGCTTTGAGCAGGGCGTTGGCGGCGGCCTCGGTCAGCCGGTCAGCGTCCTCGACGATCACCACCTGCCAACGTCCGCCGCTGGGCGCGCGGGCGGCGGTCAGCACGATCTTGCGCATTTCCTGGACCGAGATCGACAGCCCGTCGGGCACGACCAGGTGCACGTCGGCATGGGTGCCGGTGAGGACGGTGTGGCAGGCCGGGCAGGTCCCGTCGCCGCCGTTCGGGCACTGCAGCGCTGCCGCGAACCGGCGGGCCGCGACCGATCGGCCCGAGCCGGGCGGTCCGGTGAACAGCCAGGCGTGCGTCATCTCGCCGGTATTCGCCGGCATCGGCTCGCCGGCCTGATGGCTGGCCACGATCTGGGCGGCGGCCCGGCTGGCCGCGGTCAAGGTCTGAATCACCTCGGGCTGACCGATCACGTCATCCCAGATGCTCATCCCGGCCCCTGTTCCACGGTCTCGCCTGCCAGCTCATCGGCCGGCAACTTCTGCGTCGGCTGATCGTCCGACGCCACCGTATCGGCCGGCTCGTCCAAGCCCGTCATGCCGTGGTGCTTCAGCAATGGCACCACGGCTGCTCGTACCTTGGCCGCGATCTGGTCGGCCGGTGCGTCCGCGTTGATCAGCAGGTACCGGTCCGGGCTCGCCTCGGCCAGGCTGTGGAACGCCTTACGCACCCGGTTGTGGAAGTCCAGCGACTCCTGCTCCAACCGGTCCGCGGCCGCGCGTTCGTCCACCCGCCGCAGCCCGATCTGCGGGTCTACGTCGAGCAGCACGGTCAGGTCCGGACGTAGCCCGCCGGTGGCCCACTGCGACAGCCGGCGTACCTCTTCCACCGGCAGGGCCCGGCCGGCGCCCTGGTACGCCAGCGACGAGTCGACGTACCGGTCGGTGAGCACGACCCGGCCACCTTCCAATGCCGGCCGGATGACAGTGTCGACGTGGTGCGCCCGGTCCGCGGCGAAAAGCAACGCCTCCGACCGCGGGCTCGGGGCGTGATCGCCCGAGGTGTTCAACAGCAGCGCACGGACCTTGCTCCCGAGCACGGTCGCGCCCGGCTCGCGGGTCTCGGTCGTAGCCACGCCATGCCCGCGCAACCACTCGGCCAGCAACCGGATCTGCGTCGTCTTGCCGACCCCTTCGCCACCTTCGAACGCGATGAACACCCCGGCTCGGTGCAACCGCCGGCGGGCCGTACTGTCTCCGCGCAGCGCCGAGATGATGTCCTTGATCAGCGGTACGGCCGGCCGGTCGTCCATCTGCCGGTAGGCCAGGATCCCGGCCAGGATGCCGAGCACGCCGCCCGCGGCCAACAGGAACCGGCTGCCGTCGATCGTTACGTGCGCCCCGGCAATGTTGAACTGATGCTGGCGGACCAGACCGACCAGGAACGGCACCAACGACAGCGTGCCGACCAGGACCACCTGCACCATCGACTGGGCGAACGCGAACGTACGACCGCGCACGTCGTCGTCGACCTCGGACCCGAGCAGCGTCATGCCGGACAGGTACGCGACGCCGGCCCCGAAACCGACCCCGACGATCGTGGCCACGGCGTAGATGATGTGCGGCGAAATCGCGACGAACAGCAGGCAGATCCCGGCGAACACGATCGAGAGTCCGAACAGCCGCCGGCGCGACAGATCCCGCGCGATCCGCGGCCCGAACGCCATGCCCAGGCCCAACCCGACGAAGACCGCGCCGAACAGAATGCCGTACGTGGCATCGCCACCGCCGAGGCTGGCGGCGTAAATCTTCCCGGTCGACAGCACGGTCCCAGCCGCGGCGAACGCGCCCAGCATGCCGATGACCAGACCGCGGATCATCTTGGTCTTGCTGACGAACGAGAAGCCCTCACGCAGCAGCGACCAGAGGCTCGCTCCGGTCGTCACCTCGGTGTGATGCCGATGCGTACTGATACTGCGGATGCTGGCGACGGTGATCGCGGCGAATACGAACGTGGCCGCGTTGAAATAGAGCGCCAGATCCAGGTGATGATCGTGGTTGTTGAAGAACGGGATGGCCAGGCCCAACGTTCGGCTGATCCAGGCCAATGCGGCGAACAGCGCGGCCGCGGCGACCGGCGTGATTCCGTACGTGGTGACCAAGGAGAGTTGGTTGGCCGCCTCGAGTTGGTCCTTGCGCTGGACCAGGTTCGGGACCGAGGCTTCCTTGGCCGGGCGCCAGAACACGCTGAAGCACTCGATCAGGAACGAGGCGATGAACAGCCAGGTCAGCGAGTGCAGGATCGGGATCGTGACGAACAGGCCGAACCGCACGATGTCGCAAAACACCATCGTGTAGCGCCGATCGAACCGGTCGACGAACACACCGGCGATCGGGCCGAGGAACAAGGACGGGAGCAGCTGGGAGACCAGGACGCCGCCGAGTGCGAAGTTCTTGGTCTGATAGCCGGTGGCCAGCTCGGTCGCCAAGGCGGTTTTGGCCAAGAGGCCCAACCAGTCGCCCAAACTGGAGGCGAACGTCGAAATCCACAGCAGCCGGAAGTCGCGAATACGCAGCACCGCACGGATCTGCTGCGTCGACGAGACCAGCGCGGCACCCGAGGCCCCGGCCCGCTGCGGGTCAGGCACGGGGTGACGCTCGCTGCTGATGACGACTCCTCCCGTTGCCCTCTTTCAGCCACTGTATAGACGGTTACGACGACAGTTACGCAGGCTGACCGTCGCACAGCCCGCGCGAAGGTGATCATGCCGATCCGCCCGTACGAATAGAGCAACGACTCGGCTCGCGTTGGGATCGCAGCTGGTTCGACCGCGCGGCTCTCGCCCGCTCACCGCACGATTACTCGACCGACCACCGCGCCAATCGACCACGCGACCGCACGATTACTCGACCGGCCACCCCGACACTCGACCACGCGACCACGCGACCACGCGACCGCTCGACCGCTCGACCGCTCGACCGCTCGACCGACCATCGCGCCACTCGACCGCTCGACCGCTCGACCGGCCACCGCGCCACTCGATGGCTCGATGGCTCGATGGCTCGACCAAGATCGTGAGCAGATTTGATACCGAAATTCGTACCAAATCCACTCATGATCATGGTCCTGCTGCGGATATTGCCGGGCGAGGCCGGAACGGTGCACTCAAAAGCTCAGACCAAGATCATGATGCGATTCGTCACCAAGACCGCCACAAAAGCCATCATGATCATGGCCAGGGCGAGGCCCGGACCGGCGAGGCGGTGTCCAGGTCACGATCATGACCAGGGCGAGGCCCAGACCGGCGAGGCGGTGTCCAGGTGCGGGCGACGCTGAGACAGGGCGGGCCTTGGACCGGCGACGGACCGGGACGAGACAGGCTCGGACCGGCGACAGGCCGGCGACAGGCCGGGGCGAGACAAGTTGGGGCGAGACAGGCCGGACCGGCGACGGCCGAGGCAAGTTGGGGCTATCTCATCGGGATAGCGAAAGTTGTGAACGTCCCGGATCAGGAATCGAACGGAGCGAGCACGGTACGGAGCGCCGACGCCACGGTCGAGCGCTGCCGCGGACTCAGCTCCGCCAGCAACGCAGCCTCGCGTTCGAGCAGCTCACCAAAAGCTCCATCGATCTGGGTCCGGCCCCGCGCGGTGAGCCGAACCCGTACGCCTCGCCCATCAGCCGGGTCCGGCCGCCGCTCGACCAGCCCGCGCTGCTGCAACCGGTCGATCCGATTCGTCATGGTCCCGGAGCTGACCAATGTCTGGGCCATCAGCTCACCCGGCGAGAGCTCGTATGGCGAACCGGCCCGCCGCAGCGCGGTCAGCACATCGAATTCGTAGGCCTCCAGGTCGTGCGCGGCGAACGTGGCCCGCCGGGCCCGATCCAGATGCCGGGCCAGCCGACTGACCCGGGACAGCACGGCCAGCGAGTCGTAGTCCAGGTCCGGCCGTTCCCGTTCCCACGCCGCAATCAGCCGGTCGACTTCGTCTCGCATGGCGGGAAGTGTACCCACTGTCTTGACATCGAGAGACGTACTCGAAATAGTGACTTACGCAGATATCTTGACGTCGAGAGACAAGGTTCGCTCCGATGCCGGTCTGGGATCCGCAGCAATACGCCAGATTTTCCACTCAACGCAGCCGCCCGTACCTCGAACTCGTCGGCCGGATCCCAGCCGAGGCGCCGGCCCGGGTCGTCGACCTTGGCTGCGGCGACGGCGAACTCACCGAGACCCTGACCCAGCGCTGGCCGCAGGCGCAGATCGAGGGCATCGACTCCTCGTCCGACATGCTGCAGGCAGCGCGACCCCGCGCCGGGCTGACGTTCCGGGCCGGTGACATCAAGACCTGGCAGCCCGACCGGCCGGTCGATGTGATCATTTCCAACGCCGCCTTGCAATGGGTCGACGGTCATCTGGATCTACTCGGCCGATTCGTCGAATCGCTTACGCCGGGCGGATTTCTGGCATTTCAGGTGCCGGGCAATTTCGGGGAACCGAGCCACACGCTCCTGACCGAACTACGCCGCAGTCCACGCTGGCGGGACAAGCTCGGCAATTCGGCCCAGCGGCTCGGTTCACACGAGCCGGACGAATACCTGGACCGGCTCGCCCGTCTTGGCTGCGCGGTCGATGTCTGGGAAACGACATACCAGCAGGTGCTGACCGGACCCGACCCGGTGCTGGAATGGGTGAAGGGGACTGCCCTGCGCCCGGTGTTGGAACTGCTCGACCCAGCCGAGACGAAAGAATTCCTCAGCGAATACGGCGCCGCGCTACGTACCGCCTACCCAAGCCACGATTACGGCACGATCTTCCCGTTCCGACGCATCTTTGCCGTGGCACAAAAGGGTTCATGATCGCCTTAATACACAGTGGACGGTGCAGTTTGTTGCACATATCCAATGTTGTAAATACGGTTTCACACCGCCTTTAGTCTCATTGCGGACCCGGTCGACGGACCTGTAGTTGCGGCTTGCAACCAAGTCCATACCCGCGCGATAGAAACCGTTTTGCCAGGCCTGTGCCGTGTGCGTAGCACGCTTCATCACCGGTCTGCTCACGGTCTGCGACGCTCACCACAATTTATGTTCGTGGTGTTACCGTGACCCCGAGAGTGAACAGCGGTTCGGGCCAACGGGGCATTGTTAGCGCGGCATACTCCCGTACGGTTTGTTCCTCTCATGGGTTTCCCGGGTCTGGTTTGCCTGCAGGATTGCGTACCGGATTGGCTGCAGGATCGCTCCGCGGGAGGTGATGACATGGCCAAACCGCCAGCTGCCTACCCACAGGAAGCAATTGCGGTCGCGCGGGAGCGTTTCCTGGCCGACGACCTACCTGCGGATGAACGTACGCCGCCGGTGCGTGAGGTCATCCTGGAGTCCTGGGAGCGGGCCCGGTCGCACCAGATCGCACCCGACCAGATCCATCCGTTCCACGACAAGGCCGCCGACCTGTGGCCGAAGCTGGTCCACAGCGCCGCGCCGATCGTCCGCGAGTTCAGCGAGAGCCTCGGGGATGCGCCGATGAGCGTGATCCTCACCGACGAACGCGGTGTCGTACTCGAGCGGGCCACCTCGAACGCGGCCCTGGAAAAGCGGCTCGACCAGGTGTATCTGGCGCCCGGCTTCAGTTACTCCGAAGAATCGGTCGGCACCAACGGAATCGGAACCGCGCTCGAAGGCCGCGAGCCGGCCGAGGTCTTCGGCCACGAGCACTATTCGGAACGGCTCCAGGAGTTGGCCTGCGCCGGCGTGCCGATCCGCAATCCGGTAACCGGCAAGCTCGAAGGCGTCGTGGATGTCACCTGCTGGCGGTCCGAGGCCGGCCCGATGATGGCCTCGCTGGCGCAGACGGTGGCCGGCCGTATCAACGCAGCGATGTGGGAGCACAGTGGCGCGCGCGAGACCGCGCTGCTGCGCGAGTACCTACGTACCAGTCGGCGGACGACCTGCGGGGTCATCGGCGTCAGCCCCGACGTGGTCATGCTCAACAACACCGCCCGCAGGCTGCTCGAACCGGCCGACGAGACGGCGGTGCTCGGCGCGGTCGCCGAGGCCGGTCCGCTGGCCAAGCCGGTCACCCTCGACGTCGTCCTGCCCAGCGGCTCGGCGGCGCGGCTGTCCTGCCGGCCGGCCTGGTGCGAGGCGGGCATAGCCGGCTCGATCGTGCAGGTTCAGATCACCTCGCAGGTCGCGTTACCGGGCGGCCCGTCGAACGACCGGCGGTTGCTGCTGCCGGGCATCGTCGGGTCCGGGGCGCTGTGGGAACGCTGCTGTCACGATGTCGACCGGTCGTTCCGGGAACGGGAGTGGCTGGCCCTGGACGGCGAGAGCGGCGTGGGCAAGCTGGCGTTGGCCCGTGCGGTCCAGCAGCGGCACAACCCGCAGGACCACCTGCGCGTGCTCGAATGCCCGCGCGAGATCAACCCGACGATGTGGCTGACCGAGCTACGGACCGAGCTGGACAACCACACCGGCACGCTGATCCTGCGGCACGTCAGCTGCCTGGACGCGGCCACGGCCGAAGCGGCGGCCGCCATCCTCGGCCAGTACCGACCACAGGAAGGTCCCTGGGTGGTGGCCACTCTCGACAGCACCGCCTCCGATGGCCCGGACGCCGAGGCGTTGGGCGAGGTGCTGCGCCGGTTCCCGCGCTCGGTCCAGGTACCGCCGCTGCGGCACCACTTGGAGGACATGCGCGAGCTGGTGCCGTTCCTGCTGATCCGGCTCACCCACGGCGATGCGCTGACCTGCTCACCCGAGGCGCTGCGGCTGTTAATGCGGGCGGACTGGCCGGGCAATGTCCGGCAGCTGGTCGACGTGTTGCGGGACGTCTGCATGCGGCGCCGCTCGGGCGCCATCGGCCCCGAGGACCTGCCGCCCTCATGCCGGGCCACCGCGCGCCGGGTGCTCACGCCGTTGGAGGCGATGCAACGCGACGCCATCGTGCGCGCGCTCATCGACGCCTCCGGCAGCAAGGCCGCGGCCGCCTCAGCCCTGGGAATGTCTCGCGCCACGATCTACCGGAAGATCCACGAATACGGGATCACCACTTCGTAATTATGTGATCGTGAGCGGATCCGCCCCCGATTGAGATGTCGAATCCGCCACGACCAGTAAGGGCACTAACGCCCGTGTGCCAGGGAAATAGACGATAGCCCCTTTAGACAACGCTTTTCTCAGAATGAGACGGCCGGACCGCCATACGGTCCGGCCGTTCATCTTTCCGTTTCGGAAATGGTTACGTTTTAGCGCGGCTACGAGTTGATTTCGTGGCTTTCTTCGCCGGCGCCTTTTTCGCGGCCCGTTTCTTCGGGGCCGGGCCGCGGGCGCGACGATCGGCCAGCAACTCGGCCGCGCGCTCGACCGTGATCGACTCGACCTCGTCGCCCTTACGCAGGCTGGCGTTGGTCTCGCCGTCGGTGACGTACGGGCCGAACCGGCCGTCCTTGAGCACCATCGGCTTGCCGGTCTCCGGGTCGTCGCCGAGCTCACGCAGCGGCGGCGCGGCGGCCGCCCGCCGACCCCGCTGCTTCGGCGCGGCCAACAGTTTTTCGGCCTCTTCCAAGGTCACCGTGAACAGCTGATCCTCGGACTCCAGCGACCGGGACTCCTTGCCCTTCTTCACGTACGGCCCGTAGCGGCCGTTCTGCGCGGTGATCTCCTCGCCCTCGGCGTCCTTGCCCAGTACTCGCGGCAGGGACAGCAACTTGAGCGCATCCTCAAGCCCCACGGTTTCCAGCGACATCGTCTTGAACAGGCTGGCCGAGGGCGGCTTCTCCTTCGAGCCTTCCGGCAGCGCCACCGTGATGTACGGCCCGTACCGCCCGTTCTTGGCGATCACGTCCAGCCCGGACTCCGGATGTTGACCCAGCACCCGGTCCTCGGACGGTGCGTTGAGTAGCTCCTCGATCTTCTCGTCGGTCAGCTCGTCCGGCGCGATGTCCTCCGGGATCGAGGCCCGTGGCCCGTCCTCGCCCTGCTGCAGATACGGACCGTACCGGCCGACCCGCACGACGACACCGTCACGCAGCGGAATCGAGTTCACCCCGCGCGCATCGATCTCGGCCAACCGCTCGGCGACGAGTTTCTTCAGGCCACCGGCTCGGGCTATGCCGCCCTCCTGCCCGGCCGCCGAACCGAAGTAGAACCGGGTCAGCCAGTCGACGCCGGGCTGCTCGCCGGCCGCGATCCCGTCGAGGTCGTCCTCCATCGACGCGGTGAAGTCGTAGTCGACCAGTCGGGTGAAGTACTTCTCCAGCAGCCCGACGACCGCGAACGCGACCCAGGTCGGGACCAGTGCGGAGCCCTTCATCCAGACGTAGCCGCGGTCCTTGATGTTCTCCAGGTGCGAGGCGTACGTCGACGGGCGGCCGATGCCCAACTCCTCCAGCGCCTTGACCAGACTCGGCTCGGTGTAGCGGGCCGGCGGGCTGGTCGTGTGCCCGTTCGGCGTCATGTCGGTGCCGGTCAGCGCGTCGCCCTCGGCCACCCGCGGCAGCCGCCGCTCGGCGTCCGGCCGCTCCGCGTTCTCGTCGTCGCCGTGCTCGACGTATGCCCGGAGGAATCCGGGGAACGTGATCGTCTGGCCGCTCACGGAGAATTCCGCGCGACCCAGTTCGGCCACGGCCTGACCGGACAGCAACCGGATCGACGTACGGAAACCGCGCGCGTCGGCCATCTGCGAGGCGACCGTGCGCTGCCAGATCAACTCGTACAACCGGAATTCGTCCGACGACAGCTCGCGCGCCACCTGGCCGGGAGTACGGAAGTTGTCGCCGGCCGGGCGGATCGCCTCGTGCGCCTCCTGGGCGTTCTTGACCTTACGGGTGTAAACGCGGGGCTTGTCCGGCACGTACTCCGATCCGTACAGCTCGCGGGCCTGGCTCCGGGCGGCGCTCAACGCCGTCTCGGAGAGGTTCGTCGAGTCGGTACGCATGTACGTGATGTAGCCGCCTTCGTACAGCCGCTGCGCGATCGACATGGCCCGTTGCGCGGAGAACCGCAGCTTGCGGCCGGCTTCCTGCTGCAGGGTCGAGGTGATGAACGGGGGGTACGGGCGGCGGGTGTACGGCCGTTCTTCGACCCGGGTGATCGCGAAATCGCCGCCGGTCAGCGTCTCGGCTACCCGGTTCGCCGACGCCTCATCCAGCTGCAGGACATCATTTCGGGCCTGGCCGGTGTCCGGGTCGAAGTCCCGACCGGTCGCGAGCCGACGCCCGTCGAGCGACACCAACGTGGCGGTCAGGGTCGCCGGCTCGGTGGCAGTGGCCTGCTTGCCGGTGTCGAAGACGCCCTCGACGTCCCAGTAGCCGGCCGGTACGAACCGCAGCCGGGCCCGTTCCCGTTCGACCACGAGCCGGGTGAAGACCGACTGCACCCGGCCGGCCGACAGCCTGGGCATGACCTTTTTCCACAGCACCGGGCTGACCTCGTACCCGTACAACCGGTCGAGGATCCGCCGGGTCTCCTGCGCGTCGACGAGCGATTCGTCCAGGTCCCGCGGGTTGGCTACCGCCTCCTGGATCGCCCGCGGCGTGATCTCGTGGAAGACCATCCGGCGCACCGGCACGGTCGGCTTCAACGTCTGGATCAGATGCCAGGCGATGGCCTCGCCCTCGCGGTCCTCATCTGTGGCGAGGTAGACCTGGCGGGCGTCCTTGAGTAGTTCCTTGAGCCGGGCGACCTGTTGCTTGCGGTCCGGGCTGATGACGTAGATCGGCTCGAAGCCCTCGTCGACGTTGACGCCGAGCCGGGCCCAGGACTGTCCTTTGTATTTGGCCGGAATGTCGGCCGCATTGCGCGGCAGGTCACGGATGTGCCCGACGCTGGACTCGACTACATAGTCCGAGCCTAGAAATGAGGAGATCATCTGCGCCTTGTGGGGCGACTCGACGATCACCAGGTTGACTCCGCCACCGCGTGCGCCGTTGCGGGTGCGTGTCGCTCGCCGCTTGCCGCCAGCCGTCGGCTGGCTTTCGGGCTCCGCTTGTGTGGCTGTGTCGGTCACAGTGCTCCTGCTGTTCTATCGGTTTGGCCGCTCGCAGTGTGCGGCGACGGTGGGGCCTCCCGCAAACGCATACCCCCGGCGGATGCTTCCTGTACGGCAATGCCGCCCAGTTCTAACCCCGGCCGCAGATGAATACAGCGCGTTGTGGCCGAAGTCACGCTGCGTGCGCGAAGAGTAACCGAAACGGCGTGCCAACCCGAGAGAGTACGCCTCTGACGCCAGATGGCAGCCGATCAGGGAGCCGACACTGCGGCCGCCATGATCGCGGCGACCTTCGCGGCCGAGGTGACCAAGATCGTCCCGTCTGGACTTCCGCCGAACGAAAATTTCGCGTCATGTCGCGAACCGGACCCGGGGGCCGGCGCCGACCCGGAGAAGTGCAGCTCGCCGACGCCGGTGACAGCGCGCAGCCGACCTACGTTGCGCTCCGTGATCCCGCCGCCGGCCATAATCACGATCCGGCCGGCCGCCTGCCGGTGCAGCGCGGCGATGAGATCCGCGCCTTCGGCCGCGCTGGCCTGCTGGCCTGAGGTCAGGACCCGGTGTACGTCCAGCTTGATCAACGTCTCCAGCGCTTGGGCCGGATCGGCCGTGACATCGAAGGCCCGGTGAAACGTCATCGGCAGCTGCGACCGGGTCCTGAGTCCGCCAGTCAGCTCCGCGTCGACGGCGCCGTCGGCTGTGAGCGCGCCGCTGACGATGCCGGCCGCGCCGGCCGCCGCGGCCGCGTCCACGTCCCGCAGCATCACCTCGGCCTCATCCGGACCGTAGACGAAGTCACCACCGCGCGGCCGTACCAACACCTGCACCTTGACCGGACCGGCGGCAGCGACCGCGGCCTCGATCAGCCCGAGGCTGGGCGTGATGCCGCCCTCGACCAAGTCCGAACACAACTCGACCCGGTCAGCCCCGGCATCCCGGGCCACCCGGACGCCGGCCACGCTGTCGACACAGATCTCAAAGTTCGGGCGCCCAGACACCCGGGCATTGTGGCAGGTTGTCTGCATGACCCCCCGCATCGGCATCGCCGGCATCGCCATTGAATCCAGTACTTTCTCCCCGCATCGCACCGCTTTGGCGGATTTCGACGTACGCCGTGGGGCTGAGTTGTTGCAGCGCTACGAATGGATGAGTGACCCGTGGGCCGCCGAGGTGGAATGGGTGCCGCTGCTGCATGCGCGGTCGCTGCCTGGTGGCGCGGTGCTGCCGGAGGTGTATGACGACCTCTCGGCCGAGATCATCACGCGGCTGGGCGAGGCCGGGCCGCTGGACGGCCTGTTCTTCGACATCCACGGCGCGATGAGCGTGGTCGGCCGGCAGGACGCCGAAGCGGACCTGGCCCGGCGGATCCGGGCCGTGGTCGGACCGGACGTGCTGATCTCGACGTCGATGGACCTGCACGGCAACGTTTCGCGCGAATTGGCCAGCACCGTCGACCTGATCACCTGTTACCGGATGGCGCCGCACGAGGACGCCGCCGAAAGCCGCGAACGGGCGGCCCGCAATCTGGTCGAACGTCTTGGTTCGGCTCGGCCGGCCAAGGCGTGGGTGCAGGTGCCGGTGCTGTTGCCGGGCGAGAAGACATCGACCCGGATCGAGCCGGCCGCCTCGATCTACAAGCGGGTCGCCGAGATCGCCGATGAGCCGGGCGTACTGGACGCGGCGGTGTGGGTCGGCTACGCGTGGGCCGATGAGCCGCGCTGCCGGGCCGCGGTCGTGGTGACCGGCGACGACGCCGCGCTGGCCCGGGAACGGGCGACCGAGCTGGCGCAGCTGTATTGGCAGGCCCGCTCGGAGTTCGCGTTCGTCGCCCCGGCCGCAAGCCTGGACGAATGCGTCGCGGCCGGGCTGGCCAGTTCGGCCCGTCCGTTCTTTATCAGCGACTCGGGCGACAACCCGACCGCCGGCGGCGCCGACGACGTCTCGTGGACCCTGGGCTCGCTGCTCAAGGTCCCGGCGTTGACCTCCGGGGAGGCGACCGCGATCCACGCCAGCATCGTCGATGCCGCCGCGGTGGCGGCCTGCGTCGAGGCCGGGGTCGGGGCATCGGTCTCGGTCGAGGCCGGCGGCAAGATCGACTCCGGTCCCTCCGGCCCGGTGCTGGTGAATGGGACCGTGTTCTCGATTTCTGAAGACCCGGTCGGCGGCACTATCGCGGTGGTGAAGGTGGGCGGGTTGCACGCGATCCTGACGTCGCGCCGCAAGCCGTATCACCGCATCGCCGACTTCACGCGGCTCGGCCTCGACCCTGCTGCTACGGATCTGGTGATCGTGAAGATCGGGTACCTGGAGCCGGAGCTGTACGACCTGGCCGAGGACTGGATGCTCGGCCTCACCCCCGGCGGTGTCGACCAGGATCTGGTGCGGTTGGGACATCACGGGGTGCGTCGGCCGCTGTTCCCGTTCGACCCGGATATGGGCGATCCGGACCTGACGCCCGAGCTGCTCTAGTCGGCTCGTTTGTCGCTGGCCCCGGTCGGATTAGTGGCCGGGGTCGGGCCAGCCGTCGGCGCCGGGCGGCGGCTCGCCGAGGTACGCCCGCAGGACCGCGAGCCGGCGCCGCCCGGTGATCCGGTAGGCCGGGCCGCCCGCGCGCACCCCGACGTACGTTCCGGGCACGCCGACCTGGTCGAGCAACTTGCCGATGGTCGGGTACGCCGGCCGATCGGTGTGTCCGAGGCGCAGCAGAAAACCGCTGTTCGCAGCGGCTTCCGGCGATCCATCGTCTGGCGACCCGTCCGGCGGGCCCTCGCCCTTCCGGCTCGCCGGAACGCTGTTCGCGCCGGCCGCGATCGCCCACAGCCGTAGGCTGCCGGCCCCGAGCGTGCACCCGGCCGGCGGCGACTTGACCGCGCCGCGCAGCCAGCGGTCGGCCAGCCCGGCCAGCTCACGGCTGAACTCGGTCCGTACGACGATCCCGTCGCCGTCGGCCTCTGACTGGTCACCGGGCAACTGCCGGGCGGCGAACTCGGCCAGCAGAGCATCCGCCCGCCACCGCGCCGCCACGATCACCGACAGCCGCGCCGTTCCCCGCCGCCGGACCGCCTGCCCCGGGCCGACCAATAAACCCTGTAAGTCGTGCAGGCTGGGACCGGCCGGATCGCCGGCGAACAGGGAGAGCTGGTCGGACACGTCTGCAGCGTACGGGCAACTGCTGACACGACTGCCCCGACGCAACCGCCGGCCGTACGCGATCCGACGCGACGCTGCCAACCACTGGCCGTACGCGATCCCGATGCCGGGCCGCACGCGATCCTCGACGCCACATCGCCGCAGAACCCCGGCCGGGATCACTATCACGACCGGTATCGGCGAATCGTTCCGCCGCAGCGGAAAACCCGGCACAGTACGGAGAATGCGAGCATTGGTTTTCCACGGCCCATGGGACATCCGCGTCGAAGAACGCCCCGACCCCCAGCCCGGTTCGGACGAGGTTCTGGTGGAGATTCTCGCGACCGGCATTTGTGGCTCCGATATTCACGGCTTCACCGGAGAGAACGGCCGGCGCCACCCGGGCCAGGTCATGGGGCACGAGACGGTCGGGCGCATCCGCTCGCTGGGCGACGCGGTCTCGGCCGACCTGGCCGCCGGGTCGCTGGTCACGGTCAACCCGATCGTGATCTGTGGACAATGCGAAGTCTGCCGCGGTCAGCGCAGCGGCCGGTGCACCAACAGCCGGGTCATCGGCGTAGCCCCCGAGCTCAGCTCCGCCTTCGCCGACCTGATGCTGGCCCCGGCCCGCAATATCGTGCGGCTGCCGGACAGCCTGCCCGAGGAGTACGGGGCGCTGGTCGAGCCGCTGTCGGTCGGCTTCCACGCCCTCGCCCGCGGGCACTGCAACGACGAGGATGCGGTGCTGATCATCGGCGGTGGCCCGATTGGTCAGTCGGCCGCGCTGGCGGCGCGACGGCTGCGGGCCCGCCAGCTCACGGTCAGCGAGCCGGACGCGCGGCGCCGCACCCTGCTGGCTGAGCTGGGCATCAACGCGATCGAACCGGCGGCGTTGGACGATCTGGCCGAGCCGCCAACGCTTGTGGTCGACGCGGTCGGGTCGGGCCGCTCGATCGCCGACGCGCTGCGGGTTTCGGCGCCTTCGTCGCGGGTTGTGCTGGTCGGCATGCAGCAACCGAACCTCGAAGTCGCCGCGTACTCGGTAAGCGTGGAGGAACGCAGCATCGTCGGCTCGTACTCATACACCGACGAGGAATTCCGGCAGACCGCGGAATGGGTCGGCACGGCGCCGCCGGAGCTGGCCCGGCTGATCGAGGGCCGGGTCGGATGGGACGCTGCCCCCGAGACGTTTACCGGTCTGGCCAAGGGCGAAAACCCGGCCAGCAAGGTGCTCGTATTTCCCGGCGGCGTACCAGCCTGAGCCGTATTTTCGGTCAATAATCCACTGTGGATAGCAATGAATGTCCACACTGTACATACGCCGATAAACGCAAACGGCGCCCCGACCGGAAAGTCGGAGCGCCGTTTCGCGTTTCGTACTCAGGCCTCGATACGGGCCTGTTCCGGAGCCGCGCCGACCGCAACAACGCGGCGCTTGGAGATGACGACCGCGCCGGCAATGATCGCGATCGCGAGCACCGCGATAATGACCCGGACGGCAATACTGGCGTCCTGACCAATCGAGAGCTTCACGATTGCCGGAGCAATCAGCACGGCGACCAGGTTCATCACCTTGATCAGCGGGTTCAGCGCGGGACCCGCGGTGTCCTTGAACGGGTCCCCAACGGTGTCGCCGATGATCGTCGCCTCGTGCGAATCACTGCCCTTGCCGCCGTACTGACCGTCCTCGACGATCTTCTTGGCGTTGTCCCACGCACCACCGGAGTTGGCGAGGAAGATCGCCATCAGCACGCCGGCGCCGATCGCACCGGCCAGGTAGCCGGCCAACGGCCCCGTGCCGAACAGGAATCCGGTGGCAACCGGCGCGAGGACCGCGAGCAGACCTGGCGTCGCCAACTCCCGCAGCGAGTCACGGGTACAGATGTCGACGACCCGGCCGTACTCGGGCTTCTCGGTACCGTCCATGATCCCGGGCTTGGTACGGAACTGCTCGCGTACCTCGAAGACCACCCGACTGGCCGCGCGGGATACCGCGTTGATCGCCAGCCCGGAAAAGAAGAACACGACGGCGGCACCGAATATCAGGCCGACCAACACGTTGGGCTGGAACACCGCCGTGCCCAACGAGAGCAACGTCTCCCGGCTCGGCCGTGACGCGTTGGCCGTGTCGATGGCCTGACTGACCGCGGTCTGGAACGAACCGAACAGGGCGGTCGCGGCGAGTACGGCGGTGGCGATCGCAATGCCCTTGGTGATCGCCTTGGTGGTGTTGCCGACCGCGTCGAGGTCGGTCAGCGCCTGGGCGCCAGCGCCGTCGACGTCGCCGGACATTTCCGCGATGCCCTGGGCGTTGTCGCTGACTGGGCCGAACGTATCCATCGACACGATCACGCCGGCGGTGGTGAGCAGACCGCAGCCGGCGAGCGCGACCGCGAACAACGACAGCGTGATCGAGCCGCCGCCGAGCAGGAAGGCCAGGTAGACGCCGGCGCCGAGCAGCAGAGCCGAGTAGACCGCCGACTCCAGACCCAACGAGACGCCCGAGAGGATGACGGTCGCCGAACCGGTCAACGACGTGCGCGCGACGTCCTTGGTCGGCTTGCGGGCGGTGTCGGTGAAAAAGCCGGTCAGCTGCTGGATCGCGGAGGCCAGGACGATGCCGATGAGCACCGCGAGGAACGCGATCACGGCCGGGTCCCCGGTGGGCCGGTCGCTCACGGTCAGGCCGAACAGCTGGCTGGTGCCCGCCCGTAGCGAGTTGAACGAGCCGGGCAGGTAGGTGAACGCGGCGATCGCGACCAGGACGAGCGAGGTGGTCGCGGAAATGAAGAAGCCGCGGTTGATCGGGACCAGGCCGGACCGGTCGGTGGGCCGCAGTCGGGTGGCGAAGATGCCGACCATCGAGCTGATGATGCCGATCCCGCCGACGATCAGCGGGAAGACCAGACCCTTGGCGCCGAAGGCCACGTGGCCCAGGATCAACGCGGCGACCAGGGTCACGGCGTACGACTCGAACAGGTCGGCCGCCATGCCGGCGCAGTCACCAACGTTGTCGCCGACGTTGTCCGCGATCGTGGCCGCGTTCCGTGGGTCGTCCTCGGGGATGCCCGCCTCGACCTTGCCGACCAGGTCGGCGCCGACGTCGGCGGCCTTGGTGAAGATGCCGCCGCCGACCCGCATGAACATCGCCAGCAGCGCGCCGCCGAAACCAAAGCCTTCGAGCACGGTCGGTGCGTTCTGGTTGAAGATCAGCAAAACCAGACCAGCACCGAGCAGACCAAGACCGACGGTCAACATGCCGCAGACACCGCCGGTGCGGAACGCGATCTTGAATCCGTTCTGCACGCCGCCTTCACGCGCGGCGGCAGCGACCCGGACATTGGCCCGGGTAGCGAGCGTCATGCCAAAGAATCCCACTGTCGCGGAAAATGCCGCACCGACAAGAAAGAAGAGCGCGCGTCCAATTCGGACGGTCCAGCCACCTTCGTTGACCGGCAGGATAAGCATCAAAATGAAGACGATGATCGCGAAGACGCTCAACGTCCGGAACTGACGAGACAAATAGGCCGAGGCGCCTTCCTGGACCGCCTTCGCTATCTCCTGCATGCGCGGCGTGCCCTGGCTGGCGCCGCCGACCTCTTTGAATAGGTAATACGCGAGGCCGAGCGCTGCCAGCGCAATGATCAGGATGACGACGACGAAACCGTAATCGCCGCCACCGATCTTCGCAGCGTCGGCGAGGTACGGGCGGGGCATACGTCCTCCAAGCCGGTGTGAATTCCGCACCCGGCAGGCGAACGCGTCGTTCAGGGCACGGAGCGGTAACACGCGAACGTGGCGCGTGGTGCCGGGAGTGTAGAGGAATACAACGCTTATACGAACGCCGGGGTCGCGGGCGTGTCGAGAATGCCCGCTCCTCGCTCACTCTCAGTGTCACTCTAGGCCTTTTCACAGCTGACTGTGTTCGTAACTGTCAACAGTGGATCGGCCCATATACCTTTACGTGGCGAATTGTTACGTTCTGCTAAGGGTTTTTGCTGTTCACGGCTTCGTCGACAGAAGAGTGGATAACGAATACGTCGTCCAGGCCGGTGATCCGCATCAGCTTGATGATCCGATCAAGGTTGCAAACGAGGTCGAGACGCCCGCCGACCTCCCGTGCCTTGTTATGACCGCTGACCAACACCCCCAGGCCGGTCGAGTCGATGAAATCGACACCGCCGAGGTCGACAACCAGGTGACGTTGGCCGGCCTCGACAATCTCGTCGATCCGCTCGTGCAGCTTGGGGGCCGAGTACGCGTCGACCTCGCCGCCGACCTCGAGAACGGCGACACCAGCCGTTATGTCGCTACGGTCTCGAAGGGAGAGCTCCACGGGAGGGCCTCCTTGTCCTCTCGGTCACGGTCGGTCCGGTCGGCGCTACCGCTCCAATCGGCCACGACGCGTGAGCAGTTCCGTCGCCGGCTCCTCGGCCGGCCTGTCACCCGGTCATTGTGGCGTGCGCAGTTGGCGGTGTCCTGCCGGGGCAATGGGCCATCGAAAATTGTGTGGTGTTGACCGGGCCGTGTTCTGTCCTGCTCGCAACGTCCCGCCGCGCACGTTCTGTCCGGTTGTCCGGGCCGGCCATGCGTGGAAACGAGTGCCATGTCGGCCGCCTTATCGGTGGTTCGTGCAAGAGTGAGCTACGTGCGCGCGTCGACTTCTCCCCGGGGGCGGGATCTGCTCGATCGAGTGCTCGCCGCTTCGGCGGTCGGCGACGGGCCGATCACCCACGTCGAACACGTTGCCCCACGAGCGGGACAACCAACCAAATGGCCGGACTGGGTGCCCGAACTGCTCTCCGACCGGTTGACCGCGCGCGGCATTGAAGCGCCGTGGGAGCACCAGGAACGGGCAGCGTCGCTGGCGTGGGACGGTCAGTCGGTTGTGATCGCCACCGGCACCGCGTCGGGTAAGTCGTTGGCCTACCAGCTGCCCGTGCTCGCCCGGCTGATGACCGATCCGCGAGCGACCGCCCTGTACCTGTCGCCGACCAAGGCCTTGGCGGCCGACCAACTGCGCGCGATCCGGTCTCTGGCCTTGCCCGACATCCGGTCGGCCGCCTACGACGGTGACACGCCGCGGGAGGAACGCGACTGGGTCCGAGCCCACGGGCGGCTGGTCTTCAGCAACCCGGACATGCTGCATGGCGGCATTCTTCCTGCACATACGCGCTGGTCGTCCTTTCTGCGTCGGCTGTCCTTCGTGGTGGTCGACGAATGCCACGGGTACCGCGGCGTCTTCGGCTCCCATGTGGCGCACGTGCTGCGCCGGTTGCGCCGTATCTGCGCCAAATACGGCGCAAATCCGGTATTCGTGCTGGCGTCCGCGACGGTCGGGGACCCGGCCGTGTCCGCGACCCGGCTGGTCGGCCTCCCCGTTGAGGAGGTCACCGATGACGCGTCGCCGCGCGGCGGCCTGTCCTTCGCCCTGTGGGAACCGCCGCTGCTGCCGTTGACGGGCGAGAACGGCGCGCCGGTCAGGCGAGCGGCCAGCACCGAAGCGGCCCGCCTGCTGGCCGACCTCGTCGTCGAAGGCGCCCGCACCCTGACGTTTGTCCGGTCCCGTCGCGGCGCGGAGGTCGTCGCGTTGGCGGCCGAACGTGAGCTCGCCCAAAGCGCGCCCGAACTGGCGACCCGGGTCGCGTCGTACCGCGGCGGCTACCTGCCCGAGGAGCGCCGAGCCCTGGAGAAGGCGCTCTCCGACGGATCGCTGCTCGGCGTCGCCGCCACCAACGCCCTCGAACTCGGCGTGGACATCAGCGGGCTGGACGCGGTGGTGCTCGCCGGTTTCCCGGGCACGATCGCGTCGTTGTGGCAGCAGGCCGGGCGGGCTGGTCGATCGGGGCAGGATGCACTGGCCGTCTTCGTGGCTCGCGATGATCCGCTCGACACCTACCTGGTGCACCATCCCGAAGCGATCTTTGGTCGGCCGGTCGAGGCCACCGTGCTCGACCCGGATAACCCGCATGTTCTCGGACCACAGCTGATGTGCGCCGCGTCGGAATTGCCGTTGACCGACGCGGACATCCCGCTGTTCGGAGTGGGCGCGCCGGCGCTGCTCGCCGACCTCGTGCGACGGGGCCTGCTCCGACACCGGCCGACCGGCTGGTACTGGACATCACGTAATCGCCCCGCCGTCGACATCCGCGGCACCGGTGGACAGCCGGTCGGCGTAGTCGAGAGCGGGACCGGTCGACTGTTGGGCACGGTGGACGCCGATGCGGCGCACAGCAGCGTGCACCAAGGCGCGGTCTACCTGCATCGGGGCGCCTCCTATCTGGTGGACAGCCTTGATCTGGACGATGGCGTGGCACTGGTGCATGCCGAGGAGACGGACTGGTCGACCCAGGCCCGCGACGTCACCGACATTCGGATCGTCGAGACGATGCGCAGCCGTCGCCACGGTGACATCGCCGTGCACCTCGGCGTCGTCGATGTGACCAACCAGGTCGTCTCCTATCTGCGCCGGCGAGCGCCCTCGGGCGAGGTAATGGACGAGACTCCACTCGAGCTGCCAGCGCGCCAGTTGCGTACTCGTGCGGTCTGGTACACGGTGTCCGACTCGGCCCTGGCGCAGGCGAACCTGGTGCCGGCGGACGTTCCCGGCGCGGCTCACGCCGCCGAGCACGCCGCGATCGGAATGCTGCCGCTGGTTGCGACCTGCGACCGCTGGGACATCGGCGGCGTATCGACCGCGTTGCATGAGGACACCGGTCTGGCGACGGTGTTCGTCTATGACGGCCATCCCGGTGGGGCTGGGTTTGCCGACCGTGGGTACGACGCGGTGGTGACCTGGTTGGCAGCGACCAGGGACGCGGTCGCGGCTTGCGAATGCGAATCAGGGTGTCCCTCCTGTGTGCAGTCACCGAAATGCGGGAACGGCAACGAACCCCTCGACAAGGCCGGTGCGGTACGCCTTCTCGATGTCGTACTGGCGGATCTACGCAAACCGTCGCCTTAGCCGTGCGGCCGCGTGCTCATACCGCTCATCGATGTCATGCTGAAGGTGTCGCCAGCCGGTCCTGGAGGTACGGATGGTCATCGTCGGAGCCGTACTCGTTCTCATTGCCCTTGCGGCCATTGCCGCTGCCGTCACCGGTACCGCTCCCCACGCGCGGCTCGACCTGTGGGGCACCGTCCATATGACCGTGTCCACCGGCACCATCTTTATTGCCGGCATGATCACCACCGTTATCGCGGTGGTCGGCGTGGTGGCCTTCGTCGGTGGCCTCCGCCGGAGCCGCCGGCGCCGCAAGGAACAGAAGCAGCTGGCCAAGCAGAAGGACCAGCTCACTGCTGGCACGATCGACTTTTCCAGCACTTTCCCGGATCTGAACACGACGCTCGGTCAAAGCCAGTTCGGCGACATTGGCGGCACTGGCACCTCGGACAAGTCAAAGAGCTGACAACCTCCTCGATACGCGTTATGGCGCGGGGCCGGCGCGAGCAGCCGCGTGCGCGTGCCAGCGAGTCAGTCCGCCGCTCAATGGACAACTCACGGTGACGGTCACCACCGAGCCGCTCAGGGTGCAAGTGGACAGTTCGGCGGAATTCGCGGCGGCCATTGAGCGGGCCGCACCACATGCCTCGGAATCACCTTCAACAGCGTGGATCGCGCCGGCCAATGCTGCGAAATCCGCGGCTGATTCGGCGCGATGCCGCGCCAACGCCGCCAATGCACGTACCGACGTGAATGCGCCGGCGAACACCACCACCAGCGAGATAACCAGCAACCACAACGCACCGCTGCCTCGATCGTCTTTGAGGCCGGTGGTCCCTGCCAACGGTCCCGATTGGCCGGACCGATCAACCTCCGGGATCGGGCCCGCTCCACATCGGACAGTCGTGGCGTAGCTCGTACTCACGGCTCACCGGAACCTGGCTCGGGCGATGCCACGGCCTCCGCGGACACCGTAAATGCGGGTAGCAGGCCAACCGGATCAATTCGGGACCGGACGTCTGCTCGAACCTGAGTCTCCTCAACCGTCGCCGTCAACTTCGCCCCGCGCGGACCGGCCGCCAGGGCAAGCGAACGAGCCGAGCTCATCGAGTCGCCGCGAGCCAGGGCTCGGGCGGCTTCGCGCGCAGCGTCAACGCACCGCATCTGCCCGCCGATCACCGACACCGCGGTCAATGCGGCGGCGAGCATGACCACGAGCACCGGCATCGCCACGGCGATTTCCGCGGTCACCATGCCAGAATCCGTTCGGAGTGTGGATCGGGCCCTCATAGGCTGACGGACAATGCGGATTGAATAATCTTGCTGAGCGCACTCGACACGGCCGAACTGTTCACGACCCTGTAGAGCACCACCGCGAAAGCAACCGCGGCAACCGTGCCTACGGCGTATTCAGCGGTGCTCATACCGTCGTCGCGGCCGAGGATCCGACCGCACACCGAAGCTGCGGCATTACGCACCGAAGATGCCGCGCGGCGCAGAACATTCATCATGACGACCCCAATTGTTGTTGGATCCGACCGAACCAGCCGGGATGCATCAACAATCCCCGCAAATGGCAGACCCCAACAGGTCGCCCAGCGAAGTTGTGGACAGGAAACCCCGCTGTGGATAGCTGTTCGGTTTTGTCACACCCATGTGCTATGGCGGCCGAGGATCTGAATCAGAGATACGCCGCAATGGTCCGACGGCGAATGGACTGCGCGAGGGCGCAGCTTGCCGGAATTCCTCCGAACGCCATCGGCTAATCGACCAAGCCGGAGAATTCCGGCTCAGTTGAGCGGCCCTCGCAGGGCGAAAAACTGGGCGTGCTCGGGCCAGGCCTGAGCAGCGACAAGGGGATTTAGCCAAATTCGATGGCTTCGCGCGAACCGGTAAGGCCAACCCCGTCAGGAGGGGAGGGGCCCGAGCACCGCTATGCGCGCCAAAACCATTTCGGTACGGCGACCGGCCGCTTCTGTTGGCGACCTGGACTCACTGCAGCGCGTTAGTGAGGAGACCCACGACCACCGGGACCACCCCTACGCAAATGAATGCTGGCAGAAAACACAGGCCCAGCGGCGCCATGGCCAGAACCGCAGCTCGCCGGACCGCGGACTCGGCACGATGGACACTGTCGTCCCGCCGATCCTGAGCCAGGCGCTCAAACGTTACGGCGATGGCGCTGCCGCTCGTTGCGGAGCGCCAGATAGCGCGGGCAACCGGTCCCCAGACCGGGTCATCGGCAAAGGGCGCCCATGCCAATGCAGCCGGGGAGCCGAGGCGGCTGCTGGATGCGACGCCGCGCAAATCAGCGCTGAGCGGACTTTGCGAAGCATCCGCCACGATGTCGATTGCCCTATCGAGCGGCATTCCGGCCCGTAATGCCACAGCCAGCAGGTCCAACACTCCTGGCAAAGCACGCTGCCGATCCAGCCGAATGCGGCGTGCCGCGGCTGGTTCGAGACGATGCAGTGCCTTGTCCAGTCCGAATGCCACGGCAACGCCGGCAATAACGCCAACAATTGAGGTAAACAGCACTACGATCGCCAGGCCGGCCAGGATCGCCACCAGGCGGGGCAGATTTCTGGTCTGCGCCTTACTCGCGCATATCTGGGTGGGCTCGGGATCGCGCGGCAGGATATCGGTAACTCGTGTGGCGGCAACCTCGCCGCCGGTGCGGACCGGCCAGGTCAGCATCGCAAGGCCCGCCATAAGCATGGCAATCAGCATGGGACTGAGCCGAATCGCGTCAGTAATTCCAATTCAGACGGAATTTCGAATACGTGCGGCGCTCCGAATGCTTTGTTACGCGCGGATACGGACCGGGACTTACGGACATGCGGCATTTTCAGCTGGAGTTGAGCTTCGAGCAGGGCAAGCACGGATTTCGGCACGTGGCCCAGCAAGAGCGCGAACTTCCATTCAAGGGCCGACGTGAATGGGAGGACGCGGCGTACGTCAAGAATTAGCGTCAGCTCGAGGACACATGGCAAATCCAGCGCAGGCGGTAATTTCAGCCGATGGTGCGGTCCGAGGGCCGGGAGCGGTGCGAACGCGGACCCCGGTTCGAGCGCCGACAAAGACCGCAGAGTTGATGGCCGCCTGGGTACGCCGGCGCGCATGACGCCGGCTTGCGACAAGATCGCGGTCAATTCCGAGCTGCCGGTCAAGGATTTCATGTTGCTCCTTGCGCAGCGGCAATGATCCGAGCCGTCCACCAGACGCCGAGTGCGTCAAGCCCGGCGCCAACGATCAGCGCCACCTGACCAGGAACGGTATGCAGCAATACGTGCGCCGGATGCGCACCCATCGACGCACCCAGGCCAAGACCGAGCAGCGGTAGAACGGCAAGCAGGCCCGCCGTAGCCCGCGGTCCAGCTAATTCGGCATCGATCCGCCGACCGTGAGCCCGATCCGCCCGCAGATCATGCTCGACCCGGTCGAGCACATCACCCAACGATGCGCCGCTGACCGAACTCACCTGCCACGCCGCCGAAACCCGCCGCAAACCATCCGCTTGCGTGTCCGCCCGCAGCACTTCGGCCGCATCCCCGCCCAACGCCGCGCTCGACGCTGCCTCGGTCAGAACCGTCGCCACCGGACCGTCCGCCACCTCGGCGGCCGATCGCAACGCGGCGGATGGCGGCAGACCCGCCCGTAGCTCGGCCGCCAACGCCCCGACCGCTTCGAGCACGGCGTCCTCGGCCCGGCCGGCCGCACGCGCGTCCAGCATGGACTGCACGGTCGTGAGCGCGGCCAGACCGACCAACGCGGCTGCGACGCCTGCGGCGGGACCGGCCAGCGCAACCACCGCGAGCACGCCCGCGATCAACAGAATCCAGCGCTCCCGGCGGCGCAGCACTGGCAACGTAAACCGAGGCGCCGACCGGGCCGAGAACAGCGACGTCAGCCGCTGGTCCTCGGCCCGAGGCGCCGGCATCGCCACCACGGCCAGCGCCAGCAAGACCAGACATGATGCGCCCATCACTGCTCATCCCCGACCAGCAGACAGGTAGCAGGCAAGCGCCCGGGCGGAATCCCACGTGCACTCAGCAAAGCGATCAACCGGCCGACTCCGGGACCGGCGCTGTCGTCGCGCCAGGCCGTATGCACCACAACCCGGTCGCCGATGCGGTCGAGCACGCAGATCTCAGCCACCCGTCGCTGGCCGTCCGTATCGCGAACCAGATGCACCGCGACCTGGACCGCGGCGGCCAACTGGCTGTGCAGAGCGTCGGCACCCAACCCGCCGAGCGCGCCCAATGCCTCGAGCCGGGCCGGCAGCTCACCAGGACCGTTGGCGTGGATCGTGCCGCACCCACCCTCGTGACCGGTATTGAGCGCGGTCAGCAGGTCCACCACCTCGGCGCCCCGAACCTCGCCCACCACCACGCGATCCGGGCGCATACGCAACGCCTGACGCACAAGGTCGCGCAACGTCACCTCGCCTGCGCCCTCGACGTTGGGTGGCCGCGCCACCAACCGGAGCACATGCGGGTGGGCGGGCCGAAGCTCGCCAGCGTCCTCGACCAGCACGATGCGCTCGCCCGTACCGACCGTGCCGAGCAGGGACGCGAGCAACGTCGTCTTGCCTGACCCGGTGCCCCCGCTCACCAGGAAGGCGAGCCGCGCCTCCACGACCAGCCGCAGAATCGTCGCCGAGGCCCGGGTCAACGTCCCCCGATCGACGAGTTCCTGGAGTGAGAACGCCCGCGCCCGCAGCACGCGAAGCGATAGGTACGTCGTGTCCGCCGCGATCGGCGGCAACACCGCATGCAGACGCGTGCCATCCGGCAACGTGGCATCGACCCAGGGCCGGGCATCGTCCAGCCGCCGCCCGGCCGACGAGGCGAGCCGCTGGGCCAGCCGCCGCACCGCGGCATCGTCGTCGAAGCGCACCGACGCCCGCCGCAGCCCACGACCCTGATCGACCCAAACTTCATCCGGTGCGTTCACGAGCACGTCGGTCGTGGCCGGATCCCGCAGCAACAACTCCAGCGGCCCGGCACCGACGAACTCCGACTGGGCCGCGCGCAGCAGCTCCAGCATGGCCGCGTCGCCCACGACACCACGCGTCTCCTCGCGCAGCACCGCCGCGACCCGGGCCGGCGTCACCGGCTCACCGGACTCAGCCAGCCGGCGTCGGACCCGGTCGGCCAGCTCGGGATCCAGACTCATCTCAGGCCGCCAACCGGACCGGTTGCGCGTCTGCCGCATCGGTCAGCAACTCGCGGCACATCGTCGCCAACGGACCGCGAAGCCGGCGTATCGGCTGTTCTCCCCGGTTGAGCAAGGTCAGCAGACCGGGCTCGTCGCGCGCGGAAGCAGCCAGTGGCCGGCCCATCGCCCGGGCGATCGTCTGCGGCGTGAGCCGCGACTGCGGCCCGGTTCGCACGACGAGCTCCAGCCGCTCGGTCAGCCGGCCGAGCCAGCCCGCGGTCGAGGCCGCCGCGGCGCAGGCACGAACCTCGGCCGGCACCACCAACAGCACACGGTCAGCCGTTTCAAGGGCGATGCGTGCCGCCGGAGTCGGGGCCCGGGGCAGGTCAACCACGACGATGTCACCGGCTCGACGGCCCGCGGCCAGCACGGCACCAGCAGTCTCGGCCGCGATGTCTTCCGGATGATCACGAGCGGTCGACAGCACCGTCACACCGGCAACGGACGGCAACGCCGCCCGCAACGAAGCGGCCGAGAGCCGGCCAGCGGTCGCGCCCAACTCCGGCCAACGCAGACCATCGGCGCGTTCACCGCCAAGCACCAGATCCAGCCCGCCGCCGTACGGATCAAGGTCGACCAGCAGGCTGGACCGACGTAGCGACCGCGCCGCCACCAAGGCCAGACCAGCGGCCAACACCGAAGCACCGGCGCCACCGCAACCACCGATGCAGCACACGACGAGGCCCTCCGCCGCGGCCGAAATCCCCTCGGCCGCATCGGCCAGCCGTTGCACCAGCAACGAATCACCGTCGGCCAGCGACACCACCTGCTCGGCGCCCACCGCGACGGCGGCACGCCAGATCCCCGCTCCCGGGTCGTCGCGGCACACCACGACCAATCCGTCTCGCCGGGGCAAACCGGCCGCCGCACCGGCCGGCAGCGCGTCGGCGCCGAGCACTATCACCGGGGCCTGCGCCCAACTGGTTCGTGCCGCCGACAAATCCGGCGCGACCTGGACCTCGACCCCACCCGCCGCGGCAAGCCGCAGTACCTCATCCAGTAACGACTCGTCGGCGGTGACGACGAGTGGACGGCCCCCTGCCATGCCACACCTCCTGAAGCAGCTCGGGTTGCGTACGGATCGATCACACCCGCTGGCGCAGGTCGCAGAACGGGGTAGAGGGAAGTTGTGGATAACGACTGCCGCTGTGGATAGCGATTTGACAGCAGCCGTCGGCCGTGCCACGAGAACGACCGCGCACCACGCGAGCCAGAGAGGGGCTAGCCAACAAAGGCCAGCAGAATGCCGGCAGGAATGAGCAATTCCGGCCGCGCGCGTAGAGAACCAGGACGAGCGCTAACTCACAGCTACCGACCTAATAGGAGGCCGTGGGCCGGACATCAGGCTACAAAACGGGGGGCGACCCCCGCCGGGGGGAAGGCGGGGGCCGCGTCAAATCCCGGCCACCGAGATAGCGGAGAGCCGGATAGCTGGGAGGCGTAAACGTCCTGTAATTGCAGCGTGCCACGCGCGAGGCGATCCGTCGAACGAGGGTACGCAAGCGCGACATAGGCGGCGTCTCACCACCGATTGCGATCATCAACCGATAGTCTCGGAACGGTGAACGCCGCTGCGTTTTTCGACCTCGACAAGACCGTCCTCGCCAAGTCCAGCGCCCTGGCGTTCGGCCGTCCCTTTCTGCAGGGCGGTCTGATCAACCGACGGGCCGCGCTCAAGGCCACCTACGCCCAGCTCGTGTTCGCCCGCAACGGCGCCGACGCGGCCCAGATGGAACGGATGCGCGATCAGATCACCCAGCTCTGCGCGGGGTGGAACGTCGCCCAGGTACGGGAAATCGTCGAGGAGACTCTGGTCGACGTCGTCGACCCGCTGATCTACGCCGAAGCGGCCGAGCTCATCGAGGCGCACCGGACTGCCGGCCGCGAGGTCGTGATCGTCTCCAGCAGCGGCGAGGAGGTCGTCGCGCCGATCGGGGCGATGCTCGGCGTGGACCGGGTGATCGCTACTCGCATGGTGATCAAGGACGGCGTCTACACCGGCGAGATCGAGTTTTACGCATACGGCGAAAACAAGGCGACGGCGATTCGCGAATTTGCGGACGAAAAAGGCTATGACTTGAGCGAATGTCATGCCTACAGCGATTCCATCACCGACCTTCCGATGCTGGCCGTGGTGGGTCACCCGACCGCGGTCAATCCCGACCGAACGCTGCGGCGCGAGGCGCTGGGTCAGGGTTGGCCGATCGTGGTCTTCGACAAGCCAGTGTCGCTGCGTAACCGCTTGTCGATTGTCCGTCAGGCGCGGCCGATGCTGGCGGGTACGGCGGTCGGACTCAGCGCCGCGGCCGGTCTTGTCTGGTACGCCAACCGACGCCGCGGCCGGGCCGGGTAGACCGGCCGCGGCATCCGAAGCCAGGCCAACTAAACACGCCACACGGATATCCGATCATGCCTAAGCCAAGCCAACCAGCAGCCGCGCAATTGACACGCAGGTAATTCTCATTGGCCTTTCGGATAATTTGGACACCCTCTTCACATCGCCCGGAATGAGGCGTAAGAATGTTGTCACGGAGGACGACTCAACTATCGAGAGGACGAATTCCGACCACGAACATCAGGCACCCACGCGAGTCTCCAGCCCGCGAGAGGCAAAGTCTACGTGGACTGCTTTAGCGGCCGGCGTAAGACAATTAAAGGTGCACGCTTGGTAACCTGATGTCCGGCCGAACGGCGCCCAGTGCCCAAGGGCGCCGTTCGCGTATGTATGGAGAAAGTTCCTCGTTTTAATGTTCGACCAATGCAAAACAATTGCGAATTACCGCGCCAGCAGATCTGTCACGTACGCGCCCATGGGCAATGCGACTCCGTGTTGCCGTAACAACGTTGCGCACGCCCGCGCGGCTGCCAACAACGCCGAAGGCTCCAGCCCGGCGACCGTACGTTCCACTCCGGACGGCAGGTCTACCGACGCACTGTCCAGAATGGACGTCAGCCCGTAGGACGGGAATTCCACGCCGTGCCCGGCGGCCCAAACCCGTAGTAACTGCGTGCGCGCCTCCTCCAACCGGGCGTGCGCCTCCCACACCGAACCGCGCCGCAGGTACTTGGCCAAATCGGCCAGCGCGATCCAGCCGAGAAATGTCCACTCGCGAACCTGGTCAGGCGAGGCCTCGAATACCGAGGGCTGCCACGGCCGGGCCAATTGCCCATCCTTGTCGAACAACGCGACCGACCCCGGTGGCAGCCCGGGCCGCGCCGACGCCTCAAACACCACCAGGCTCAACTGCACCCCGTCCGCATACTGTACGAAAGTATGCCGAGCCTGGTCGCCGAACGGCTGGTGCATAACGTCGACCACGTCGCCCAACCCGCGCGCCACGCCTTCCACAGTGGACAGCCCAGCTTCCAGCGGCAAAGCACCGGCGCCACAGTCCACATCGGACAGATCGTCGCCGGCACCGCGCGCCAACGAGCACGACAGCTCGAACCAACGCCACACCGGATCCGGTTCGAGTACGTCAAGCAGCCGGCGAAGCAAATCCCGTTGCCGGGACACCGGCATGGAGTCCACGAAATTCATCCGCGCTGCACCGCCTCGCAGATCGCCAGCCCTTCCTGGGCACCGCGTTCGACGGCGGCACAACAATGGCGAAGCCAATGCGCCACGCCGGCCGGCGACCCGGTCTGGTATTCCGCCAACGCGGCCCGGTAATCGTCCACAGCGGACAGATGGCCGACCTCGGGGACCGACAACGCCTTGGGGTCAAGGCCGAACGCGATCATCGTCAGCCGCGCCGCCGCCCGCGCCACCACGCCATTGCCTACCGCAAAAGGCCGCAACGCCAGCAGCTCACCGTGCACGACCGCAGCCAACACCACCGCCGGCGCCGCCGTACCGTCGACAACCAAGTGCCCCAGCGCGCTCAACCGACCCGAGTCCAGGGCCGCCGGCTGCCCGAGCCGGTCGCTTTGATCGGTCGCGGCCAATACGTGCAACCGCGCCAGCACCTGCGGTGGCGCGACCCGCCATGTCGCGGTCAGCCCGCCGAGCGCGCCATTGACCCGCAACGCCCCCTGCAGCGCCGGATCGGTGACCGTACCCTCGCGTACCGCCGACAACGGATGGTCCGAACCGTCCAGCGCGGCCGAGGCCCGGGCGGCGTGCAGCGCCGCCTCCGCGCTCACCTCGGCACTACGCCGCCGCAGCACCCGGTGCCGGCGCAGCGAATCAACCGAAGATCGCGCGGTATCGGCCGCGGCACGGACCCCGGGCAATTCCAGCAACGGCAACAACGGATCGGACAGCATGAGCAGACCCTATGCTCAGACCGTTGCCCCACGCAGATAGAGCTGCGCGATAACGTCCTCGATCGCGGGTTCCGCAATGGACAGATCGGCCAGCGGATACCGGTCCGCGATCTGCGCCACCAGCGGTGCCGCGCTCTGTGAGGCCGGAAAGGCCAGCCACTGCCGCGGCCCCTCGACTCGGACGACCCGCGCGGGGGACGCTTCGATCGGCGGCAGCGGCCGATCCAGGTCAACCACCAATGTCCGTTCACTCTCGCCCATTTCGTGCAGGCCGGAAAGTCCGCCGTCGTACACCAGCCGCCCGTGGTCGATCACCATCACCCGCGAGCACAACTGTTCGATATCGGTGAGGTCGTGTGTGGTCAGCAGGACCGTGGTGCCGCGTTCATTACGTAATTCACGCAGGAATTCGCGCACCTTGACCTTGCTGATGATGTCGAGCCCGATTGTCGGTTCGTCCAGATAAAGTACGTCCGGATCGTGCAGCAGCGCGGCCGCGATATCGCCACGCATCCGCTGTCCCAGTGACAGTTGGCGCACCGGAACGTCCAGCAACGAACCCAGTTCCAGCAGTTCGACAAATCGGTCCAGGTTTTCGTTGAATCGCTGCGCCGGCACCCGGTAGATCCGCCGCAGCAGGCCAAAGCTGTCGCGCAGCGGCAAATCCCACCACAGCGTCGTACGTTGTCCGAACACCACGCCAATCCGGCGGGCCAACTGAACCCGCCCACGAGCCGGCTCAACCCCGGCCACCAGTAATCGCCCTCGGCTGGGCACCAGAATTCCGGTGAGCATTTTGATCGTGGTCGACTTGCCGGCACCGTTCGGGCCGATATAGCCGACCATTTCCCCGGCCGCGACCGAGAAGGACAGGTCCGCCACCGCGTTCACCTCACGCCGGGTACGACGAAGCGTCCCGGCCCGCTGCCGTACGACGAACGTCTTGGCGACGTCTTCCACCTCGATCATCATCAGCTCCCTGTACTTCGGTAACTGCGAACTCCGGCCCGCCAGGCGACCGCCGCCACCGCACCGACCAGCAACGCCGCCACCGGTGAGAAAAACTGCACAAACTCCGGCAGGCCAAGCGGATCGGGGCGACCGAGAATTCGCAGGGTGGGCATCCAGTTCACGAACCCGAGCGGAATGATCAGCGTCGCGGTCCGCACCAGGTCCCGGGCGAAAATCGTCGGCGGGTATTGCGTCAGGTAATTTCCGCCGTACGTAAAGGCGTTCATCACCTCTTTGGCGTCGATCGCGACGAATTGGAACGCGGCGCCGAGAATGAAGATCCCGCAGAAAATCACCGTTCCGCTGGCCAGCATCATCGGTACCAACGCGATCCGCTCGGCGTTCCAGTGCACGGGCAGGTTGATCATCGACCAGATGAAAACCGCGGCTGACTGGGTGATCCGGCCCAACCGGCGCAGCGCGAACTGGTCGGCCGACATCTGTACGAGAGCGGGAATCGGCCGGATCAGCATGACATCGAACGAGCCTTCCCGTACCCGTACGCCTAGCCGTTCGATATTGCCGCACAACAGGTCGGCCATGCCCAACGCGACACCGGAGGTCGAATAGAGAAACGCGACCTCCGGCAACGTATAGCCACCCAATTCGTGGGTATGCAGAAACATGATTCCGATCGTGACGAAATCCAGGCCAGTAACCAGAAACTGCGCCAACGTCAACATCGCGAACGAGGCCCGGTAGGCCATCGATGACCTGATCCACATCGCCGCGATCAGGAAATACGAACGGAATGCGTCAACCACCCTGCACCACCACCCGCCGAGTCGCGACCATCGACAACACCCGGCCGGCCAACAGCAGGCCCAGCGCCCATAGCGCTTCGAACCGCAGCGCGCCCAATAACTCCGTCTTTCCCAGCAGCACATCGACCGGTATCTGCAATGTCGAGGACCACGGCAGCTTCGCCGCGACCGAGCCGACTGCGTGCGGCAGTACGGTCAGCGGCAGCATCATCCCGGACAGAAACATGCCGACCAGGCTGGCGATCTGCTGCACGCCGACCGCGTCCATCAACCAGAACGTCAACAGCGCAACGATGTAGCGCAGCCCGAAGCTCACCACCACGCCAAGAAACACCGAGGCGACGAAACCGAGCCACCTGACCGGATCCAGCCCGAGGTGCAGTTGAAACGCGAGGGCACCGACCAGCAGCGGCACGATGCCCCGGCCCAGGAAATGGAAGACCGCGCGTCCAAGGTCCGAGGCCAACCACCAGCCCTGCAGATCCACCGGACGGTACAGGTCGATCGCGATATCTCCGGTGCGGACCCGGTCGGCGAATTCGTCCCCGAAGCCGCCACCGAACATCGAGCAGGTGGCCAACAACGCCTGCCCGACAAAGACATACGTAATGGCCTGGGAGCGGTCATATCCGCCCAACCCCGGTCGCGCGTTCCACAGCGCGATGTACGTATAGGCCATGATGAAGCCGAAGATCGTATTCGTGAAGACGCCGGCGTATGTCGCGGCCCGATAAGTCGAATAGCGGCGGAAACTACGCCACGCGACCGCCGCGTAGACGATCATCACTCGACCTCCGTCACAGCCAGCGAAACCAGGGCAGCACAAATTGCCCGCGCAGCAGCGGGCGCACGACGCTGGACGCGCCGCGTGGATGTAGGGGATGAGGGCCGGCGAAGGAGAATAGCGGCTTATCGTCGAGCAGGCAAATCCCGTAGCCGAACTGATGCAAAGCCGGAACACAACGATATTCGTCGGTCTGTTTCGGAGGGACCCGCAAGCGCATACTCGGCGTAGAGTGAGATCGTGCCTACGGCGATGGTGCCGTTGTTGATTATCGCTGCGGTCCTTGGGCTGGCGGGGCTTATGCGTATTGCTACCCGCAGTCACCGAAACTTTGGAAGCGCGGCCGAGCAGGCCGCATACCAAACGTTACACACTGCATCACTGGCCGCTCCGGCGTTGCGCGGCGGTCTCAGCGAGTCCAGCGCGGCTCGCGCCGCGCGGCATCTGCGGGCGCTGCTCAATTCGACCGCGGTGTCCATCACGGACAACATCCAGCTGCTGGCCTGGGAAGGCCGCGGTGAGCAACACGCCTATCAGGCAATGCAGTTCGCCCGGGAATGCCTGGCCAGCGGCCGGACCCGGGTCATCGAGCCGGATCAGACCGGCTGCGAGGACGCGACCTGCCCGATCCTGCACGCCGTCGTGACGCCGCTGCGGGTGGAAGGACGGATCGTCGGTACCTTCGCCGCCTACAGCGTCACCGCCAACGCCGGCCACGTACGGGCCGTGGCCGAGGTGGCGCGGTGGGTCTCCACCCAACTGGAATTGGCCGAGTTGGACCGATCCCGCACCCGGTTGGCCGAGGCGAAGGTGCGCGCGTTGCGGGCCCAGATTTCGCCACATTTCATCTATAACTCGCTTTCCACTATTGCTTCGTTCGTACGGACAAACCCTGATAGAGCAAGGGATTTGCTCCTGGAATTTGCGGACTTCACCCGGTATTCGTTCCGTACGCACGGTGATTTCACGACTTTAGCCGACGAATTGCGTTCGATCGAGCAATACGTTGCACTGGAGCAGGCGCGCTTCGGGAATCGGCTACAGGTGACGCTGCAGATCGCCCCGGAGGTGCTGCCGGTGGCGGTGCCGTTCCTGAGCCTGCAGCCACTGGCGGAGAACGCGGTCCGGCACGGCCTGGAGGGGTCCGGGAAGACCGGGCACCTGACTGTGGTGGCCGAGGATGTCGGCCAGGAATGCCTGATCAGCATCGAGGACGACGGGGTAGGTATGGAACCGGAGGTGGTGCGCGGCGCCTTGGCCGGCGAGCCAACGGGCGATTCGATCGGCTTGGCCAACGTCAATGAACGGTTACGCCAGGTTTACGGCGACGACTTCGGACTGGTCGTCGAGACCGCACCGGGGGCGGGAACAAAGGTGAGCCTGCGGTTTCCGAAATACAAGGCAGGGGT
The DNA here is from genome assembly GCA_040414495.1 of Mycobacteriales bacterium. Classification (GTDB taxonomy): domain Bacteria; phylum Actinomycetota; class Actinomycetes; order Mycobacteriales; family QHCD01; genus DATAVB01. The sequence goes on from JBEDUI010000190.1 coordinate 39,691, forward strand.
GCGGGCGACATGATCAACGTGCTGGTGGTGGACGACGAACAACCGGCCGTGGACGAACTACGCTACCTACTCGCCCACGACGAGCGGATCAACACCGTACATACGGCAATCGACGGGCCCGCCGCATTACGACTGCTCGACCGCGAAAATATTGACGCGCTCTTTCTGGATATCCGGATGCCAGGACTGTCCGGACTGGATATCGGACGGATACTGACCCATTTCAGCAACCCCCCGCAGATTGTCTTCGTCACCGCCTACGAGGCGCACGCTGTCGACGCGTTCGAATTACGAGCCGCCGATTATCTGCTGAAGCCGGTACGGCCCGAGCGGCTGTCCGAAGCGATCGGCCGCATCACCGATACCCTGCCCGAGCGCCCACAGCCCGGTGACGACACGATACCGGCCGAGCTGGGCGGGGTCACGACCTTTATCCGCCGGTCGGCCGTGCGCTACGCCGAGGCGCAAGGCGACTACGCACGACTGTACACACCGGACGGTAACTACCTGATCCGCATTCCACTGTCCACACTGGAACACGAATGGCATGACGCGGGCTTCGCCCGTATTCACCGCTCGTACCTCGTATCGCTGGCGCACGTCGAGGAAATGCGGGTCGAGGCCGGACACTGCACGGTACGGGTAGGCGACACCCGGCTGACCGTGAGTCGCCGGCACACCAGGGAATTGCGCGACCGGCTGGTCCGGCACGCCCGGCCCGGCGGTGCGCGGTGACCCAACCACGGCGCCAACGGGTGGTCGTCGCCAGCCCGAAGACCGCCGCCCCGGCCCGGCCGACGGCCAGAGACGATTTCGGCGAGCAGACCCGGCTGGGCGACATTCTGATCCGGTCGCTGATCCGAACCCAGTTGCACCTGGGCCTGCGGCTGGGCGCGGTACTCGGCGTGCTGTTGGGCGCGTTGCCGCTGCTTTTCGCCTACACACCAGGCATTCGCCGGATTCATCTGCTGGGCCTACCGCTGCCCTGGCTGCTGCTGGGCGTCCTGGTCTACCCGGTATTACTCGGTGGCGCGGCAATCTACGTGCGGCAGGCCGAGCGCAATGAGCGCGACTTCGAGGACTTTGTGGACCGGTCGTGACTACGACCTATTCGTCGGCCGCGATCGCGCTGATCGCTCTGGTCACGTTGGTCGTCGGCGCCTGGGTATTCCGGTTTTCCCGCACCACATCGGATTTCTACGTCGCCTCGCGGGTCGTCTCTCCACTGTGGAACGCATCCGCGATCAGCGGTGAATACCTCTCGGCCGCGTCGTTTCTCGGTGTCGCCGGACTGGTTTTCGCCTTCGGCCTGGACATGCTGTGGTATCCGGTCGGCTATACGGCTGGTTATCTGGTGCTGTTGTTGTTCGTCGCCGCGCCGTTGCGCCGCTCCGGGGCTTATACGTTGCCCGACTTCGCCGAAGGGCGGCTGGGTTCGGCGCCGGTACGCCGGATCGCCAGCCTGCTGGTCGTGGTTATCGGCCTGCTGTACCTGGTGCCGCAACTGCAGGCGGCCGGCCTGACCTTGCGCACCACCACCGGTGCACCGGAATGGGTGGGCGGCCTGCTGGTCGCCGGCGTCGTGATGGCCAGCGTGCTCGCCGGCGGAATGCGCAGCATCACCGCGGTGCAGGCATTCCAGTACTGGGTCAAGCTGACCGCGATCAGCGTGCCGTTGGTGTTCTGCGCCATTGTCTGGTCCCACAAAGGCTCGCCACCGCCGACCACGCACCAGAATGCGACCTTTTCCCAGTCCACCACCGTCCGGGTCACCGCCGATCTGCGAGTCAGCGTGCCGACCCGGACCCGGCTACACGTGCGCGGTTCGATCGACGGGCAACATCGCGACGGCCCGGTCGTATTGACCGCGGGTCAACACACCATCGGCGACGGCGCGATCCTGACCTTCCCGGCCGGCGCCAAAGTGCCGGTGCTGCACGGAAACGCGGTCAGCAATAACCGGTTGTGGGCCGGCCCGTTCGCCTCGACCGCCGGACATCACCCGCTTTACGCAACCTATTCCCTGGTACTGGCCACATTTCTCGGCACCATGGGCCTGCCGCACGTACTGGTCCGGTTTTACACGAACCCCGACGGCCGGGCCGCCCGGCGCACCGCACTGGCCGTACTCGGGTTGCTCGGCGTGTTTTACCTATTACCCGCGGCCTACGGCGCGCTGGGACGCCTTTATACGCCCGAACTCCTGCTCACCGGCAAAACCGACGCTGTCGTATTGCTGCTGCCCGGACGGCTGCTACCGGGAACGGGCGGCCAACTGCTGAGCGCGCTGGTCGCGGCCGGCGCATTCGCAGCATTTCTCTCAACGTCTTCGGGGCTGACGGTATCGGTCGCCGGCGTATTGGCACATGACATATTGCCCCGCGCCCGAGGCGTTGCCGGATTCCGGATCGGCACGCTGGTGGCGATCGCGGTGCCGTACGTATTTGCCGTGCTGGCGGCGAAACTCTCCATCGCCGACGCGGTCGGGCTGGCCTTCGCGGTGGCCGCGTCCTCGCTGTGTCCCCTGCTGTTGCTGGGAATCTGGTGGCGCGGCCTCACCTCCGCCGGCGCCGCCGCCGGGTTGTTGGTCGGTGGCGGACTGGCAACGGCGGCGGTACTCACCACGATGCTGGCGCACCCGTTCGCCGGCTGGCTCGGCGCGCTGCTGAGTGAACCGGCGGCACTGACCGTACCCTGCGCATTCACCGTGATGATTGTCGTTTCCCGGGCCACGGGCGGTCGGAGCCTGGCCCGCGCGCCGGCCGTGATCGAGGCGATGATACGGATGCACGCGCCCGAATCGCTGCAGTTGCCCCGCCGACCAGCGCCACGCCAGCCGGTGCCGCGGCTCGACCGCTGACCGTCCCGAATCGACCGCTCGTCGTACCGATCCGGCTGCCATCGAGTGACTGGGCCCGCTCGCCGATGTGGATGCCCACAGTGGACCCACCCGGCCTTACCGTCGACTCGTGCGGCCGTATGGCCTGCGTCACTCGGCATGCCACGGCCGTCCACTGTGGCCTCAGCACGATCGAGGTTCGCAGCCCGAGCGAGTTTCTCAGCCCGAGCGACCGAAGGAGCAGGACATGACCGAGACCATCACCCCCCGAACTACCTACACCCGGCCCGAAACCGCTGCCGCACCGAGCCCGGCCATCGCGGACCCCGGACCACTCGGCCTCGCCGCATTCGCGCTCACCACGTTCGTACTCAGCTCCATCAACGCCGGGTGGCTGAAGGTCGGTACGACGACGATCGTGATCGGATTGGCCCTGTTCTACGGCGGGTTGGTGCAACTCACCGCAGGCATGTGGGAATTCCGTAAGAACAATACGTTCGGCGCGGTGGCATTCGCCTCGTACGGCGGATTCTGGCTGTCCTACGCCGGAATTCTTTTCTTCTTCCACCCAGCGGCGGTGACCCTGAATCAGGCCAGCCACGCCATCGGGTTCTACCTGATTGGCTGGGCCATCTTCACCGGCTACATGATGGTCGCCTCGCTCCGGGTCAGCGCGGCCGTTTTCGCGGTCTTCGCCACCCTGACCGGGACGTTCATTCTCCTGGCGATTGCCAATATCGGCGTACATCCAAACGTGCTCAAGGCCGGCGGCTATCTGGGCGTCGTCACCGCGGCCGTCGCGTGGTACGCATCGTTCGCGGCCGTGACCAACGCGACGTGGAAACGTACAGTGCTTCCGACCTGGCCTGCCAAAGCGCGCTGATCTCTGCTAAAGAGACACCCAGGGACCTGTTCATCGACGCAAGAGCGGAGCAACCAAGGTGACGCAAACACCTGACGCCGAAAGCACGCTGTCCAACCTCCTGCATGAGGATCGGCGCTTCCCCCCGCCCGCACAGCTGGCAGCGGCGGCCAACCTGACCGCTGACGCGTACGAGCAGGCCGCGACCGACCGGCTGGCGTTCTGGGCGAAGCAGGCCGAGCGTCTGGACTGGGACCAGAAGTGGGACAAGGTCCTGGAGTGGGATGCGCCGTTCTCTCAGTGGTTCGTGGGCGGCAAGCTCAACGTCGCCGTGAACGCGGTCGACCGGCACGTCGCGGCCGGCTACGGCGACCAGGTGGCGATCCACTGGGAAGGCGAGCCGGGCGACACTCGCACCATCACCTACGCCGAACTGCAGGACGAGGTCTGCAAGACGGCCAACGCGCTGCTCGAGCTGGGCGTGCGTACCGGCGACCGGGTGATGATCTACCTGCCAATGATCCCCGAGGCGGTGTTCTCGTTCCTGGCCTGCGCCCGGATCGGGGCACCGCACTCGGTGGTGTTCGGCGGGTTCTCGGCCGACTCGCTCCGTAACCGGATCGACGACGCCGAGGCCAAAGTGCTCATCACCGCCGACGGCGGCTACCGGCGCGGCGCGCCCAGCGCGCTCAAGCCCAACGCCGACGTCGGTGTCGAGGGGACGGGCATCGAGAAGGTGCTCGTGGTACGCCGCACCGGCCAGGACGTCAATTGGGTCGAGGGCCGGGACGTGTGGTGGCACGACGTGGTCGAGCGGCAGTCCACATCGCACACACCGGAGTACTTCGACTCCGAGCACCCGCTCTACATCCTCTACACCTCAGGCACAACGGCCAAGCCGAAGGGCATCCTGCACACCTCCGGTGGCTACCTGACCCAGGCCGCGTTCACTCACCACGCTGTGTTCGACCTCAAGCCGGACACCGACGTCTACTGGTGCGCCGCCGACATCGGCTGGGTTACCGGGCACTCGTACATCGTCTACGGCCCGCTCACGAACCGGGCCACCCAGGTGATGTACGAGGGCACTCCGGACACGCCGCACCGGGGCCGGTTCTGGGAACTGATCGACAAGTACAAGGTGTCGATCCTCTACACCGCGCCGACCACGATCCGTACGTTCATGAAATGGGGCCAGGACATCCCGGCCGGCTTCGACCTGTCGTCGCTGCGGCTGCTCGGCTCGGTCGGTGAGCCGATCAACCCGGAGGCCTGGATCTGGTACCGGGAGAACATCGGCCACGGCAACTGCCCGATCGTCGACACCTGGTGGCAGACCGAGACCGGAGCGATCATGATCAGCCCGCTGCCCGGTGTCACGTCGACCAAGCCAGGTTCGGCGCAACGGCCGCTGCCGGGCATCAGCGCCGACGTGGTGGACGAGGCCGGCAAGCCGGTACCCAACGGCGGCGGTGGGTACCTGGTGCTCACCGAGCCGTGGCCCTCGATGCTGCGCGGCATCTGGGGCGACGACGAGCGGTACCGCGACACGTACTGGTCACGGTTCGCCGAGCATGGGTACTACTTCGCCGGCGATGGCGCCAAGAAGGACGAGGACGGCGACCTGTGGCTGCTCGGCCGGGTCGATGACGTCATGAACGTCTCGGGCCACCGGATCTCCACGACCGAGGTCGAGTCGGCCCTCGTCTCCAACCCGAAGGTCGCCGAGGCCGCGGTTGTCGGCGCGACCGACCCGACCACCGGCCAGGGCATCGTCGCGTTCGTCATCCTGCGCGGCGGCTCGGAGGATGAGGGCGAGGCACTGGCCACCGAGCTACGCAACCACGTAGCCAAGGAGATCGGACCGATCGCCAAGCCGCGCCAGATCCTGGTCGTAGCGGAGCTGCCCAAGACCCGGTCCGGCAAGATCATGCGCCGGCTGCTGCGTGACGTGGCCGAGAACCGGTCGCTCGGCGATGTCACCACGCTGCAGGACTCCTCGGTGATGGACCTGATCTCGCAGCAGTTGCCGACGGCGTCCAGCGAGGACTGATTCCCGTACCCGATCGACGGCCCGGCCGCGGAGCTTCACACCTGCGGCCGGGCCGCTTCGTATTCAGCGCCGCGCTGTCGATGGCTCCGCTCCCGAGTCGCTCCGCTGTATCGATGGCTCCGCTCCCGAGTCGCTCCGCTACCGTGTTTGGACCTACCCGGCAAGCGGGGAGCATGATCAAAGATGATCAACACGTCGGGTAACAAGCTGGAGACAGCGGGAGGGCAGCCGTGAGTACGACGAGCAGCGAGCCGATCCAACCACGCGTTAGTCAGGTCCAGCCGATCGCCGACGAACAGTCAGTTGGCGATCTGGTCCGGGACGCCTCCACTCATATGTCCACATTGGTCCGCAGCGAGATCGAGTTGGCCAAGCTCGAATTGGTCAGCTCGGTCAAGAAGGCCGGCATCGGCGCGGCGCTGTTTGGACTCGCCGGGGCACTCTTGGTTTACGCCCTCACGTTCGGCTTCATCTCGTACGCCGAAGGTCTGCACTCGCTGGGGCTGGCCATTTCGTACTGCTACGCGATCGTGTTCGGCTCGCTGGTGGTTGTTGCGGCGATTCTGGCCATCATCGGGCGGGCGTTGATCAAGCGGGTGCACAAGCCGGAGCGGACGATGACCACGGTCAAGGACACCGCGGATTGGATCAAGCACCCCACAAAGGCTGAATGAGCGTGCCAATAACGCGCTGACCGCGCGGGCGGCGGCCCGAGCGGCGCCCGCGTATGCGACCCTGTTGGCCATGCCCGAGGCGGCTTCGCCGGCGATTCACGCCGAAGGACCGTGGACGCACCACGAGGTCAGCGCCAACGGGATCCGGCAGCATGTGGTGGAGGCCGGCGCCGGGCCGCTCGTTCTGCTGCTGCACGGCTTTCCCGAGTTCTGGTGGGCCTGGCGACACCAACTCCTCGCGCTGGCCGACGCCGGGTTACGGGCGGTAGCGGTCGACCTGCGCGGATACGGCGGCAGCGACAAACCACCGCGCGGCTACGACGCGTTCACGCTCTCCGGCGACGTAGCCGGTCTGGTCCGGGCGCTCGGGCATTCCGACGCGACGCTGGTCGGACAGGACTGGGGCGGCCTGCTGGCGTGGACCACCGCAACGCTGCACCCTCGGGTCGTACGCCGTATCGCCGTCCTCGGCGCCCCGCATCCGTTGCGGCTGCGCCAGGGCGTACTGACTGATCCGCGCGGGCAACTGCAGGCCTCACGGTACGCGTTCGGGTTCCAGTCGCCGCGGCTGCCCGAGAACGTGCTGACCCGCAATGACGGGGCCGGCGTCGCCGCGTTGCTGCACCGCTGGTCCGGGCCGCGCTGGCCGGCCACGCCGGATTTCGCCGCCGCCGAGCGCGCCTACCGCAACGCCATCCAGATCCCGGCCGTGGCGCACTGCGCGTTGGAGTACTACCGCTGGATGATGCGGTCGCAGCTGCGCCCGGATGGCTGGCGGTACATGAAGCTGCTGTCCGAACCGGTGTCGGCGCCGACGCTGCAGTTGCATGGCCGGCACGACAGCTGCCTGTTGCCGCGTACGGCGCAGGGGTCGGGTCGGTACGTCGCCGCGGCCTACGAGTGGCGGCTGATCGACGCGGCCGGGCATTTTCCGCACGAAGAGACCCCGGATCTGGTCAGCGGCGAACTGATCCGTTGGGCCAAAGGCTGAGCCGACCGGCGCTCTTTTCAGCGAACGCAGACCCTTGCCCCCCGCAGCGCGGGGCGCGCTACTTCGGCCCGCACCCAGCCCGCACTTCGGCGTGTCCCCAACCCTGCACTTCGGCGTGTCCCCAGCCCTGCACTTCGGCGTGTCCCCAGCCCTGCACTTCGGCGTGTCCCCAGCCCGCACCCCGCGCGCCGCCCCTACCTCGGAGCGCACCGCACCCAGCCCAGCACTTCGTGCAGCGACCGTGACACCAGGGTCGTTTCAGCGCCGGAAAACAACCCTCACGTCACGCTCGTTGCAATAAGGACCGCAG
>JBEDUI010000191.1:0-14311 GCA_040414495.1 Mycobacteriales bacterium
GAGCACGACGACCGGCTGCCGACCGCGCCGGCCGACCCGGCCTCGGTGGTCGAACTGGCCGACCGGTACGGCCTTGACCGGTCGGTGGACCGGCTGTTGCGGGCGTTCAAGACGGCGGCCGGCTAACGCCTCGGTAAGGGGATCAGCGTTCTGTAATGCAGACAGGTGCGGCACCCGATCGGTGCCGCACCTGTCGTACGCCTGGGATTTAGGGCGTGTCTGTCCAAAGCGCGGCGCCAGATGACGATCGCCTTCAGGCTGTCGGTTGAGTCGCCGAGTGGTTCGGCAGGAGTTGAGCCGCAAGCGATCGTGCCGTGGCGGTGAGTGCGGCCGTGTCCAACCCGGTCCGGCCCATGAACACGATCCCCTGTTGCGCGGCCAGGATGGCCCGCGCTAGTGCGATCGGATCCGCTCCGGCCGGCACGTCGCCCTCGCGTTGGGCCCGGGCGACGCAGTCAGCGATCAGCGCGGTGGATGTCTCGTAGGTGCGGTGGGCGTGGGCGAGGACTTCCGGATCGGCGTTACCGAGTTCGCAGGTGCTGTTGGCCATCAGGCAGCCACGCCGCGCGCCGGCGTCGATCGGCGCCTCGAGGAGCATGCGTAGTGCGTCCACAGCTCGTGGAGCCTCGGCGAGGGCTTCCCGAAGATGGCTATGGCTGTCGTCGGTGTAGCTGTGCAGCGCCCGGAGGAAGAGCTGACGCTTGTCGCCAAACGCTGCATAGAGGCTGCCTTTGCCCAGCCCGCTGACCCGCATCAGGTCTTCCAGCGAGGTCGCGGCGTAACCGGCGTCCCAGAACTGCTCCCGGACGGCGCCCAGCACCTGCTTCTCGTCGAATGCTCGCGGACGTGCCATGCGAACCAGAATAGAGATTCTTGACCGTTCGGTCCACCATTCCTTATGGTGGACCGAGCGGTCAAGAACTCCGTGGCACGTGGCAACTAGAGAAGTGGGAAGCACATGGGAAAGCTGGAGAACAAGGTGGCGATCGTGACCGGCGGATCGCGAGGGATCGGCGCGGCGTCGGCGCTGGCGCTCGCTGACGAGGGCGCCGACGTCGCGATCAGCTACTCGTCCTCGGCGGATCGGGCCAAGGCCGTAGTCGCCGAGCTGGAGGCGAAGGGGGTGCGCGCGGCGGCCTTCCGGGCCGACCAGGCGGATGCGACGCAGGCGGCGGGCCTGATCCACAGCGTGGTCGAGCAGTTCGGAAAGCTGGACATTCTGGTCAACAACGCGGCAGTGGGTGGTGGCGGCGTCGTCGGCGAGCTCGTCGACCAGGCCGCCATCGATCGCCAGCTCGCCGTCAACTACACCAGCGTGGTGGCCGCGATCCAGGCGGCGCTGCCGTCGCTGCCCGATGGCGGGCGGATCGTCAGTATCAGCTCGGGTGTGGGAACGCGGGCGGGTTTCACTGGGATGGCGTATTACACAGCAACGAAGTCGGCCCTCGAGGGCTTCAGCCGGGGCGCAGCCCGCGATCTGGCGCACCGGGGCATCACGGTCAACGTCATCCAGCCCGGGTTCGTAGACACCGAAGGAAACCCCGCCGACGGCCCGGCCGCGGCCATGTTCCTCCCGACAGCGGCGATGGGGCGGTACGGCAGGCCGGAGGAGATCGCCGCGGGCGTTGTCTTCCTCGCCAGCCCGCAGGCCTCCTACGTCACCGGCGCAGTGCTGAGCATCGACGGCGGATACGGCGCATAGCACGATCGCGCAGCTGACGGCGGGCGGCGACGGACAGCAGTAGCTGATCCACCATCTCGTTGACGCGCGCCGCCACCGCCGCCTCGGTAAAACTCAGCGTCCTGTAACACGGAAAGGTGCGGCACCAGATCGGTGCCGCACCTTTCGTACGCCTGGCGGGTTAGTTTCCGCCGCTCTGCTGGGGCTGCCAGGTGTAGTCGCCGTCGTTGGACGTGACCTTGATCTTGATCGTGGTGTTGCCGGCGTGGCAGTCGAAGGTCTTGCCCTTCTTGACTTCCTCGTTCTTCGGGCAGGTGACCTTGCCCAAGGACTTGCCCTGCTGGCTGTTCTGGATGTCCTGCGCCATCTTCGTGTTGTCGAAGACGGTCTTCTTGAACACCGTCAACAGCAGCACGACCACGACCGCGGCGATGACAACGACCACGCCGCCGCTGATGCCGAAGATCATGCCCTTTTTCGACTTGGGCTGCTGGGCCTGGCTCCAGTCCTGCTGTTGACCGCCGTACGGCTGTTGGCCGTACCCGGGCTGCTGACCGTACTGCTGGGCCGGTGCGCCGTACCCCGGCTGCTGCGCGTACGCCTGCTGCCCGCTCGGATAGCCCTGCTGCTGGCCGTAATCCTGCTGCCCGTACTGCGGCTGCTGACCGTACTGCTGGCTGTAGTCAGGCTGACCGTAGGCCGGAGCCGCCGGCTGCTGGCCGCTCGGGTACCCCTGCTGCTGGCCATACTGCGGCTGCTGCCCGTACCCGGGCTGCTGGCCGTAATCCTGCTGTTGGCCATAGCCCGGCTGCTGACCGTACTGCGGCTGGCCGTAACCCGGCGCGGCCGGCTGCTGCCCGCTCGGATACCCGGGCTGCTGCCCGCTCGGGTAACCCGGCTGTTGCTGCGCATATGGCTGCTGCCCGCTCGGATACCCGGGCTGCTGACCGTACTGCTGCTGACCGTAGTCAGGCTGGCCCTGGCCCTGGCCGTAATCGGCGGGCTGGCCGTATGCCTGCTGGCTATAGTCCTGCGGCTGTTGACCGAAGTCCTGTTGCTGTTGACCGAAGTCCTGTTGCTGGGTCTGATCCGGCTGCTGGCCGTAGTCGGGCTGGGCCTGCCCCGGCTGCTGGCCGTGCTGCTGCGGCTGCTGACCGCTCGGGTACCCACCCTGCGGGTCGTTCGGGTTCTCGCCACCCTGGTTAGGTTGCATGCCCGTAGCTCCTGTCGACTGATTTGTGGGCGGACCCAATGGGGCATTTCCCGCCGGGTTGTCCAGTAACACCGTATTGCCATCAGTTGACCCGCTCTGCGGCGGTGTCGATGGCGAGCCCTCTGACGTCGGTGCCGCATCCGACAAGGTGGTCCCGCACCGGGTACAGATGCGGGCGCCCGCAGAGTTGGCCAGTCCACAAATCGGACAGGTCACCACGACCTCCTCCGGTCGACCCCGTCGTTCGGTCCGGCTCCGTTCGGCGCCGTCACTTGTTGATGCAGTATTCCGGCAGTGTCGGACGTTTCCGCCCGCACCACCAGTGGTCATCGTGCCATTGCGTCGGAACATTGTGGCGTATCGGTACGCGGTACGTCCGCTGTACCCCATGGTGTCGCCTATCACCGACGCCCGGACCGTGACGCTGAGTTCCCGCGCAGGCCGGTCTCGACCAGGAGAACCGGACTTAGCCGGTGGTGTTGGCAGCAACCACGCCACGGCGGACCGCGGCTACCGCCTCGCGGGCCCGGGCGCCGACGCGACCACCGGCGACGCCACCGATCTGGTCGAGCAAGTCGATCAGCTGCTTGCACCAGCGCACGAAGTCACCGGCCGAAAGCTGCTCCTCGACACCGGATGCGTCCAGCGCCTGTTCGAGCCGCTCGCCACGCGCCCAGCGGTAGGCCGGCCAGGCGAAGCCGGCGTCGGGTTCGCGGGTGCGGTTCATGCCGCGATCGGACTCGTCGGCCGCCAACTCCGACCACAGTCGTACGGTCTCGTCCAACGCCGCCCGGATCGCGGCCGGCACCCGGGGTGCGCCCCGCTCCCCCTGCCGCGGCTCGTAGACCAGCGTCGATACGACCGCCGCCAGCCCGGCCGCGTCCAGGTCCTCCCAGGTCCCGGCCCGCAGGCATTCGGCCACCACCAGGTCGCTTTCGGACCAGATCCGGGCCAGCCGGCGGCCGTCGGCGCTGGCCCGCTCGCCATCGAGGTAGCCACGATCGGCCAGCAACGCGCAGACCCGGTCGAACGTGCGGGCCAGCGAGTGGGTCCGGCCCTCGACCCGACGCCGCAGCTGCTCGGTCTCCTGATTCAGCCGGTAGTGCCGCTCCGCCCAGCGGGCGTGTTCCTCCCGGTCGGCGCAGCCGTGGCACGGGTGGCGGCGCAGCTGCGCCCGCAATGCGGTGATCTCCTCGTCTTCGGCGCGAGGCCGCTTGCCCTGACGACGCGGCGTTTCGGGCAGATCGAGGTTACGCAGGCTCGAGGCCAGGTCTCGTCGGCTACGGGCCGAGCGCAGTTCGAACGACTGCGGAATCCGCAGCTTGGCCAGCGGCTCGACCGGGGTCGGTACGTCGATCGCCGAGAGGCGGTGCACCCGGCGGTCCATGGTCAGTACGGTCGGGGCGGCCGGATCCAGCTTCGAGCCGCGACCGAGGTCCACCACGACGGCGATGCCGGCCCGCCGCCCGGCCGGAACCCGGATCACGTCGCCGACGCGGAGTCGTTCCAACGACTCGGCCGCCGCCGCCCGGCGGGAGGCCGCGCCGGCCCGGGCCAGCGCCTTCTCCCGGTCCGAGACCGCGCGCCGCAGCCTGGCGTACTCGGCGAAATCACCCAGGTGACAGTTCATCGCCTCGGCGTATCCGGCCAGCGCCTCCTCGTTGCGTTGGATCTGCCGGGCCAGCCCGACCACGGCCCGGTCGGCCTGGAACTGGGCGAACGAGGATTCCAGCAGCGAGCGCGCCTCGTCCCGGCCGATCTGGTCGACCAGGTTGACGGCCATGTTGTACGAGGGCCGGAACGAGGACCGCAGCGGATAGGTCCGGGTGGACGCCAGGCCGGCGACCTGGGCCGGGTCCACGCCGGCCGTCCACAGCACGACCGCGTGGCCCTCCACGTCAATGCCGCGCCGCCCGGCCCGCCCGGTCAGCTGGGTGTACTCGCCGGGCGTGAGGTCCGCGTGCGTCTCGCCGTTGTACTTCACCAGCCGTTCCAGGACCACCGACCGGGCCGGCAGGTTGATGCCCAGCGCCAGGGTCTCGGTGGCGTACACGACCTTCACCAGACCTCGTACGAACAGGTCCTCGGCGGTCTCCTTGAACGCCGGGATCAGGCCGGCGTGGTGCGCGGCGATGCCGTGTTCGAGCGCGTCCCGCCATTCCCAGTACCCGAGCACCGGCAGGTCTTCGCTGGGCAGGTCGGCGGTGTGTTGGTCGACGATGGCGCGGATCTCGGCCCGCTCCTCCGGCGTGGTCAGGTTCAGCCCGCCGGCGATGCCCCGGGCTACCGCCGCGTCGCAACCGGCCCGGCTGAAGATGAAGATGATCGCCGGCAGCAGGCCCTCGTGGTCGAGCCGCTCGACCACGTCGACCCGGTCCGGCGGGCGCGGCCGCCGTGGGGCCGGCCGACCGCGGCGGCGCGGAGCCTGCCATTCCAGCCGGCGTTCCTGTTCCCGGATCGCGGCCAGCAGGTCCGGGTCGACTTCCAACGTGGCCGGATCGGCGAACAGGTCGTACATCCGCCGCCCGACCATCAGGTGCTGCCAGAGCGGAACCGGCCGGGTCTCGGTCACCACGACCCGGGTGTGCCCGCGCACCGTCACCAGCCAGTCGGCGAATTCCTCGGCGTTGCTGACCGTCGCCGACAGCGAGACCAGTCGCACCGCGGCCGGCAGGTGGATGATGACCTCTTCCCAGACCGCGCCACGGAACTTGTCGGCCAGGTAGTGCACCTCGTCCATCACGACGAACCCGAGACCGTCCAAGGCGGACGACCCGGCGTACAGCATGTTGCGCAGCACCTCGGTCGTCATCACGACCACCGGGGCGTCCCCGTTGATGGCGTTGTCGCCGGTGAGCAGGCCGACGTTGGCCGCGCCGTGCCGCTCGATCAGGTCGGCGTACTTCTGGTTGGACAACGCCTTGATCGGCGTGGTGTAGAAGCATTTACGGCCCTCGCGCAGGGCCAGGTGGACCGCGAACTCACCGACGACGGTCTTGCCGGCGCCGGTCGGTGCGCAGACCAGCACGCCCTCGCCGTCCTCGACCGCCTCACAGGCCTCGATCTGGAACGGGTCGAGCTCGAAGCCGTACCCGCCGGCGAAGTCGGTGAGCGCAGGATGCGCGGCGCGGCGCCGAGCCGCGGTATAGCGCTGAGCGGGGGCGGTCATGCCACGAGTCCTGTCGGCAGGTCGACTGCGGAATCTTCGACTGCGTGCCGCGCCATGCCCCCAGGCTACGGCAGCGCCCCGACATGTCCGGGATCTGGCGATGTCGGGCCGCCGAAACGCGTCTTCCCCGTCGTCGTAGTCGGCGCGGGTCGCGATTCAGCTCAAGACCGGGCTGGAGCCCAGACCTGCAGCGCACCGGCCGTGCAGCGAGCGATTTGTGGCAGATCGCCGAGCCGCTCGCCGTCCGCGTACGCAGCCACTCCGTCCGACTCCAGCTGCACCTCGCGACCCCGCAGGACCGTCACGGCCGGATGCCCCAGGTGCCCGGCACTCTTGACCTTCGGCAGCATGCGGACCAACTCGAGCCGGCCGACCGGTCCGATGATGATCACGTCGAGCCGGCCGTCGGTCGGGTCGGCTCCCGCGCACATCCGGTAGCCACCGCCGTACTGCTCGGTATTGCCGACCGCGACCAGAATCGCCGGCCCGCTCCAGGTCTGTTCGTCGACCCGGACGGTGAATTCGCGCGCCCGCAGCATCGCCAGCTCGGCCAGGATCGCTACGTCGTAGCGCCGTGGGCCACGCGGCCACCGGATGCGGTTGGCGCGTTCGTTGATCGCCGAGTCGAAGCCAGCGCACAGCACCGAAAGCCACCAGCGCCCGGCGCTCTGAACGGCATCACTGGCTCCGCTCGCCGGCTCGCTCCGCACGGCATCACTGGCTCCGCTCGCAGGCTCGCTCCGCACGGCATCGACCGGTCGCGGGTCGGTCGAACCGATCAACCTGGCCGCCGCCAACGGATCGCGCGGGATGCCCAGCGCCACAGCGATGTCGTTACCGGTGCCGGCGGGCACGATGCCCAGCGGCGTGCTGGTGCCGGCCAGTTGCTGGGTAGCCAGGTTCACCAGGCCGTCGCCGCCGAGCGTCACCACACCGTCGACACCGTCGGCGAGGGCCTTACCGAGCGCCGCTTCGGTCGCCTCCACGGTCGGCTCGGCCACCAGCCTTACCGATGCCCCGTCCGAGCGCAGCCGGTCGACGACCGCATCGACGAACCGGCCGCCGCGCCCCCGACCCGCCGTGCGATTGATCAGCAGTACGAGATCGCTCACGTAGCCGACTACCGGTTGCTCTCGTCGATCGACTCCGGCTCATCCAGCTGCGACGGGTTCATGTCCAGCGGCGAGGCCTCGTCGTCGGAGAGGTTGTGGAAGTACTCGGCGTCCTCCCGCGCGGCCTTGCGCTTATCGTGCCGCCAAGCCACCACGACGGCCGCCTCGAACAGGACCACCATCGGCACGGCCAGCGCCAGCATCGTGAACGGGTCCTGGCTGGGCGTCACGATCGCGGCGAACGCGAAGATCGCGAAGATCAGGATGCGCTGCAGCTTCTTCAACCGCTCGAAGGTGAGCACGCCGACCATGTTCAGCATGACGATCAGCAGCGGCACCTCGAACGAGACGCCGAAGATCGTCAGCATCGCCAGGACGAATCTGAGGTATCCGGTTACGGCGAGCGCGGCTGTTGTGCCGCTGCCAGCGGATTCGACCAGTACCCGCAGGCCCTTGGTGAGAACGAAGTAGGCCAGCGCCGCGCCGCCGATGAATAGCACCGACGAGCACAGCACGAACATGACGGTGATCTTGCGTTCGCTCTTCTTCAGGCCCGGGGTGATGAACGCCCACAGCTGGTAAAGCCAGAACGGGGACGCGAGCACGATGCCGGCGACCAGCATGACCTTCAACCGGATCAGGAAGCCATCCAGCGGCGAGGTGAAGATCAGGCTGCAGTTGTTGTTGGGCGCTCCGACGATGTTGAGCCGGTGACTGCGCGGCAGGGAACAGTACGGATGTTCAAGTATTCGCAGGATCTGGTCGTACAAGAACCACGACACGATCATCCCGATGATGATGAAGATCGCGGCCTTGACGAGGCGGTTACGCAGCTCGTAGAGGTGCTCGACCAGCGACATCGTGCCGTCGGGATTGCGCGGAGTCCGCCGCCACGACCACGGCGTACCGCGCTTCTTCTTGGATGTCTGCGATGTGCTCACGACTATGAACTCTCACCAGTGCGGTCGTCGGTGGTCGGGTGGGTCTGCCGCGTGGGAGAGCCCAGCGGTCCGCGCTTGCTCGGTGCCGTTGCTTTGGTCCGTACGTCATTCTCACCCAGGCCCCGCAGCTCACCCTTGAAGATACGCAGCGAGCGACCTACTGAACGGGACATATCAGGCAGC
Organism: Mycobacteriales bacterium; assembly: GCA_040414495.1. Taxonomy (GTDB): domain Bacteria; phylum Actinomycetota; class Actinomycetes; order Mycobacteriales; family QHCD01; genus DATAVB01. The sequence continues at coordinate 8,300 of JBEDUI010000191.1, forward strand.
TTTCGGTAGCTGAACAGCACCAGCAGGACAACGATCAGGACCACCCATTTGCCGGGACCGACGAGCATGACTGGTCACCTTTCTGCGGACTGGCCTCATGCTACGACACCAGATGGTCAATTCCGGCGTGCTCGAGATGGACCGTAAAAGTCACGATCTGGACGCGGCGTTGACGAACGAGGTAACGCGGCAACGCTGTCGCGAACCGTCGCTTGTCCGGTCCGCAGCGCCTGCAGCGACGGCTCGAGATCGGCCCGGGCCGCCTCGATGCTGGCCAGCAGCCGGCGCCGGTGCCCGAGGATGCCGTACGTCAGTACCGCGCCGATCACAACAGCAAAGACGATCGCAACCGCCCAGGCGATGACACCGATCATGCCGGGGACCTTAGCCCAGGCCGGACCCGTGAGCTCACATCCCGTAGGCGGCGAGCGCGCGCCGCGCTTCTTCGCGGACCTCCTCGGCCAACCACGCCGGCGCCACCACCGTGCCGTCCACGCCGGTGCCGAGTGCGAGTTGCCGCACCCATGTCGTGTCCGCCACCCGCAGCGTCACGTCCAGCTCGCCGCCGGGCAGTTCCCGTACCTCGTCGCAGCTGTAGTAGTCGGCGACCCAGCGGGCCGCGCCGGCCAGCCGCAAAGTGACCGCGGTGTGTTCGGCCGACGGCCGGAAGATCCCGCCGGCCAGGTCGCGCGGCATCGCCTCGGACGGCGGCTTGGCCGGCTCGTCCAGGATCAGGACGTCGTCGATCCGGTCCAGCCGGAACAGCCGTACGCCTTCGGCCCGCCGGCACCACGCCTCCAGGTAGCTGCGGCCCTCGACCAGCAGCAGCCGCATCGGGTCGACATCGCGCTCGGTCGATTCGTCTCGGGTGGCGACGTAATAGGTCAGATGCATGGCCCGGCCCTCGTCCAGCGCCTGCTGCACCAATGTCGTGGTCCGCTCGGCGGACTCCATTCGTACGGCGATGCCCCGCGAGTCCTCGAGCGCGCCACCACCGGCAGCGGATTCCACCTTGGCCAGCGCCCGCCCGACCGCGTCGCGCCCGGTCAGCCCCGGTACGTCGGCCAGCGTCCGCAGCGCCACGACCAGGGCCAGCGCCTCGTCGGCGGTCAGCCGCAACGGCCGGGACATGCCGGCGTCGTAGGTGACCGTGATCGTGTCCTCGTCGAAAGACAGGTCGATCAGATCGCCCGGACCGTGCCCGGGCAGGCCGCAGACCCACAGCAGCTCCAGGTCGCGCCGCAGCTGGGCCTCGCTGACGTTGAAGTCGCGGGCCGCCTCGGCCACCAGCACGCCGGGTCTGGCCAACAGATACGGCACCAGCGCAAGCAGCCGGGGCAGCCGTTCAGACGGGGCGGTCATCGGGACACCGTCATGTGCCCGGCGCTTTCCGAGCTACCGGCCATCGCCTTCAACCGCATGATCACCGCGTCGCGTACCTCGGGCGGATCCAGGACGACGGCCGCGGACCCGTACCCGGCGATCCGGTCGGCCAGCCGCTCCGGGTCGGAGTACGCCACCTCCAGCACGTCGTCGTCGCCGTCGGTCTCGACGACCGGGAAGTTGCGTCGCAGCCCCGCCGCCGCGCCCTTACGCACTCGCACCCTGGCGGTGAGTCGGCCGCGCGGCGCGGTCGAGGCCACCGCGGCGACCAAGTCCACGCCCTCCGGCACCTCGACCTCGCCCGCTCTTCCGGCCAGCTCGACCGACCCGACGATCCGGGAGAGCCGGAAGCATCGGATCGCGCCACGCATCCGGTCGTGCCCGACCAGGTACCAGCGGCCGTGCCAGGACACCACGCCCCACGGCTCCACCGACCGGTGAGTCACCGGCTCGCGCATCGCGCCGCGGTAGTCGAACTCGACCGGCCGCCGGGTCCGGACCGCCTCCAGGCAGCGCGCGAACGCCGGCTCTGTCGCGTTGACCCGCGGCTCCACGCCGACCTTGGCCGACTCGTCGACGTCGACCCCGGCCGCGCGCAGCTTGAGCAGCGCGCCGCGGGTCGCGTCGGCCAGCCCGGCGGACTGCCACAGCCGTGCGGCCAGTCCGACCGCGGCCGCCTCGTCCGGTTCCAACTCGATGTCGGGCAGCTCGTAGTCGCGACGGGCGATCCGGTAGCCGTCTTCGTGGTCAAAGACGCTGTTGCGGCCGGTCTCCAACGGGATGCCCAGCTCGCGCAGCTCGGCCTTGTCCCGTTCGAACATCCGCTTGAACGCCTCGTCGCCACCCCCCTCATAGCCGGGGACCGCCTGGCGAATACGGCTGGCGGGCAGGAACTGCCGGGTCGAGAGCAGGCAGATCACCAGGTTGACCAGCCGCTCGGTGCGACGGGAGGACATGCCCTGACGTTAGCGGAGAGATGGCGGGACCTCATGGAGCGCGCCGTGCCAAGTCGCGGCGGTTCGCCGTTGATACCGCATCGTTGCGCTGCAGCAGCGTCAGTACGTCGGCGAGCACGGTTTCCGGTGGCGCGGTCGCGTCAACTATCGGGCCCAGCCGATCCAGATTGTCGGACATGGTCTGCCAGCAGGTACGAACTCGCTCCCCCAGCCGTTCCCGGTCGATCCGTCCGGCTTCCCGTTCGCTGACCGTACTGAGCGGTGCCCAGAGGGTGACCAACTCCAGGCGGGCCGGGTGGGTGAACGCCTCCCGGAACCGGGCCACGTGCCCGGGCGCCTCGAAGACGAACTCGAACACGACCAGGTCGTAACCGGCTTGCAGATACATCTCCGCAAGGGCCGCGCCGCCGACGTAGCTGAGCCCGGTGCCGACTGTCCCGTCCTGCTTGGTGACGACGAAGTCCCTGAGCGCGTCGCCGTGGATGCATACGCCGTTGCGGGCGGTCCCAGCCAGTCGCCGGCCGATGGTGGTCTTGCCGACCCCGGCCGGCCCGTTCAGCAGTACAACGAGCGGTGTGTTCACTAGGTCTCCTGTGGGACGGTGTGGCGGCAGTATCTCGGGGGCAGCTGACATTCCGGGCCGACCGGTAGGCTGCGCTGCCGTGATGCACCGGTGATCAGGTGGCGACGCGGGACCGTGGTTCGGATCCGCCGTGAATGGCCCGGCGCCGTGGAGGTCGAGGCCGATGTGCCCGGCGATGGCGTCGTGGCGGCGCTGGCCTACCCCTCGCTCGTGGGGCGCCCGGAGCCCGGCGACGCGGTGCTGCTCAACACGACCGCGTTGGCGCAGCGCCTGGGCACCGGCGGCTTCGCCTTGGTGGTGGCGATCCCGGACCGATTGCCGCCCGACCCGACCGGGCCCGGCCACCTGGTGAAGGCCCGGTACACGCCGCTGCAGGCCAGCGTGTTCGGCGCCGACGAGCAGGATTCGCCGTACCACCGGCAGTTGCGGGACGCCGACTCGCTGGACGGGCTGCCGGTCGTGGTGGCCGACCTGCACTCGGCGCTGCCGGCCGTGTTGGCCGGGCTGCGGGAACGGCGGCCGGTGCGCACCGCGTACGTGATGACCGACGGCGCGGCGTTGCCGGCGTGGTTCTCCCGTACCGTCGCCGGGTTGACGGAGGCCGGGTGGCTGGCTGGATGCGTGAGCGTCGGGCAAGCCTTCGGCGGCGACCACGAGGCGGTGTCGCTACACAGCGGGCTGCTGGTCGCCCGGCACGTGCTGGACGCGGAGGCCGTGGTGGTGGCGCAGGGTCCGGGCAACCTGGGTACCGACACCCGCTGGGGTTTCTCCGGGGTGGCCGCCGGCGAAGCCGTCAACGCGGCCGCGGTGCTAGGCGGCCGACCGGTCGCCTCGCTGCGGGTATCGCAGGCCGACCCGCGGCCCCGGCACTACGGCGTTTCGCACCACAGTCTCACCGCCTACGGCCGGGTCGCGTTGGCCCGGGCCGATGTGGTGGTTCCGGCGCTGCCCGGCGAGTTCGGGGCGCAGGTACGGGAGGAAGCGCAGGCGTTGGCGCCGCGGCACCGACTGGTCGAGGTCGGGATCAGCGGGCTGGCCGAGGCGTTGCGGACGTGCCCGGTGCGGCTCTCAACGATGGGCCGCGGCCTCGACGACGACCCGGGCTCGTTCCTTGCCGCGGCGGCCGCCGGCCGGCACACCGCGAACCTGCTCGACCTCGACTAATGCCTGTCGCGTAAGCGATCTTCTCACGCTTTCCGGCACGGCTCACTGATGCAGTGAGGGTGCGGGCCGGCTTGACCTCGGCTGAGCATGATGCGGCTGGGTCACCAGAATCAACATCGCGTTGGCAAAACTCGACGGGGTGTAGATTTTCTGGGTGTGGGGACAATCCGGCTCCTCGCAAGACCTTTCTGGAGGAGCAGTGCAGCAGCAGAACTGGCTCATCACCGGCGTCAGCACGGGCCTTGGGCGCGCCTTCGCCCAATCCGCCCTGACCGCCGGACACACCGTCGTCGGCTCGGTCCGATCCGAGGAGGACCTGCGGGCGTTCGAAGCGCTCAAACCCGGGTACGCGCACGGCCGCGTCCTCGATGTAACCGACGACGCCGCCGTCGCGAGTGTGATCACGGAGGTCGAGCAGAGCGTTGGCCCCCTGGATGTCGTCGTCGCCAACGCGGGCTACGGCCTGGAGGGAACCTTCGAGGAGACACCGCTGGCCGACGTGCGACGGCAGTTCGAGGTCAACGTGTTCGGCGCCATGGCCACCCTGCAGGCGGCGCTGCCCCACATGCGCCGGCGCCGCCGCGGGCACCTGATAGCCGTCACCTCCATGGGCGGGCTGATGGCCGTGCCCGGCATGTCCGCCTATTGCGGCAGCAAGTTCGCTCTGGAAGGCATCCTCGAGGCTTTGGGCAAGGAGGTCGCACAGTTCGGGATCCACGTGACGGCGATCGAGCCCGGGTCCTTCCGCACCGACTGGGCCGGACGTTCCATGACCCGCACCGCGCGGTCGATCGACGACTACGACGAGCTGTTCACCCCTATCCGTGAAGCGCGGCAGAAGGCCAGCGGCAACCAGCTGGGCAATCCGACCAAAGCCGGGGACGCCCTCGTTCATATCGCCTCGGTCGACCAGCCGCCGGCCCACCTGCTCCTGGGCTCGGACGCGCTGCGTCTGGTCACCGCCGCGCGCACGGCCGTGGACGAGGACATCCACGCGTGGGAGCCCCTCTCGCGTACCACCGATTTCGCCGAGGGTGCTCAGCTCTGATGCCCGCTCACCAACCCGCGCATAGCCGTCGCACCACCGAACGCAAGGGGGATGTCCGGGAGCGGGCCATCCTCGACACGTGCGAGGCCCTGCTGGCGCAGAAGGGCTACGACGCCATGACCGTTGGCGACATCGCCCAGGGCGCCGGCATCACCCGTGGCGCCCTGTACTTCTACTTCGGTTCCAAGCAAGACGTGATCACGGCGCTGGTGGCCCGGACCGTTGAGCACCTGTGGGAGCGGTCCCGGGCGACCGCGCAGGCCGATGAGCCACGCCAGGCCATCGAGGCAGCCATGCGGCGCACGGTCGAACTGTGGAACGAGCACGGTCTGGTCATGCGCACGGCGATCGACCTGTCGCTGACCGTGCCGGAGATCGGCGCGCTGTGGAACCACACGGCTGACCTGTTCATCGCGGCCATCACCGCCGTCCTGGAACGCGCCGGTATCCAGGCCGGCACCGCACCAGAGCAAGCGTCGGCGATGGCAGGCGCCCTGTGCTGGATGATAGAGCGGACTTTTTACCACGCCTCGCAAGAATCCCGCGAGAAGCTCCAAGAGGCGTCGGAGACGTGCGAACACATCTGGCTGACCAGCGCCGGCCTGATCACCTGATACATCCGGCGCGGACTGTCCACTGTGGACTTACTTTCTCGCCCGTTCGTATTGAACGACAAATGGCCGGAAAAGAAATCGAATTTCTTTTCCGGCCATTGTCGTTATTAGTTAATTCACGTCGACGATGTCGATCACGAAGACCAACGTGTCGGTGCCCTTAATACCACCCTGCGAATTGCCCTGCTTGCCGTAGCCGTCCGCCGGCGGAACGATCATCAGCAACCGGCTGCCGACCTTCTGCCCGACCAGGCCCTTGTCCCA
>JBEDUI010000192.1:0-5343 GCA_040414495.1 Mycobacteriales bacterium
ACTCTAGAACCACCCACCGACAAAACCAGGCCCAGAACGACCCCAACAAAAGAATTACTTCCAGTCACCCAATCGTCACAACCCGCGCCACATAAGCGATCCCGACAGTTTCGTGACAACAACGCCGGCCGTCGGAGTTGGCGAGGTGCCGGTCCCGCGGGGTGCGAGTATGTCAGTCGTCGAGGTGGTGGGGTGGGAGCGTGAGCGTGCTATTCGTTCCATTCACCTATGGGGCGCCGTCTCGCTTGGGATCACTTGAGATCCCGGCAATCTCATAGTTTCCCAAGCAGGACAGGCGGCCCCCGTGCATTACAAGCCAGCGTCGACGATTACCTCTGAGATCTCGAGAGGAGCCGGCAGCGCCGGTACCGGCTCCTCTCGAGTCGTGCGACCCGCACGTAGGCTTCTTTTCAGACCGCCGCAGAAAATCACCGCGATCGCCGTTCACGACGGCCGGGTTCAAGAAGACCGGCCTAGTCCTGCGTGAACAGTGCGGCGTACCGGGCGAGGTACAGCGGCCAGCCCTGATCGGCGCCGATGCCTTCGCTGACGGACTCCCAGCCGGGGCCGTGCCGGTCGATATTGCGATGTTCAAGCTCCACCCGGGTGCGCTGCGGAGTTTCGGCGACGAATCGGACCTCGACCTCGCTCGTATTGTCCTGTTCGGACTCAAGCTGCCACGTAGGGCCGATGTCCCAGCTGAATACGACGCGGTCCGGCGGCTCGAATGCGAGGATCCTCGCCCATTGGCACACGCTGCCATCGACGCCGCGGTCGTAAATGTGACCGCCCACCGTCGGCTCGAACACGGTTTCCTCGATGGGTACCGGGAGCAGATTGTGCTCCGGCGGTTTGAAATCACCGAACCGTTCGGTGAAAATCGCGAAGGCGCGCTCGACCGGCGCGTCGACGACTATTTCCTTATGGACCACTGCGGGGGCGGCCTGGGTCATGATTGCTCCTCTGTCGGCTGCGCAACAACGTCCTGATAATTGGCCAGCGCCCGGTTCCAAAAGGTGTCGAGTTGATCCCGCAACGCCGCGACAGCCGTTGCGTTGAGCCGATAGATCCGGCGAGTACCCGACGCCTGCTCGGTAACCAGACCGGCGTCCTTCAACACCTTCAAATGCTGTGAAACCGCCGGTCGGCTGACCGGAAGCTCCGCGGCGAGCTGACCGACTGCCAGTGGCCGCTCGGCCAGGCGCTCGACAATTGCCCGCCTGGTTGGGTCTCCTAGTGCGCCAAGTCCTTGGTAAGCGTCCACGAACCGTAAGTGTGTACTTACCGATGGCCGTCGTCAAGCTGCAGAGGCAAATCCGCTTGCTGACTGGGCTTTTCGGACGGTTAGGTCACGACATGACCAATCTGCCGACAATGTTCGCCGAGTCGGTGTGCCGGTCCTTCGGGCTCGGACAGCCGACCGACGGCAGCCAGATCGGGTCGGGCGCGAATGTGGTGTGGCGGCTGGTGACGTCCACTGGGGACTATGTCGTCAAGGAACTTCCGGCGCAGGGGCTCCGTGCGCTGACCGAGGCGGCCGCATTCGAGTACGCGGTCTGGATGGCACATATCTTGCCTATGCCCGAGCCGCGACCGGACCGCGACGGTGCGCTGGTCTCGGTGCTTCCCGGCTCGCGGGGCAGGACTACGGCGGTGCGTGTACATCGGCATGTAACAGGTCAACCGGTCGGCAAGGACCAGATGTTTGCCACGAAGGCGGGACATGCCGTTGCGGCCATCCAGAACTTCGGTGCCATCCGGGTCCACAATAGACATACGAAACAGCTCTGGTCCGGCACCGATCGCGGCTTGCTCGATCGCTTTCGGCAACGGTGGCCCGATCTGGATATCAGCCGGGCCGAGCACGTCCTGGGCGAAGCTGAGCGCATAATCCAAACCGGAGGGCCGCAGGCGCTAGTGTTTTCGCACGCCGACCATAAACCGGAGAATTGCCTGGCCGACGGCAATGTCCTGCTCACGCTTGACTGGGACGAGGCCGGTGTCTGCCAGCCGCGGCCCGAGGCGGTCGAATCGGCGCTGCGCTGGTCCTGGACCGCTTGCGGCGAGCCGGATCCGCTCGTATTCGCCTCCTTTGTGGACGGTTATCGGGCCGCCGGCCGACCGTTCCAGGCAGTACGCGAGGCTGATTGGGCGAAGTGGACGGCTGGGCTGGCCAGCTGGTTTGGCTTCAAGGCACGCTGCAGCCTCGGTGAGTGGCCGGAGGTTGCGGCCGATCCGTGGGCCGAGGCGTTGTCGGCGCTTCAAGCGCTGGAGGGACTCGATACGACGTTGCGCCGGATTCCGGAGTGGACAGCGACCGTGAACGCGGCAATCCGCTAGCTCCTACCGTGCGCTCGGGTTAGTCTTGCCGCGCAGATGTCAACCTTCGAGGAGCTGAGGTGCCCGGCAAACCCTGCACGCGTTGATGTAACCGGTCAATGACCGTCGTCTTCGCGTGCTGCTCCGATCAGCGGCACAGCGATCTTCCCTGCCCGCGCGCTTTTCACGCCGTGGGTCTCAGCGACTTGAGGGAGTTCTCCTATGCTGCCGTTCTGCCCTGCCTACGTACGGACTTCGATCCGATGACCACAACGGATTCGGATCGGTCGAGTCCGCCGAATGTCTGGCGTGACCGCGAGTTCGTCAAGCTCTGGATAGGACAGACCGCCTCGCAATTCGGCGCCCAGGCCAGCCAGGTGACTGTGCCGCTCATCGCCGTGCTCGCACTCGGAGCGGGCGCCACCCAGCTCGGTGCCCTGCGGGCTGTTCAGCAGGTCCCGGTGCTGCTGTTTTCCCTGTTGGTCGGCGTCTGGGTCGATCGCTGGCGGGCCCGCAATGTCTTGGTGCTGGCCGATTTCGGTCGCGCTCTGGTGTTGGCCGTCATCCCGATCGCCTACGCGTTCGGGTGGCTGGATCGCCCGGTGCTTTTCGTCGTCGCATTTCTGGTCGGCGTATTTACTGTTTTCTTCGACGTGGGCTATCAGGCCTGCCTGGTCCGGTTGGTCCGGCGCGACCAGTTGACCCAGGGCAACAGCATGCTGGAAAGCAGCGCATCGGCCGCGCAGATCGGTGGTCCGGCGCTGGGCGGGGGACTGGTCACGCTGTTGTCAGCACCGATCGCGAACGTTGCTGGTGCGCTGTTCTTCGTCGTGTCCTTCCTGTCGATCAACCGGGTACGTCGCCCGGAAACGGCTGCTCCACAGGCAGAATCGCCGGCTGGAGTGCTGAACCGGATCCGCGAAGGACTTCGATTCGTCGTCCGTGATCCCGCGTTGCGGGCCATTGGAATTTCCTCCGCGTTGTACCAATTATTTTTTGCCGCGATGATGACCTCGTACCTTTTGTTTCTTCCCCGGACGCTGCATCTGTCCGGTGCTGAGGTGGGACTCGTGCTCGCCGGAGTCGGTCCAGGCACCTTGATCGGATCGTTGCTGTCCACGACGCTGCCGCGCCGTTTCGGCTACGGCGTAGTGATGGTGACCGCGGCAGTGATCGCTGATGCTGTGCTGATCGGCGCCCCGGCACTGCATGGCTCGGGCGCTCGTACGGTCGTGCTGCTCATCGCGATCAACGTCGCGTTTGGTGCGTGCGGGCAGACGGTCAATATCTCGGATCTTGCGGTACGGCAGGCATTTACGCCAATCCGGATGCAGGGGCGGGTCGCGGCCACCATGCAGGTCAGCGGAATGGGCCTGACCCCATTGGGTTCGTTGCTCGGTGGGGTCATCGCCGGATCGCTGGGGCCACGCGCAGGGCTGCTGCTGACAGCGGTGGCGCTGTTCTCCTCGCCGCTGTGTCTCGGCCTGTCACCGCTGCGCAGGCTGGGCAAAACGTTGCCATCGTGATCTGCATCACAGGAGTCGTGCAATCGCGCATCGCGATGTGCTTACCTCCCCTCGAGCCGGCTCATCGTCCTTATCCATAGGGGTATCAGCGCGCGGGATGCCCGTACGGCAGTGAAGTTCGCACCGTCAGTGGCGGCTTTGTCGTGCCCATTTTTCGTGCCGGGGAAGGTGGCTGGTCGTGTCCGTGGGGTCCCTGATGCATCGCCATGTCCTGCACGCGCGTCTGCTCTGGCGCTGCGGTCGCAGGTTGACGATCGCGTGCCTGGTATTGGCGATTGTCTCCGCGGCGGCGGCCACGCTGGTCATGGTCGCCTCCGGCCGTCTCCTCGCGTCTTTGCCGCACGCCATCGCCGGGGGATCGGCGAGCGCGGCGTGGACCTGGTTGGTTATTACGGCGGTTCTGCTCGTGCTCGGCCCGGTGGCAACGGCGATTGCGGGCGGCATACAGCAGATTTTGTCGGCGCGTTATATCGGCGCCTTTTACGAATTGGTGCTCGACACTGGAACCGGGCCGTACGGCGTTTCGCATCTGGAGGATCCGACCGCCGCGCATCGGATGGCGGAGGCGTCGGGGGCAACTCGGGATTGGCTGTTCCTGGCCGGTATCGAACGCGGCTGGGGTTTCTTGTCGACTCGGCTGGCCGGGATCGGTGCCTTTATCGTGGTCGCGCGCTGGCGATGGTGGGTTCCGTTGGTGGCGGTCATCGCCTGGCTGGTGTTGTCGCGTTCGACCAGTCGGTGGACGAGCGCGGTATTCGACGAAATGCTCGAGACCACCGGCGTGAATCGGCGCCGTACCGCGTATCTGCGCTCGGTGCTGATCGGTCGCGCGGCGGCCAAGGAGATCCGGCTGTTCGGCTTGGTTGATTGGTTGCGTGACAATTACGTCGCGAACTGGCGCGGCACGATGGCCACTGTCTCGCGGAACCGGGCCAAGCGGGTACGCGGCACGTTTCTCCCACTCGCCGTTGTGGTCGGGATGAACGGTGGTCTGCTTGCCCTGCTTTCCCGGGATGCCTGGACCGGGCGGATCGGCATCGCCGTTCTGGTGACGACCGTGCAGGGAATTCTGGGCTTGAAAGCATTTGGTCCGCAGGGTGATGACCAGTCCTCGCTTTCCCGTACCACCGCAACATTGGCCCAGATTTCCGGCTATCGTTCAGATCTGGGCCTGCCAGCCTTTCCCCGCCCAGTAGGCACGAAGACCCGCGAAAATACCAGGCCGCAGCCGACCGTCATCGAATTCACCGATGTCACCTTTGCGTATCCGGCCGGCCAACAGCCAGTCCTGGAGCACCTCGATCTGGCCATACCGGCCGGGCAGTCGGTTGCGATCGTCGGACCGAACGGCGCCGGCAAGTCCACATTGATCAAATTGCTGTGTGGCCTTTATGCCCCACAACACGGCACCGTGCGGATCGACGGTGGCAATCCGGCTCAAGATCCCCTGGCTCGGCAACGGATTTCGGTGATCTTCCAGGATTTCATTCGATATCAC
>JBEDUI010000193.1:0-25392 GCA_040414495.1 Mycobacteriales bacterium
TTTATCGGATGTCTTCTAAACTGTACGTATAGTTTTCGTGCAGGGAGACTTCGTCATGGGTCAACTCACTCAGTCGTCGAGGACCTACCCCATCGGGGGCGATCTCGCGGTCAACCGGCTCGGCTACGGCGCGATGCAACTAGCGGGGCCTGGCATCACCGGCGATCCCCGTCGACTCGACGATGCGGTCCACTTGCTGCGCCGCACTGTAGAGCTGGGCGTCACGCTGATTGATACGGCGGATTCGCGCGGACCGTTCAATACGAACCTTCTGGTCCGGGAGGCGCTCTACCCGTATCCCCAGGACCTGGTGATCGCGGCCCGGACCGGCTCGGTGCCGGGGATCCTGAGCTGTGGCGTGCAGTCCGGGCCCTCGGGTTGGCACAACTACACACGAGTTCGCGTCGAGCAGTGCCTGCGCCATCTCGGCCTGGATTGCATCGACCTGTACCAGGTGGACTACATCGACCCGGTGGTGCCGCTGGCCGACCAGCTCGGCACGCTGTCGGTGCTGCAGCAGCAGGGCAAGATCCGGCACATAGGCCTGGCCGAGGTCTCGGTCGACGAGCTGCGCGCGGCCGAGCAGATCGTCCCGATCGCCTCCGTACAGAACCTGTACAACCTCGGAATGCGTACGGCCGAGCCGCTGGTCGACTACGCCACCGCGCGCGGTATCGCCTTCGTACCGTGGTTCCCGCTGGCCACCGGGCGACTCGGCGGACCGGACAGCGAGCTGGGTCGTATCGCCGGCGAGCGCGGACTGTCGCCGACGCAGGTCGCGCTGGCCTGGCTGCTGCGCCGCTCGCCGGCGATGCTCCCGGTGCCCGGCACGGCGTCGATCGCGGAACTGGAACGCAACATGGCGGCGGCCAATGTCGACCTCACCGACGAGGAGTTCGCGGTGCTGGATGGCGCCACGATCTAAACCGTGCGGGTGTGGCCGGTAGCCAGATCGTGTGAGGATCTGCGTATGACGCATCGCATTGGTCTGGTCGTGCACGAGGGGCGGCCGGCCGCGGTCGAAGCCGCGGAATTGGTGCGGCGCTGGGCCGAACGCAACGACATCCCGGTCAGCCCGATCGATGTCTGGCACCCGGACGAGCCTCCGTACTGCGGGCGCCGCTCGGCGCAGGACGAGGCGGCGGCGGCCGGCCACCCGAGCCTGATCGTCACGGTCGGCGGCGACGGGACGTTCCTGCGCGGTGCCCGGGTGGCCGCCTGCGACAGCGTTCCGGTGTTGGGTGTCGACGTGGGCCGGGTCGGTTTCCTGACCGAGGTCGCGCCGGTCGAGGTGGAGCGGGCGCTGGACACCTGGCTGGCCGGCGAGGCGTACATCGAGGAACGGCTGCTACTGACCATGCGGGCTTCGCGTCCGTTGGAGGTGCCCGAAGGAATTGCCAGCCTGCTGCAGTTCGGGCGTGGCCCGCTGCTGCCCCCGCCGCCACACCGCGAGCTCGACGGCCCGTCGGCCGGAGCCGGGGTCGAATTGGACATCAACGCGCTCAACGACATCGTGTTCGAGAAGCTGGCCCGCGACCGGCAGGCCAGCATCGCGGTGTACCTCGACGACAAGCCGTTCGCCTCGTACTCGGCCGACGCGCTCATCATTTCCAGCCCCACCGGCTCGACCGCGTACAACTTCTCCGCCGGCGGTCCGGTGCTTTCGCCGCGATTGAACGGGTTGGTGTTCACCCCAGTGGCGCCGCACATGATTTACGACCGCAGCACGGTGCTCGCGTCGGACGAGTCGGCCTCGGTCCGGGTACTCGACCACTCCGGGCAGGTCGCGGTGAGTGTGGACGGTCAGCTGCGCGGCGTGCTTGATCCCGGTGACTGGGCGACGGTTTATCCGGCCGAGCACCGGGCCCGGCTGATGCGGCTGCGCCCTTCCGACTTCTACCGCCGGCTGCGGGACCGGTTTTCGTTGGCCGACGCGCCGGCCGCGCTGGCCGACAGCGCCGTCGCGGCCCGGGATTTGCACGAGCCGGCCGGCTGAGTTTGGTCTCAATGGCGTAAAGAAACGGCGTGTCGTATCTCGGCGCGTAATTGCCAGCTCTTGTTTCTCGATCTCTGTTCGAGTCGCCGACTCAGGAAATGGATCGGTGGCGATCGATGGTGCGTCTTGTGGGCGCGCACGGTGGAGTGGGTGAGAAAGCATGAGTACGCAGATCACGCCCGATACGAAGGTCAAGACGGTCGCCCCGCTGCCCTCCCGGGAGGGGGAGGAGCAGGATCTGATCCCGTCCGGCACGGTTGGGGTCGTTCGTGAGGTGTACGCCGACGCGCTCGGCGGGTACCGGGTGGAGTTCCAGCTGCCGAAGGGCGCGGTCGTCTCGGCCGTCTTGTACGAGAAGCAGATGACGCTGGTCGGGGGTTAGTCGATCCAGCGGCGCATCGCTGCCACTCACGGTTTGACGTCATCGCCAACCCAGCTATATCGCGGCTTTTCCTGCCCATTCGCTTGACACGACGTCGTCGTGCCGTCAGATTGATGTCATGTTGCCACAAGCTGACGTCACTGAGGCGTTACGAGAAGACGTGCGCGAGCAGGTGATCGAGGTTCGCGACCTGCGCCGCACGTTCGTCAAGCGCAAGGGCTGGCTGCGCTCGGGCGAGTCGGTCGAGGCGGTCCGCGGGATCAGCTTCTCGGTGCCGCGCGGGACCGTGTTCGGCATGCTCGGCCCCAACGGCGCGGGCAAGACCACCACGATCAAGATGCTGTCCACGATGCTGCTGCCGACGTCGGGCACCGCCACGGTGGCCGGCTTTGATGTCGCCCGGGACGAGTTGGCGGTGCGCCGCCGGCTCGGCGTGCTGTTCGGCGGTGACAAAGGGCTCTACAACCAGCTGTCCGGGCGGGAGAACCTGCGCTACTTCGGCCGGCTCTACGGCATGGCCGACGCCGCGATCCGGGAGCGCTCGGCCCGCTTACTCGACCTGGTCCATCTGACCGACCGGGCCGAGGAACGGGTGGAGAGCTATTCGCGCGGTATGAAGCAGCGGCTGCACATCGCCAAGACCCTGCTGCATGACCCGGCCGTGGTGATCCTGGACGAGCCGACGATCGGGCTCGATCCGGCCTCGGCCATCGACGTCCGCCGGCTCATCGCCGACCTGGTGCCCACCCACACGGTCCTACTCACCACGCACGACATGCATGAGGCGGATGTGTTGTGCGATGACATCGCCATCGTGGATCAGGGCCAGATCGTCGCCTCGGGGCATCCGGCCGACCTGAAGCACTCGGCCGAGGTCGACCGGCAGGTGGCGATCACGCTGGCCAGTCAGAGTCCCGCCGACCGGACCAAGTTGGTCGCCCACGCCGAGCAATTGCCGGGCGTCACCCGCGTTCATTACGAGTCGGGGACCGATGACCTGTTGACCTTGCGCTGCGCCGATACCGCCGCCACCCTCGACCGGTCGCTGGCCCTGCTGCGGGAAATCGAGGTCTCGGTACGTAGCGTCGAGATTCGCGAACCGTCCCTTGAGGACGCATTTCTGGCCGCGACCGGTCGGGAATTCGAGGAATCCGACGATACAACGCCGGAGCAGTCGTGAGTACGCACACCGAGTCGCTCGCTGGTAAGCGCTATCTCGACGACCATAATCCACTGTGGAGCGAGTGGCGTCTGATCGCCGCCACGGCGCGAACGCATTTGCTGCGTACCTTCGCCAACCCGATCATGATCATGCGGGCGCCGCTCATGCCGGTACTGATGCTTGTCACCATGCGGGTGGTGTACTCGGCCTCGGGGCAGCGGCAGATCGATGGGCAGGATGTGGTCGGCTATCTCGCGGTTGGAATGTTGGCCACGCTGGCCTGGACCGCGGCCGTGTGGGGTGGCGGATCGGCGCTGCAGTCGGAGATCTACGCCGGTACGTTCGGCGCGGTGATCGTCGCGCCCGGCCGTACCACGTCGGTGATCGTGGGGAACGGTATCGGCGGCATCATCTGGGGAATACCGGGATTGGTTGTCTGCCTGGCGATCGCGGTGCCGCTGGGTGCGCACGTCGATATCCAGCATCCGGTCGCCGCGATCTGCGCGCTGCTGGCGCTGTATATGAGCACGTTGGCGATCGGTCTGGGTTTTGGCGGGCTGTTCATCCTGTCCCGGCAGGCCAACGCCATGGCGAATTTCTTTCAGGCGCCGATTTATCTCCTGGCTGGGTTTTACGTACCGCGGTCGGTCCTGCCGGGTTGGCTGCACGCGATTTCGGATGTGATACCGATGTCCTATGCCCTAGATGCGTTGCGTGATACAACTCTCTCGGGAGCCTCGTTCATGGCCGTATGGCGGCCATTGTTGGCCACGATCGGTACCGCCGCCTTGTTCATGGCCGCGGGTGTCTGGTCGCTGCGGCGGATGGATAACGCACTGCGCCGGCGCGGCAGTCTGGACCTGTTGTGAGCGCCCGCGCGTATCCGGTGTCGGCCCAGCTGCGGCTGATGGTCGCCGCCGCGAGCGCGGTCGGCCGAACGAAAATCCAGACCTCCGGGTTGTTCTTCTACATTCTGGTGTGGATGACGGTCCCGGTATTCAACCTCTTCATGGTCGCGCTGATTTATCGCGGCAACAATTCCTTACAGGATTACGCGATCGTCGGCGGTGCCGGCATGGCGTTGCTGTTCGGAATGCAGTTCAATGCCGGCGAAATACTCGACAACGAGCGGCAGCGCGGAACGCTCGGGAACCTGTTCCTGGCGCCGGTGCCGCGATACGCCTGGCTGGCTGGATTCCAGCTGTTCGCTTTCGCCGAGGCGGTGAGCGCGGCGGCGATCACGGTGGCCGGTGGCGCGATCGCGTTTGGTGTGCATCTGGCGATCAACCCGCTGGCGTTTGTGCTGACCCTGCTGCTTTTCGTCGCCTGCATGTGGGGATTCAGCATGATTATTGGCTCGATCGGGGTGGCGGTACGTGACGCCAACCAACTGTCCAATCTGGTGTTTACGCCGGTGGCGCTGTTGGCTGGGACGATGCTTCCGGTCGCGCTGATGCCGTTGTGGCTCCGGATTCCTGCCCGCGGCTTGCCGTTTGGATATGGAATTCAAGCGCTGGTCGGGGCGAGTACGAGAAATGCTTCGGTCGCCGCGCTGTGGCGGGATCTGCTGCCACTGGCCGGATTCGCGGTGTTACTGCCGGTCGTTGGCATCATCGCTTTCGATCGGGTCGAGCGGCTGGCCCGGCGGCGCGGCGTGCTCGATCTGGTGTGACAAGCCGAATGTGATCAATTTCCCTGTGATCAGAGCGACCACCATGCAGTCGGGGAACCGCCGAACGGCGGTTGGTTGGTCGTTGCTGATTGTTCACGCTGACCGAATGGAACACGCCGAGCCAGAGGTCATCGAACGGGCCGGCGCCGCGCCATCGCACGATTCGGATGGCATGTGGCGCCGGTCGATCGATGAGATCACCGACCGGCTTGAGCGGCGACTGGCCGTCACCGGCGTACACCGGGATGTCGTGGAGGCCGCGGTCCGCAGCGGCTGGGCCCGTTTCGATAACGCCAAAATCACTAATTTCCAAGCCATTCTGGCCGAGCGCAGCGCTTACGAGGCTCTGGTCGAGTGGTACGGCGACGGCCGCAGTGGCCAGCGAGCCGAACCACGGTCGGCCGAGGTGGCGAGGGGATAGCGCAGCCCGAGATCGTCGCGCAGTCCGGTCAACTCGATCAGCTGCAGCAGTACGTCGCTGAGCCGGGAGAGGACCAATTCGCCGCCGGTCGCGTCAAGCTCGCGGCGTGCGGCCCGCACGGCGTTCAGACCGGCGCAATCGCAGAAGGTCACGCCCGATAAGTCGGCGCTGATGCGGCGCCGGCCGGTGTTGGTCAGCCAGTCGATCGCCTCGGCGAACCGTGGTGCGGTGGCGAGGTCGAGCTCTCCGCTCACGCAGAGCCGGCCGCGGTTGCCGGTCGTACTCATGGTGACGCTAAAGAGCGCGTTGTGCTCGCAGCCCGGCCGGACGCGCGGTCTTCTGGCTGTCATATGGTCCCTCCCCGTTCCGGGCGACGATGCCCGGCTGACGACCCCGACCGCTGCTCCGATGTGGACAGTGGCCGCGACCTTCAGCCGAGATTGACGCTAGACCCGAGTCGCGCCGGCCCGAAAGGGTGATTTCGGCGGAGAACGTTTCCCCGGTAGATGAGTCGACCGAAGTTCGGCTGCTGGACACCTTCTCGTAACCCTCCGGCAGGCCGTTGACCCGCGTTGTTGTGCGTTGTGCGTTTTCGGCTCGGATCACGATTCGTGCGGTCCCGATTCAGATGTCGGATCGGGTGGGCGAAGTCACCTTGTTCCTCGCCGCACAATTCCCTCATATGCGGTTTTGATACGCGTTGCGCAACGGGTCGAGTTTCGCGGAACTGGTCGGGCGGCCCGCTCTGTGCCGGTGGCTGATCGGTCGGCCTCGTACGCGACGTGGATCCGGAGCTGCCCGGCCGGAAGGATCGGCCGATGATCGGCATTTTCGATCGGCCGGGGAGCGTGCGCAACCGCAGGCCGCATGGGTTTGGCACGCGCGGATCGGCGGAATTCTCCGTACTGTCCGCCGCTAATGCGGTTGTGCGATAGTGAGCGCGAAATCGACTGCGTGCTGGCCTCGATCCGCGCTTTTGCGCGCGCCGCACGCCTTCGGAGGCGGCGGCCGCGGTGGCCGGCAATTCCGGTTCGACGATTTCACCGGAGATGCTGACCGAACTCACTAATTCCTGGGCCGACCGGACCCGGGCCTTCGCCTCAGTCGGCGAGAGCCGTAACCGGGCCTGTAAAAATGCTTCGGTTGATAATCCGGCTTCCTGACCGGCCACATCTTGCACAGCACACTCAGCCACGTAACGGAGCCGACCGAATTCGAACCGCCGCACCACCCGTTCATAGCGTTCCATCGAATCGGCCAGCTTCTGTCCCCGCGAGCGCGACAACTGTGCCTGATCGAACCGATCCGCAGCAGCCTCCATCAACCCGAGGAAATCCTCCATCGGATCCGGGTCAAAAGGCGTCGCGCTGCTCATATCCAGAAGCCTAGAGCCACCCAGCGACAAAACCGGCCGGGAACGGGGCCAAGAAAAAAGAATTACCGCGGGTCATCAACACGTCACAATCCGCGTGACATAAGCGATCGGAGTCGATGCAGGGATCGGAAATAATCGCGCGCACGCATGGAGACCGCACGGGAATACCAGCCGGCACCGCGCCGGTTCAGCGCGGATGATGCCGCGGAAATTGGCAGCAGCGGGTCGACTTGATTAGCCGGGGCCTCAAGCCTCCTCGGTTTCCCGCTTGGCGATCAGCGCTTCGATGCCGTCCAGGATGCGTTCCAATCCGAAAAGGTACTCGTCGTCGGGGCCGTCCTCGGCGTCGAATACGCCGGCCGCGATGATCGCGTGTAATTCCGGGAATTGTTGCGGATCGGTCAGCTTGGTCAGCGCCCGGCCGAAGGATGACATCGCCTGCTGATTTGTGGTCCCGGCGGACAAAAGCGAGGCATTGATATCGCCGGACATGGTCGCCCAGCTACGAACGAACCCGGTGACCAACAGCATCGTCGACATTTTCTCCACCGGAATCAGCCCGGTATCCCGCAAACAGCGCAAGCCTTCTTCGAGCCATTGGTTCTGATTCGGACTGACCAGCGACATGCCGGACAGTGGCACGTGCAAAACCCACGGGTGCCGGCGTAGACCGGCCAATTCGGCGCTTGCCCACCGACGCAGTCCCGGCCGCCAGCCATCATCCCCAGCCGCGTCGGGCGCCTTGCCGTAGGCCGTATCGACCATCAGCACAAGCAGTTCGTCCTTGGCCCGCACATACCGGTACAGCGACATCGTCGCGGCGCCCAGGTCGGCCGCCACCCGACTCATCGACACCGCGGCCAGGCCGTCGGTGTCGGCAACGTGCACCGCCGCGTCGACGATGCGCTGCAGGCTCAGCCCTGGCTTCGGTCCTTTGCTCGGGCGTTCACGTAGGCCCCATGCCGCCTCAATGCTGGCGGGCAGTCCGGTTCCACTCTTGTCGTCCATGACCTCTGCTCTCGATTGCGTTGACCGCCATCGTAGGACTGTGTATAACGTACGCAGTAGTGCGTATGCCATACGCAGAAGACAAGGGGCACCACTGACATGAACGAGTTGATGATCGAGGCGAGCGGTCTGACCAAGGCCTACGGCGAGGTCGAGGTCCTGGCCGGGGTGGACCTGCGCGTCGAACAGGGCAGCATCTTCTCGCTGCTGGGGCCGAACGGGGCCGGCAAGACGACGACCGTGCGGATCCTGTCCACCCTGATCCAGCCCGATGGTGGGCGGGCCATGGTGGCCGGGCACGACGTCATCGCCGAGCGGCATGCGGTACGCCGCCGGATCAGCCTCACCGGCCAGTACGCGGCGGTCGACGACACCCAGACCGGCGAGGAAAACCTGCGGATGATGGGCCGACTGTGCCGGATGAGCGGAACACAGGCGCGGCGGCGGGCGGCCGACCTGCTCGAGCGGTTCGACCTGACCGAGGCCGGCCGCCGGCGGGTAGCGACTTACTCCGGTGGCATGCGACGGCGCCTCGACCTGGCCGCGAGCCTGGTCGGTCAGCCGTCGGTGATCTTCCTGGACGAGCCGACCACCGGCCTCGATCCGCGCAGCCGCCAGGCGATGTGGGACGTGATCACCGAGTTGGTCGGCTCCGGCGTGACGATCTTCCTGACCACCCAGTACCTGGACGAGGCCGACCGACTCGCCGATCGCGTCGCGGTACTCGATGGCGGGCGGCTCGTGGCCGAAGGCAGCCCGGCGCAGCTGAAGGCGCGGGTTGCGCAGCAGCGCCTGGATATGGTCTTCCGCGACCGGCCCGCGTTCGACGCGGGCGCGCGAGCGCTGGGCGGACGCGCGGTCACCACCGATACCGAGCGGCTGAGGATCGGCGTCCCAACTGACGGCAGCGCCGGACAGGTACGGACCCTGCTCGACGAAATCGATCCCGAACGGCTGCGTGTCGAGCGGTTCACCGTCCATACCGCGACGCTGGATGACGTATTCCTCGCCCTCACCGGTCACGCGGCCACCCAGTCCGACGAATCTGAAGAGTCCGACAAGGAGAGCGTCAATGTCTGAGAGCGCCATAGCGGTACTGCCCACGTCGGCGGCCAGCCGCCCGGTTTCGACCGTGAACGATTCGCTCACGATGGCGGCCCGGTGCCTGCGCTTGTCCCGGCGAAATATCGAGGCGTTGATGACGTCGTTGACGTTGCCGGTCATGTTGATGCTGCTATTCGTTTATCTTTTCGGCGGCGCGATTGATACCGGTACCAAGTACGTGACGTACGTCGTGCCCGGAGTTGTGCTGCTGTGCGCGGGATTCGGTTCGGCGCAGACCGCGGTGAGCGTCACCCAGGACATGGCCGGTGGCATTGTTGACCGGTTCCGGTCAATGGATATCGGTGGGTCGGCGGTTCTCGGTGGACACGTCGTAGCCAGTGTGGTGCGTAATTTCGCCTCGACGATTCTGGTATTCGGCGTCGCATTCCTCATTGGCTTCCGGCCACACGCCAGCGCATTGGATTGGCTCGGCGTCGTCGGAGTGCTGCTGGTATTCGTTGTCGCCTTTTCCTGGCTCGCGACCGCAATCGGCGTACTGGCGAAGTCACCGGAAGCGGCCAGCGGTTTCACGTTCTTGATGATGTTCCTGCCGTACCCGAGCAGTGCATTCGTGCCGGTCAACACGATGCCGAGTTGGATTCACGGATTCGCCCGGCATCAGCCGACCACGCCGGTTATCGAGACGATCCGTGGATTGCTGCTGGGAACGCCGGTGGGGTCGAGCTGGTGGCAGGCGCTGGCCTGGTGCGCCGGAATTCTCGCGGTCTCGGTGGGCCTGGCCACCGTGCTATTCCAGCGTCGTACGGCCTGAGCCAGCGTGGCGCCGAGGCCCACAGTGGTGGGCCTCGGCACCGGCCGATTCAGGCCACCGCCCTGCCCCGGCGTGGCGTTGAGGGCAGGGCGGGGCGCTTATGGGTGTTTCAGTTCAGGTCAGGAAGTATTGGCCCGCTACATATACCTACGTGGCCGCCCGCGAATCCGTTCACGGGAATTTCCCGCACCAGCCGTTGAACCTGGCCGGTCCCGCTTCCGTATTACCTGACGTGGCCGGCGACGCCGAGGTAGGTGCGCAGTTTTTGGATGTCCTGTATCGGCGTCATTACTGCGTATTACTGCGGTATGCGCAGCGTCTGACCAATGGCGACCGGTACGAGGCCGAGGACATCACCCAGGAGACGTTGCTGCGGGCCTGGCAGCATGCCGATTCGCTCGATATGGACGAGGCGTTGCGCTGGTTGTACGTCGTGGCGCGCAATCTGGCGATATCCCAGCTGTACCGGGGGCGCCGGGCCCGGACGGTCGAAACCAGCCTTGACGCGGCCGATGTGTGCTGTTCGGAGGATGAGCTCGAGCGGGTGCTCGAAACGTGGCAGATGAGCGACGCGCTGCGCACCCTGAGCCTGAATCACCGGGCCGTTCTGGTCGAGTTGTTCTACCGGCGTAAATCCATTGCCGAGACGGCCTCGTCGCTGGGTGTTCCGCCTGGGACGGTGAAGTCCCGCTGTCATTACGGTTTGCGTGCGCTCGCCAATGTCTTGCAGGAGCGGGATGTGTCCACGATCTGACACCCGATAATTCGGGTCCGCCACCAGTTTGTCGGCAATCCGTCGTGCCAATCTGGCAATTCGCCAGGCATTCCTGAGCCTCCCGTGCCGAGAATACGTAGCCATTTTGTTTGGCAGATTTTCTCCAAGCGCTAGCGGAGGAACCATGAGACGAGCATCGATGGGATCTGTCCGCCGGTTGGGCATGGTTGCGCTCGCCGGCAGCGCATGCGCGGTGCTACTGACCGCTGGAGTCGCGGTCGCGGCACAGCCGGCGCACACGCACCACGTTCCCAAATTCAAGCAAGTGAACCTGATTTCCGACGTGCCGGGCCGGGCTCAACTTACCGATCCGGCATTGGTCAATTCGTGGGGTCTGGCCCTGTCACCGACCAGCCCGCTGTGGGTGGCCGATAACGGCTCGGATCAGGCCACCGTCTATGCCGGCGGAGTTGACGGTGCGCCCGTCACCAAGGTCCCGCTCAGTGTGGCGATTCCGGGCGGTGCGCCAACCGGAGTCGTATTCAACGACACCAAGGGATTTGTCGTGCACGGGCCGGGTGGGAAGGCGCCGGCCGCATTCATCTTCGTCAGTGAAGCCGGAAAGGTCACCGCGTGGAACCCGACGGCCACGCCGGGACCGGCGGTCACCGTGGCGCAGGTGCCGAATGCGGTATTCAAGGGTGCGACGATCGTGCACACCAGGTTCGGCCCGGTCCTGCTTGCGACCGATTTCCACCATGCGCGCGTGGTGGCGTACAACAGTAAATTCCAGCGGATTCCCTTGCCGCCGCGTTTCTTCAGCGATCCTCACCTCCCGAAGGGATATGCGCCGTTCAACATCGCGGCGTTCGATGGTTCGGTGTACGTCACCTATGCCAAGCAGGATGCCGCTGCTCATGACGACGTGCCCGGTGCCGGTTTCGGTTTCGTCGACCGGTATCGCCACTTCGGTCTGATCGTGCAGCGGATCGCCAGCCGCGGCACCCTGAATGCGCCGTGGGGTTTGGCGTTCGCACCCCGTAGCTTCGGTGCGTTCGCGGGCCAGTTGTTGGTCGGAAATTTCGGTGACGGGCGGATCAGCGTCTTTGATCCGCGAACCGGTTCGTTCCGTGGTCTGGTCTCGGACCGGCACCACAAGCCGATCGCTATCGACGGGCTGTGGGCATTGCTGCCCGGGACCGCGACGACCGGCGGCACCGACGCGCTCTGGTTCAGCGCCGGACCGGATGGCGAGACGCATGGTCTGGTCGGGCAGCTGCTCCGGGTCCATTCCTCGCGGTGGCGCGATTAGCTATTCACGGTCCGGTTATGGCCGCCTTATGTCGAGCCTTCGCTCGTGCGGCCATAGCCGGGCCCGACCGGCCGGACCACAATGGGCCGGCCGGTCACACCGGCTCTCCGGGCGGCCGATCCGGAGTGGGACAGACACGATTAAGCACGTCAAATCGTTGCACATGTCACAGTGCGCCGTCGAAACAGGATGGAATTCGGAAAAGTCCGGTGGCGGCCGATCGGGTTGGGCACAATGGTGCCGTTGCATCAATGGGGCTGCATCTCATGTCGAGCAAGGAGTCCTATGACCATGTCCCAGCCTGTGACGAGCCCGAACAGAGCCGACCCGAGCCGCATCCTGGCGGCGGTGGCGTCCTACGAGCGCACGCTTGCCAACGTCAAGGCAGCGGCGGCCGCACGCCGGCGGCGAAATGCCGAGGCGGCTAATCATTGGACGGAGACCGGCGCCGATCGACCCGGGTCGATGTCGGCTAGCTGACCAACTGATCGGTAACGCTAGAAGCGGATCCAGTCCGGTCGTTCCGCGTGCTGCTCCCAGACCTCTTCGACATTTCGGAATTCCACGTCGGGCGGCAGACCTTCGAGCACGTCCCGGATGTTGTCGGTCAGATGATTCTGACTTGCGTACGCGAGCAATCGGGCGCGGTCGGCGGGAAACAACGTACGGCGCAAGGCGGCCGCCAAATCGCTGCGGGCCGCGATCGACCCGCGGTTGATCTGTCCATTCGGATCGGGCCTGGCCGACAGCAGCCACTGGGCCGGCGACTCCTCGGTGTCGGACTGCAGCTCGCGCCATTCGTCGATATTGCTGATCCGGCCGGTACGTGACTCTTTCGCGAGCATGTCGTCGACCGCTCGGCCGTGTTTGCTGTTTTCTGATTGCAACATTGAGATTTCTCCCGTTCTCGCAGCGTCGTACGAGCCCACGGCGCTGGAAAGTCCAGCCTACGGCGTATTGACGCCGCGAGTGCTAGCCACCGGCCGTCCGCTGCGTAATTCGCTTCTGTACCAGCCTAACGGCGCGCGCCCATAGAAAGCCGCTCCAGCGGTAGGGTGTCGCCGACCTGTGTCGGTACGATGCGTTCGCCGTGATCGTCGCAACTCCAGCAGCGGCTGGTTCCGCGCCACGTTACCTCGCAGGTCGGGCAATACCACATCCAGCGGGCAGATCTGGCCTGACGGGTTGGAACGACGCCGTCAATCATCGGATCACCCTTATCCCGTAACTTCCGTTATTCGCCCGATACCGGGCGCCGGCCATGAGAAAGCTCAACCGAGTGAGCCAGCAGGGCCGACACCGTGCAGCGTTACCCATCGCGCGAATTTCAAACGTCCCGCCAATTCGGAGGTTTCAGACGTGCGAGGGTGGGGAAGATCGGGGCACCGACCGCGTGACTGGGAGAGGTTTCACCGCGCGGGCGGCACAACCGCACCCAAGCAGGGTGGTGCTCGGCAATCGGCGGACCAGTACGCCACCAGCGTCCGTCCGAGGCCTGGGGAGCAGTTTCATGACCCTCCCAACCAGCCCGCAGTCCGATCCGCGCAACCATGACCCTCCAAGCGATGATGGCCCCGCGCTATTACGTACGGCGCGATTTGGCGCCACTGAAGCACAACGACGACAGGCCCGTGACGACGCGATCTGCCACTATCTCGGGTTTGCCACCGATATCACCCGGCGGTATCGCCAGCACGGGGTGCCCGACAGCGACCTGACCCAGGTCGCGGCGTTGGCCCTGATCAAGGCGGTGGACCGCTTTGACGTGCGGCGTGGTACGCAGTTCACCGCATTCGCTGCCCCGACAATCATTGGCGAAATTAAACGGTATTTCCGGGACTACACATGGGCGCTGCATATGCCGCGGCGTTTGCAGGAAACGGCGCTGGCGGTCAGTCGGGCCAGCGAGCGACTCGCCCAACAACTGGGCCGGTCGCCGACGGTATCGGATCTGGCCACCGATCTGGGTTTATCCCAGGAGCAGGTATTAGAAGGGCTGGAATGCGGCTGGTCGTATCGCTCGGTGCCGATTCCCACGCCCCTGGAAGGGGAGGACCCGTCGCCGGAGGTCGCGGATGTGCCGCAGGGACTGGATCCCCGTCTCGAACAGGTCGAAAACTGGCAGACCTTGCGACCGTTATTACAACAACTGTCCACAAGAGAGCGGAAAATACTGCATATGCGGTTTGCTGAGGAATTGACGCAAACACAGATTGCCCACCGATTGGAAATTTCCCAGATGCAGGTATCGCGGCTGCTCTCCGGCTGTCTGGCCCGGTTGCGGGAATGGATGTTGGCGGAGGATTAGGGCGGTGTTGCTTGAGTCCTGGCGCCGCGCGGCAGGCAGCGGATTTAACCAAGACGCCTTAGCCGCCATCGCGGTGTTCGGGATCCAGCGGCACCGCTTCGGATCGGACCAGGCCCAGCTGTACGACCTGCCGCTGTGGCGAGGTATTGAGCAGCCAGTCGGCGGCGATTCGGGCCCGGTTACCGGGAACGGTCAGCAGGTGGTAGCCGCGGGTCACGGTTTTGGCCAGCACGCCGGACAACGGCACGCCGAGCGGGTTGGCCGCGGCCTGGGTGCCGCCGAGGTCGACGACGAAACCGAGGTCGCGGTGCCGATAGGGCTGGGGCGTACCCACACCCAGCGACGCGGCGATGTTGTGGGCGGCGGTGTGGCCCTGCCGGCTGGCGTGCTGGGCGGTCATCGGGGTGAGGAGACCGGGCCGGGTCAGGTCCGGCACCGCGGCCGCGTCGCCGCAGGCGAAAACGCCGGCCGCGCCGGGTACGGCCAGGAACTCATCGACGCGCAGCCGTCCGGTCTCGGTCGGCAGACCCAGATCCCCGATCAACCGATCGGGCCGTACTCCTACGCACCAGATCAGCGACCTGGTCGGCACGAACTCACCGTCTGAGAGCTTCACCCCGTCGCGGGTCGCCTCGGCCACCGAGGTCTGGGTGCGGATCTGCACTCCGCGTCCGGCAAGGACCCGGGTCGCGGTCCGCGACAGGCGCGGATCCAGCTCGGGCAGTACCCGCTCGGCGTGGTCGACCAGCAGCCAGCGCATCGGCCGATTACGCAACCCGGACCGCTCGGCCGCGCCGCGTTTGGTCAACAGCTGGCCCTGGCCGGCCACCTCGGTGCCGGTGTAGCCGGCCCCGACGACGACGAATGTGCACCGGGCGGTGCGTTCCTCCTCATCGGTGGTGGCGTCGGCCAGCTCGATCTGGCGGATCAAATGGTCGCGCAGGTACAGCGCTTCGGCGACGCTACGAAATCCATGCGCGTGCTCGCTGACCCCGGGGATCGGCAACAACTTGTTGACGCTGCCTGGCGTGAGCAGCAATCGGTCGTAACGCATCGTGGACCGGCCACCATCGGCGTCCACGACCATGACTTCGGCGGCGGTATGGTCGATCGACTCGACCGTTCCCAGCACCAGCCGTACACCGGACAACCCCGAACTCAACGGAATCGCGACATGCCGCGGATTCAACACGCCGGCCGCGACCTCAGGCAACAGCGGTACGTACAGAAAATAATCCGTCGAATTGATAACGACGATTTCGGCTTTGTCGCGCAACAACCGGCGCATTCTGCGAGCGGCCTGATAGCCGGCAAAACCGGCGCCAACAATCACGACCCTCGGCTTGGTACCCCCGTTATCCCGCACCGCGTTTCCTCCCTACCGCGCGCCGGCGCACGCACATCGCAGCAGGTACCCCTGCCGGCCAGCGGTAATCCGCAGGCACCTCTAAGACTGACGCCGACTCGCTCGGACTTCAGTAATCTGACTAAATTACGGCATGAGCACCTCAGGTAAGTCGAGCGCGGACCGCTACGTTCGTCGCGAGAGCGACGCGGCCCGGCTTGACCGCAACTTCGCCGAGCTGCTGCAGGAGCTGCGGGTCAGTCAGACCGGTGTTCAGATCCTTTTCGCGTTCCTGCTGAGCATTGCGTTCCAGCAGCGCTTCAAAGACCTCAGCGATGCGCAGCTGCACCTCTACCTGGGGACGCTGATCTCGGCCGCGTTGGCCGCGGTGTTCCTGATCGCGCCGGTGCCCATCCACCGGATCCTCTTCCGGCTGCGGCTGAAGGTGGAGTTGGTGCGTTGGACCAGCCGGTTGGCGGTCACCGGACTGACATTTTTGCTGTTGGCCATCGTCGGGGCGGTTGCGCTCATCGTCGATTTTGTCGCCGGCCCGGTGGCCGCGGGTCTGCTCGCGGGCTTGGTCGGGCTTATGTGCAGCACGTTCTGGTACGCGCTGCCGTTGCGCTGGCGGGCTGTGCGCCTGCGGGAGGAACGTTCCGAAATGGCGGCCAGCCAGCCGGAGAATTCTCATGAAAACGGCCCCGGCTAGACCGGTTCGGCCACCGCGAGCCTGCCGCTGAAACCGGCTGCTATTGCGGCGGCGGGGCGGCACTGCGACGATCTGGAATACCGCGTACCGGCTGTTCCCGCCCCCGCCAACCGGGGTCGCGGCGCCTGTTCTCGTGTCCTGCGGGGATCGCCGGTTGGGAGCGAGCACTGGCGATGCATAAGCCGGAATTCGCGTTGGATGACGTGTTGCAGGCCGCCGAGGCCGTGACCTCGATCGCCGCACGGCTGCATGCCGCACCAGGGCAGGAGGCCATCGCCGCTCAGGTCGTGGCCGTAAGCGTCGAGCTCATCCCGGGCGTGACCGCGGCCAGCCTCACCGTCCGCGGCGTTCGTGGTCGGCTGGGAACGATGGGGCGGACCAGCCGGCTGGCGTTGACCCTTGACGAGGCGCAGTACGCCGCCGCGGACAGTCCGTGCCAGCGTGCGATCCGTACCGGAGAGACGGTTCGGATCACCGACCTCGGTGCCGACGGACGATGGCCCGAGCTGGCCGGGACGCCGCTGCGGTCGGTGTTGGTGATCCCACTGCCACAGCTCGGCCCCAACCCGGTGCCGGGGACATTGAACCTCTACGCCGACGCGCCGGGTGCGATCACCGCGGTGACCGAGCGGCTCGGGCGGTTGGTCGCGATCCACGCCGCGACCGCGCTGGGCGCGGCTGCCGACCGGGACCATCTGTTCGACGCTTTGGCCAGCCGCGACATGATCGGCCAGGCCAAGGGCATTTTGATGTGCGAGCACTCGATGAGCAGCGAACAGGCGTTCGGCACGCTGACCCATATCTCGCAGCGCGACAACCGCAAGCTGCGGGATGTCGCGGCCCGGGTAGTGGAGGCGGCCAACAGCGCCGCGCAGGATCACGCGGCCGCGCTCACCGTACGATTCCGGCCCGCATCCGCCGTCGATGCGGCGTTCCTGGCCGTCGGTGGCGCGGTGGATCCGGTCGGCGCCGCCGCGATCGGCGGGTTCCTGGCCCAGGCGATACGGGCCCGGCCGCAGGGTACGCACGCCGGTCTGACCGTTGATCTGTCCGGGACGACGTCCCTGGCCGGCAATGTGGTGGCGATGCTCAGCTCGGTACGCGAACAGGTGGCCACGACCGGCGGCCGGCTCAGCCTGCAGGGGGCGCCCCCGGCGCTCGAGCGGACGTGCGGGACCGGCTCCGGCAGTTGAGTCGCCGGTTGTGATTGGCTGTGCACACACCCGATCCGGGGGAGCACACAGTGGATGTCGATGCGGTCGTGGATGAGTTGTACGGGCTGACGCCGGCCGAGTTCACCGCGGCCCGGGACAGCCGGGTGCGCGAGGCGCGGGCCGCGGGGGACACCGCGGCGGCCAAGCAGATCGGCGCATTGCGAAAGCCGGCGACCGCGGCCTGGCTGGCCAACCTGCTGGTACGGGCCGACCGCGAGGAGGCCGAGGCCCTGTTGCACCTGGGAGCTGAGCTACGTGGTGCGCAGCAGCGCCTCGACGGTGAGGAGATGCGCCGCCTCTCCAGCCAGCGGCAGGCCGTGATCACGGCCATGGTCCGCCGGGCGGTGCGCCTGGCCGGGCAGCCGATCGGTCAGGCTCCGGCCCGTCAGCTCGAAGACACGTTGCGCGCGGTTCTGGCCGACCCCGACGCGGCTGACGCATTCGCCGCGGGCCGGATGACCACGCCGCTGCAGCATTCCGGCCTCGGTCCGGCCGGTGTCCACTTGCGACTGGTACCGAGCCGGTCCGAAGCCGCGCCGACCAATGCCAAACCGGCGCCCAAGGCCGCGCCGCCGACGAAGACCCGCCCGGCAGTCAAAACCGGACCGACCCCGGATCAACGCCGGCTGGAGCGAGCTCGCCACGAACTCGAACAGGCCCGTAAATCGGCCGACTCGGCCGATTCCGCGCTGGCCGAGGCCCGCGGCCTAGCCGAGGAAGCCGGGGCGACCCGCGACGAGCTGCGCAAGAAGGTCGAGGAGTTGGCCGGCGCGCTGGAGCAGGCCCGTAACGCCGAAGCCGGAGCTGCCGTTGACGCGCGGCAGGCCCGGCGGGGTGTGCAGCAGGCCGAGCGCGCCGCGCATGCCGCCCGCCGCCGGGTCGCTGAGCGGGAGGCGGCGGTGGCCCGGCTGGCCGAGTCCTGAATTACGTGGTCGGCCGCTGGGTAACAGCTACATATGCGCGATCGAGCGAGAGGAGCGCATCGTGGCTGCACAGTTGCACGACAAAACCATCGCATTTCTCGTAGCGCCCGAAGGTGTGGAACAGGTTGAATTGACCGAACCGTGGCAGGCCATTGTGGACGCTGGTGGCCGGCCGAGGCTGATTTCCACCACTTCGGACAAGATTCACGGTTTTCAGCATCTGGACCGGGCCGACGATTTTGCGGTCGACGCGGTCGTCGATGACGTTTCGGCCGATGAATTCGCCGGTTTGGTATTGCCCGGCGGTGTGGCCAACCCTGATTTCCTGCGTACCCAGCCCGCGGCCGTCGCGTTTGCCGCGGCGTTCTTCGCGGCGGGTAAGCCGGTAGCCGCGATCTGCCACGCGCCCTGGACGCTGGTGGAAGCCGACGCGGTGCGCGGTCGCACCATGACCTCGTGGCCGAGCCTGCGGACCGATATCCGCAACGCTGGCGGCGAATGGGTCGATCAGGAGGTCGTCACCTGCACCAACGGGCCGAACACCCTGATCACCAGTCGCAAACCGGCCGACCTGCCGGCGTTCTGCCGTACCGCGGTCGACGCGTTCAGTCAGGCATAGGGCTTCAGTAGGGCTTCAGCCGATCTCGTCTTCGTTGGGATCGGTCGGAACGGGGCGGCGTTGCTCGGCCACATCGGCGTCGTTGGCCTCGGTGAGGCCGGATTCGCTGGTCTCGTCCCAGTCCGCCGCCGCCTCGGGGTCCTGCTCCTCGGGGCGTACCGGCAGGGCCTGCTCGACCCGGTCGGCTTCGTCCGCGTCGTAGGTCCCGGCCACGGCCGGGAGATCCTCGGTGCCGCTCATGGTCGCATCATCTCCTCACCTGTCCGGCATTGACGGCACCGCATCCGTACCCCAGACCTGAGACCTCGACACGTGCTGTCGCTACCTCGGCTCCAACTAGCCGAGGCATGATTACATGCGGTTGCTATTCAGCCGCCGTCGGCAAACCCTTTGTTGATCATGAAGTTCCCTGCAGGACACGCCGTCGACACGCCGATATTTGCGTCGGGAACTTCATGATCAACAAGGGGAGAGGCCGAGCGTCCACAGTGGACCTTTCGACCATGCGACGCCGGAATTCCGCTGTGGCTAGGCCGGGCACAGATTTATCGCCAGTTGTCCGGGACGGATTGGGTTAGCGCTTTCAGCTCAGGACGCGGCGGCCCTCGATGACCGGTTCGGGATTGCGGGCGCGGTTGATCAACGCCTCGCCAACCGAGGTCAAGGCGTGTACGACAGTCGGCCCGTGCCGGGTGCTGGTCAGCAGCCCGGCGCGACGTAGTGCGGTCGCGTGTTTGCTGGCGGTACCGATGCTGGTGTTCAGCCGTTTGGCCAATTCGCTGGTGGAGCACGGAACGCGGACGCTGCCCAGGGCCTGCGCCCGGGTCCGACCGAGCAGAGCGGACAGCCCTTCCAGATCACTGCTGGGATGGTTGGTGCCGGTGGCCGGATAGACCAGGACGGGCGGCAGGCCGGGGTCGGCCAGCATGATCGGACGTTGGTAGCAGAAGTACGACGGGATCAGCGTCAGGCCGCGGCCGTTCAAATACAGGTCACGTTCGCAGCTGTATTCGGTATGCAGGATCGGGGCGGTCCAGCGGATCGGCGCCGGCAGGCTGGTCAAGAGCCCTTCGACTCCGCCGTCGAGTACCTGCCGCGCCCGCAGCGCCCGGTCGGCGTGCACGACGTCGTCGATCTGGTTACGCAACCCGGCCAGCGTTTGCTGTTGGTACTGGGCCATCGCGTCGATGAGGGTCCGCATCGGGGCGGTCTGCCCAGCGGCCAACTCGTCCACCCAGCCCGGTGCGCTCCGGCCGTGGAACACAATTCCAAGATCGCGACCGAGCCGATCCAGCGGCGTCGCCGCGACCGTTTCCAGAGCCGCGCTGAGGGTGAGGGTCGAGCCGGCGGTCGGGGTGAGGAAGTCCGGGAACTGTCCCTGCGGCGGGAC
Source organism: Mycobacteriales bacterium (assembly GCA_040414495.1). Lineage (GTDB taxonomy): Bacteria > Actinomycetota > Actinomycetes > Mycobacteriales > QHCD01 > DATAVB01. The sequence continues at coordinate 20,428 of JBEDUI010000193.1, forward strand.
GAGCGTGGTCAACATCTTGACCACGTTGGGATTGCCGGTGCTCAGCTGTGAGCGTGCCTTGGCCTGCCAGCGTTGATAACGCATTGGCACGTGCCGCGACTGTAGAACCGTGACACTCAGTGCCAGTTCCCATAGCGGATCGGAGCCGGCGGCAACACGAACGCGGGCAAGGTCAGCTGAATCGAAATGAATTCGTAATGACGGCATCTCAATCAACCTTCCCGGGCGCAGCCAGTGGATCGTAGCCGTTGCATCTTCGATCGCAACGCAGCGGTATCCGGCACCGGCGTTTTCCGTGCCACGAAAAGGTATCGCATTTTGGTTCGGCGGTAATAATCCTCGCACCCGGTTGGCTGGAACCGGCTATGTGACAGGGCCTGTGCACCAGGCCGGAGTTTTGCCTGCTCTGGCCCACTCGTCCGATTTACCGGTCAACCAAACCGTGGAAATCGCTTGCTTGGAAGGGGTTTTCGGGGCGGCTCAACGTCCCATGTGGACCGCGGGTGGAGCGGGAATGTATCGAACTCGGTGCGGCGCTGAATCTTTCGTATCTGAGAGCCGCGATTCATTATCGATAGTGCGGTTCGTACGTTCCGATGCTGATTATCGATTTTGGTAATTCGGCGTTTCGCCGTCGACACGCCGGCAATTGACCCGGCCGGGTAATCGTATTGCCCTTAAGTGCATCTCTTCGCGGAGTTTCCTCTCGCGTAAGACGCGGACACGTTGGGTGGTGCCAGAGCGTTCGCTCCCACGCTACGACGCGATCCGGGGCGGTGGCGGGTAGGGCTATGACGCGATCCGGTGATAGGCGAAGCGGGTCGTTCTGCGACGCCATCAGGCGGTGGCGGCGGGTCGCTATAACGCGGTCTGGTGTTGGCGGCGGGCCGGTGGAGAACGCGATCCGGCAGGGGTCGTAAAGTGACGCGATCCGGCGGTGGCGGTGGGTCGTTCTCATTCCCGCCGAGCCGTCGTAGCGAACTGAACGTACGTTATAGTTAGAGTATGGCAACCGACGGGGAGAAACAGCCCCGGCTCGACCGCCCTCGCAGCGTACGCGCCCACGAGGCGGTCCTGGATGCCACCATCGCGCTGCTGCAGGAGGGCGGCTATCCCTCCGCCACGATCGACGCGATCAGCGGCCGATCCGGGGTGAGCAAGGCCACCATTTACAAACACTGGCCGAGTCGGACCGCGGTGGCCGTCGACGCGTTCGGCAAGCTGATGGAGAGCGCGGTCCCGATACCGGACACCGGGACGGCGCGCGGTGACTTCTCCGAGCAGATCCGGCTGGTGAGCAAGTTCTATACCAGCGATCTGGGCAAGGTGTACGCCCAGTTGCTCGCGGCCGGGGTGAGCGACCCGGCCGGCGCCCGCTATTTCCGCGAGTATTTCCTGGGTGATCGCCGGAAGGCGATCGCGCAAGTTTGGCAACGCGCGCTCGATCGCGGCGAGGTGAACGGCGAGATCGATGTCGAGATCGCGATCGACGTATTGTTCGGGCCGTTGATCTTCCGGTTGATGACCGGACATGCGTCGCTGAGTCAGGCCGATGCGGACGCGGTGGCCGACGCGGTTCTTATCGGCCTGTTGAGCGGGCGGGGTCGGGCTGCTCACCCGGCCGACTGAGCGGGGTCCGGCCGCGCGCTTCGGGCACCGGCTTGGCCAATGGCAGGCCGAGAATGGCCGAGGTCAGCGCCTCCACCGGCTCGGTCGCGGCCAGCGGATTCGCTACCAGCGCGAAATCCACGTCGCCCAATTCGGGTAGGCCCCACCGGGAGGAGAGTTGCACCAGGTCGGGCGGAATCAGGCTCTGGGCGAATACGGCCACCCCGATCCCGGCTCGTACGGCGGCGAGCACACCGTTGACCTCGCGGGTATTGCAGGTGATCCGCCAGGTGCGGCCGATCTGCTCCAACGCGCGGACGGCAGCGACTCGGCTGATGCTCGGTGCCTGGTAGGTGATCAACGGCACCGGCTGGCCCGCGTCGAGTTGGGTGTTTTCCAGGCCGACCCAGACCATACGGTCGCGCCGCACGATCCGGCCCTCATTCTCACCCGGTGGCTGCTTGACAAAAATCAGGTCGAGATGGCCGGAGTGCAGCCGACGTTGCAGGCTGCCACTCTGGGTGACGGTCAGCTCGAGATTGATCTGCGGATACAGCTGGCGGAAATCGCGCAGGATTCGTGGCAGTTGGGTCAGCGCGAGATCGTCGGCGGCGCCGAAACGCAGCCGGCCGCGCATCGCCGATCCGGTGAAATAGCTGGTCGCCGCGTCATTGGCGGCCAAAATTGTCCGGGCGAACCCCGCCATTGCCTCGCCGTTGTCGGTCAACGTCACCGCTCTGGTGTCGCGCAGCAACAGTTGCCGGCCGGCCTGTTCCTCCAATCGCCGCACATGCTGGCTGACGGTGGGCTGGCTGAGCCCCAACTGCCGGGCGGCCTGGGTGAAACTCAACGTCTGCGCTACCACGACGAAAGTGCGGAGAAGTGTGGGGTCGAACACAAACCCTCCGCTCATTGGCGATCGTAATGAGATTTATAGCGGCAATAGATTATCAGAATGAGCGGCACGGTCTGTAATCTCGTTGGTACATATCCAGATCGACTTGCAAGGAAGAGATCTTGCCACCGCTCGTCGGCGATTCGCCGACTATTCCCGGACCCGAAACCACCAACTCCGCCAAGACTCCTGACTCGACCCGTCGCCCGGTGGCACCACCCTGGAGGGACACGTTTGCCTCCCTCCGGATGCGTAATTACCGGCTTTTCGTCCTCTCCCAGATCGTGGCGAATACCGGCCTGTGGATGCAACGAGTGGCCCAGGACTGGCTGGTCCTGCAGCTGACCGGCAGCCCCGCGGCGGTCGGGGTGACCGTTGCCCTGCAATTCACCCCGATGTTGTTGTTCGGCCTTTTCGGTGGTGTGATCGCGGACCGTTATCCCAAGCGGTCGCTGTTGATCATGACCCAGACGACGGCCGGAATATTGGCCCTAACGCTGGCTACATTGACGCTCACCGGGAGCATCCACGTATGGCATGTGTACGGCGTGGCCGTGCTGCTCGGTTTTGTCACCGTGGTCGATAATCCGGCCCGGCAGGTGTTCGTCAATGAAATGGTCGGCCCGCAGCATCTGCGTAACGCGATCAGCCTGAACTCGTCGATTTTCCAGCTCGGCGGTCTGGTCGGGCCGGCCCTCAGTGGCGTGCTGATTCACGCGGTTGGTGAGGGGTGGTCGTTCGGCATCAACGGCGCGGCCTGTGCGCTCGTCGTCGTCGTGCTGACGATGATGCGCCCGTCGGAATTGTTTCCCTCGCCGATCACCGAGCGGGCGAAGGGGCAGTTGCGGGACGGTCTGCGCTATGTCGCCCAGCAGCCCAACATTCTGTGGGCTGTGATCCTGGTCGGATTCGTCGCGGTATTCGGCATGAACATGCCGGTGTTCCTCTCCGCGTTCTCCACCAAGGTCTTCCACGTCGGCGCCGGTGGTTACGGTCTGTTCAACTCGCTGGTCGCGGTGGGCGCGCTGGCCGGCGCGTTGGGCTCGACCCGGCGGACCGGCTTGCGGCTGCGGTCATTGGTCATTGCCGCCGCGGCGTTCGGTGTGCTCGAGGCGATCGCGGGCGAGGCGCCGAACCGGCTGGCGTATTCGCTGGCGCTGATCGCGGTCGGCGGGGCGACGCTGGTGTTCCTCACCGGCGCCAACTCGCTGGTGCAGATGACCGCCGCACTGGATATCCGTGGCCGGGTCATGTCCCTTTATATGTTGGTGCTGCTCGGCGGGCAGGCCATCGGCGGTGTGCTGATGGGCCGTGTCACCCAGGAACTCGGGCCGCGTACGGCGATGCTGATCGCCGGTGCCGTACCAGCGGTGGCGACGTTGGTGGTCGCGGTGATCCTGGCGCGGATCGGACAGCTGACGCTGCGGGTAAACCTGCACGGGCGTGCGCTCTCCGGCCACATCCGAGTCGTATCGCGTTAGCTATTCCGGCCGGCCTGATTCGCCTCAGGCCGGCCGGTACAGCTGCATCGAGGCGATCGGTGTGAAGCCACACCGCAGCACCGCCCGCAGACTCGCGGCATTTCCTGGCGCGACGGCCGCGACGACCAACGTTCCGGCTGGCAGCACAGTCAGCGCATCGGCGACCAGGCGGGTGCCGGCCCCACCGCCCCGCAATTGTGGTTCCAACTCGAAACTCAGCTCCGGCAGACCGGCCACTCCGCGGGAAAGCGCGACGACCGATTCGCCCTCTGGATAACCCCAGACCGTGATGTCGGCGCGTAGCAACCGGGCGAAGTCGAGTCGGGCGTGGCCGGCCAGATCAGGTCGTTGAACCAGCGGCGTCGGCCCGCCGGTACCCCGGCCGACCACCAGCAGGTCGAGGCTGTCGATCCAGCCGTCCGCCCCAGCCAGGTCGCTGATGACCCGCGGATGATGCGCGCCGCCGAATCCGTCGACGCCGAGGGCGGCGAGGCGGGCATCGGTGACGTCATCGTCGGCAACGATGACGGCGTGCCCGGTAAAAGCCAGCACCGCGCCCAAACCGTTGCGCCACGGCGGTACCCGGTGCCAACCGCCGTCAGCGGCAGGGAATTCACCGGCCGCACTCGCACGAATCAGCCGGGCCAGCGGATGTTGGGTGTCGCCTTCCATGGCAGACAGTCTGCCTTGAGGGCGTGCTTCTTGAATCCTCGGCCTGCTGGGCGGTGTCCAGACGACTGACACGCTCCCACCCGCCACCCCGGCGGCCTAGCGTTGTCTGTCGTCGCCGATACAACACCGGTATCGGCTCCCTGTGTCTTGCGGGACACCCGCACCCGGGCTGTCTTGCGGGAACACCCGCACCCGGGCTGTCTTGCGGGACACCCGCACCCGGGCTGTCTTGCGGGACACCCGCACCCGGGCTGCCTTGCCGGACCGCCGCAGCACCTACAGCGACCACCGCTCGCGACGGCCAGGATC
>JBEDUI010000194.1:0-36847 GCA_040414495.1 Mycobacteriales bacterium
GCAAGAATGCCTCGGTGGATAAGCCGGCTTGCTGCCCGGCGATATCCCGGGCCTGAAAATCCGCTAACTCCCGGCATCGGGCGAACTCCAGCAGCCGAAACGCCGACTCCATCTCCTCCAACGAATCGGCCGACTCCTGACCCGACGACCGCCAATATTCCGCCTCGACCAATCCCTGCACGACAGCATGCAACGACCCGATCAAATCCACCACGGGACGCGGGCCGATGCTTGTCGTGCTGCTCATGTCAAAACTCTAGAACGACCCACCGACAATTCTGGGCTCAGAAACCCTCCGCTAAAAGAATTACTTCCGGTCACCCGATCGTCACAATCCGCGCCACATAAGCGATCCAGCCCAGTTGGCGAAATTGTCGTGACCTATCTGCACGACAGCTCTGTAATTCACGACGGCCATTTGTGTGACGCTCGGGACTGTGCATCTAACAGCGTTTCGGGCCTGACACCCCAGCAGGGCCGGCGAGGCGCGCGGACAAAGCCGACCGTCCGGAGCGGATGAGGTGTGCTTTCCCAGCCAGTCCGGGCTGGCGGGGCGGGAGTGCGTCAGTCGTCTGGGCACCGCGCGGCAGGCCGACGACTTAAGCAACGCGCCGCCCTACGCCGCCGGTGGCGCGAACCAGTCGGAGGAGACGGGAAACAGATAACGGTCGGCGGTGGTATTGAGAATTCCTCGCGCCTGGCGGAAATGCTCGGATTGATCACGTAACAGCCGGCTGGCGGTCGTCGCGAAAACGGCTCGCTCGGCCGCCATCCGGTACCACCGGGCACCGAACCATTCCAGCTGGGCCAGGCCGTCCGCATCGACCGGCACATCGTCCAAAGACTCGGCCACACCGGTCAACCGGGCCATCCGCGACGCATCCGCGCCCAGCCCCGAGCGCAATGCATGGTCGGGAAACACGCCGCCCAAAAACAGCGCGGCATCGCCGAGCCGGCGCCAGATCCCGGCCTTCTCCGGCTCGGGTGCGGCCTCCAGCAGCACGGCCAGGCGCATCGGGTCCAGGTCATTCCACCGGCGCCGCCGCCATCCCTGTCGGGTACGGGTCCAGGTGACGCCGCTGGAAATCCGGGCGTACGAAGCGAGCAGTTCGGCCAGGAACAGCCGGTGCCATGGCTTGTCGAGATATGCGGTCAGGTTGGCCGAGTCGAAGACCGGGACCCGCATCCGGGTGCCGGTCCGCTCCACCCGGTAGCTGTGGGTGGCCAGATCCGCCGCGGTCCGGTGCACGGCGGCGGCAAAGACCAAAAACGGCGAGACAAACGCGAATCGCTCCGCGTCGGCCTGCCCGGCCACCAGGTTCAGCAGTTGCTCGGTCGTGCGCTGCCGGTCCAGCACGTCCAGCACCAGTGCCGGTTGCGCGCGCAGCGCCGCGACCCGGCGGTCCCGCGCCGCCGCCGGCACATCCTCCGCGCTCAACAGCACGGTCAGGTCCGCGTCGGTGAGGTGCTCCAGGTACGCGGATCCGACGACGTCGAGGTCATCTTCACTGCTCATGTCACGATCTTCGCGCGTCTCGGGCCGTTTTGCAGCGCCGTACCGCCCGGATTGCCGGATCTGGGCACCATCGCGCCCGTGGACACGCGAGCAACGCTCAGCCGATCGACCCGCTCGGCCCGCCAGAAACGCTCAACCGATCGACCCGCTCGGCCCGCCAGAAACGCTCAACCGATCGAAACACTCAGCGCGTCGGGAACTCCACACCTCGCTCGTCGGCCGGTCGCGATCCAAAGATCCGACGCTCGCTCTCCTCGATCCGCGCATCGTTGATGCTGGCCTCGCGCCGGGCCATGAGGCCGTGCTCGTCGAACTCCCACAGCTCGTTGCCGTAACTGCGATACCACTGGCCGTCCGCGTCGTGCGATTCGTATTGAAAACGAACCGCGATGCGATTTCCGTCGAACGACCACAGGTTCTTGCGCAGCGCGTAATCCAACTCGCGCTTCCACTTGGCGGTGAGGAATTCGACGATTGCGGCGCGGCCGGTGACAAAGGTGTCGCGATTGCGCCAAACCGAATCCTCGGTATAGGCCAGCGACACGCGCTCCGGATCGCACGTGTTCCAGGCGTCCTCGGCCGCCTGCACCTTGATCAGGGCGGATTCCCGGTTGAACGGTGGTACGGGTGGACGGTCAGTCATAGTTGAGCCCCCTGTGTCGCAACTGCTGTCCGGTACACGGAGAACGGCCGTTCTCCGGCACTCCTTACGGTACGCTCGGAGAACCAACGTTCTCTCTGTGGGTAGGCTAATGGACCAGGACGCCGCGCGGACCCGGGTGCTCGACACGGCCGAGGAGCTCTTTTACGCCCGCGGTATCCAGGCTGTCGGAATGGACGAATTACGCGATGGCTGCGGGGTTTCGCTCAAAAGGCTGTACCAGATTTTTCCGGCCAAGGAACAGTTGGTCGAGGCGTATCTGGAACGGCGCGACGTCCGCTGGCGCCAAGAGTTGGCCGATTACGTGGCCGGCCGCGACACCGACGCCGATGGTCGGATCCTCGCCGTTTTCGACTGGCTACGGACCTGGTTCCGTAAGCCCGGATTCCGCGGCTGCGCGTGGATCAATTCCTACGGCGAATTGGGCGGGACCTCACCGGCGTTGACCCGCCAGGCCCGCCGGCACAAGAACGCGTTCAAGCGCTACCTGCGCGAGCTGGTCCGGTCGGCCGAATTGCCGGATTCCTTGGTGGAGCCGATTTTCCTGCTGGCCGAGGGCGCCATGGTCACCGCCGGAATGACCGGCCGGTCGGATTCGGCCACGCATGCCAAAGATGCCGCCGCGGTCATGATCGCTGCGGCCCGGGCATAGGGCGTGTCTCGTAAATCCTCGGCCTGCCGCGCGCAGGTCAGGATTTGAGGAGCGGTCAGACCCAGATGGCGGCGCTCGAACCGTCCTCGAACACCTCCGGCGGATCCGGATAGCTGCGGGCAATCCCGGTCGCGACCCGGCGCGCCGTCCACGCCACCGCGGCCGCATCGAGCACATCATCGGTCCCGGCCAGCTCACCAGCCGGGCCCAATTCGTCCGGCACCGCAATTCCCTGCTGCACCAGCAATGCCCGTCGTCGCTGCATTCCGGCCCAGGTCTTTTTGCTCGCCGCCGGCGGCGTACCGGCCATGGTGGTGAAACACAGCTCGGGATGCACCTCGACCACCCGAATTCCGCATTCGGCCAGCCATTGGTCGACTTCGAGAATTCGCCCGGCCAACGCGAATGCCTGCCGCGAAACCCCGGTCCCGGTCAATTCGCGATTACGGGTATTCGCCTGCGCCGGTCCGGGCATCAGCAACGCCGCCCGCACCGGCGTCATGAACAACGACTGCCAGCGAACGCCCAACAGCGCCCGTACCAGTTCATCGGCCTGCCGCCGTCCCCGCACCGGAAGCCCGATCGGAATGTCAATACCCACCACGTCGACGCACCCGGCCGCCGCCACCAGATCGGCGATGTGCCGGGCCTGCACCGCCCGTACCGGCGTCCGGGCATCAGCGAGCACGATCCCGACCCAGCCGGTCCGGCACGCGTCCACTCCCAACACAACCACGACGCCATCGTGCCGGATGTACGGCTCAGCCGGCTGGCGCGGCTCCCAATGACATCAGCTGCGCCTTTTCCCGCGCGTATTCATCGTCGGTCAGTACGCCCGCACTGTGCGCCTGATCCAGCCGCATCAGCAGATCCAGCCGACCGCCCAACGCCGACAGATCCTCAGTGGACACAGTGGTCACCCGCGGTGGCTCGCTGGCCTTGGGCGGCGCCGGCGGCTCCGTCACCCGGGTTCGTTCCCCGTTCCCGGTAGGTCCGCCAGCCGGCCCGGTCCCGGCCACGGCTGCCTCCGGCGCGCGGGCGGCGATGTTCAGAACCAGTTCGACCAGACCCAGGTACAGCGCGACAAACGCGACGACCCAGATCAACACCGACAGGCTCGGCGAGGGCCAGAACAGCAGCAGCAACGCACCGACCGCGATCCCGGCCCAGCGCACCATCTTCAGATTCCGCTGCAGGAACGCGGCCAATGTGCTCAGCCGCTCCGGCAGGTTCAACCCGTCGATGAAAGCCTTTGTCCCCTCGACGAACCGTTCCCAGCGCGACTGCTCGTCCGGGACGATCTCCGTGCCGTTGGGCCCAGCCACCGCGGCGGCCGCCCGGGCCTGCGCGCGCTGTTCGCGGTACCCGGCCGCCTGCAGCTTCGCCGCCTCATAGCCCCGACGCGTCGCGGGAATGATGCCGATCCGTCCCCAAAGGATGGTGACCACCAGAATGCCGGCCAGGATCAACACCAGCCACAATGTCCACGAGCGCAGGCTGTGCGTGACGCCGGAATACAGGGCGTCGGCGGCGTCCACATTGGCCGGTTTGACCCGACCCAGGATCGGACCGCGGGTCAACCGCAGCACCAGCAGCAGGATCAGGCACAGCACCACGGACGTGACCGTCCACGCCCGCAGCGTGCCTCGTCGGTTCCGGGACAGCACGATCGCACCGATCAACGTGCCGAGCATGGCCAGCCCCAGCCACAACCACAGCACCTTCAACGTGTCGATCAACGTATAGATCTGCGGGTGTTCGGCCTTGGTCAGCACAGTGACGCCGACAGTGTTGGGAATCAGGTTCAGCACCTGTCCGGCCAAACCGGTTCGGCGATCCGGCGGAATGGCGGCTTTCGCCTGCCCGATGTTGAAGGTCACCGACTGGCCGTTGACCAACTGGCTCTGCGCATTGCGCAGCGCGGTGCTGGTGACTCGCTCGAACGCGGCCGAGGTCAGCACCGTGCGCACCGCCCGGGTGACCAATGTGGACGCACCGTTCTCGATCGAAGAACGGAACTGCTGCAACCGCGGCGGCAATGCGTCAACGGCCTGCGTAATGGTCTGTTGGACCTGCGGCGTGGCCAGCACCTGAGTGGCGACCGCGCTCTCGACCCGGGCCTGTATCGCCGGATTCGTAATGATCTTCTGCGTACTCGAAACGAAAACGCCCGTATTGATCACGTGCCGGCGCGTCCACAGCGACAAACTGGATCCGATCAGGCACACGGCACTGACGAAGATCAGCAAACCAACGAAGAAACGACGCATGACTTGCTCCTACGGCTGTACTGCGCTGTCCGCAGGCCACCCTGCGGCTAGGGTGACCCGCGGACGCGCGGCGTTCCTCACCCGCAAAAGGCGGGATCGAACGCCAGGCCGGCCGGCTGACCACCCCCGTTCCGGGCCCGACCAGGCCCCAGGTCCCCGGCCAACGAGCTCGGGCGTGTCTCAAGAGACCGCCCTACGATCAGCGGCGCCTGCGGCTGACCCGACGCGCGGTCCGCCGCGACGTACGGCGGGCGACTCGGCGTGAAGCGAACATTGCTACCTCCAGTGAATTGCCTGCAGGGCAGGGAAATCAGGCGTGATTACGCCTTGGCCATTTCCTTGCTGTGCAGGTCCTTGGCCTCCTCGGCCGAGAGCAGGCCGATGCCGATGAGGTCGAGTGGGCTGATGAAGCCGTCGCTGATCCGGTACCCGCCGGCCCGCGCGACCGCGTCGCGCAGCGGCACGGCCCAGTGGTGCTCGAGCAGCAGCAGCGCCGCCGCCGATCCGTTCGGGATCTCCTCGAGTACGTCCCACGCATCGGCGTCGGAGAAGACCTCGATGCCGTCGGCCGCGGCCTCGGCCCCGGCCACCGCTCCGGCCTCCATGCCTTTGTCGCCCTCGATCCCCAGGCCGACGAGCGCCCCGACCTTGCTGCCCAGCTCGGCTGCCTGCTTGTCGCTGAGGTTGCTCAGGTGCGCTACCTCGATCTCGCCATCGGCGTCCTTGTGTACCGCGAGCGCGTCGATCACGCGGACCGTGTCGTTCTCCCGCAGACGTTCCAACTCGGCGATGATTTCGCCGTGGAAGTTCGGCTCCGGGAAACCCAGAACAATCAGCTGTACGGGTCCAATTGCCATCTGACTGCCTCCCTCAGTGGCGACACTGACGCCACCCCCGGGCGTCATGCCGAGACTCAGCCTGGGCCGCCGCACCCAGCCGCGCCTCATCCAGCACGGGTGACCACTACAACCCGGAGATCGCGTTGATCCGGCCGGAATCGATGGCGTCGACCAACACCTTGTGATCCCGCTCGTTCTGATCGGCGTATATCTCGGAGAATTCCCGTATCGCCTCATCGAAGGACGTTCCATTACCCAAATACGCGGCAATCGCGATGTGATCACCGGAGCGGGCGTGCGCCCGGGCCAACGTCCAGCCACACAACTGGCCGTACAACTCCAGGCCGTGCGGAATCATCGCCTCGATGTCGATCGAGCCCTTCCAGTCACGCAGCTGGCGCAGATAAAAGTCGCGCATCTTGCCATCCAGGCCCCGCACCCGTACGTAGCCCAGGAAAATGTCGCTGACCGTCTGCATCAAGCGCTGCCCGACAACGACCCGTTGACCGCAGTTGTCGTACTCGCTCTTGCCGACGAAGCCCTCCAGCACGGACCGGCCGGCCTCTTTGGCCTGCAGGAACAGCGGATCCCGGTTGTCATCGCCCATCAGCAGGATCATCCAACAGCGGGTTCCGACGCTGCCGACGCCCACAACCTTGCGGGCCATGTCGACGATGCGGTAGCGGTCCAGCAGTACCCGCCGCTCCGGCTCCATGCTGTCCCGGTACGCACCAAGGATCTTGCGCAGCTCCTTCTCCAGGCGGTCCAGCTCGGCACCGCCCTCGGCCAGCTGGTCGATCGGCACGATCAGCGGCGGATCGGCGTTGATCTTGGGTTGTCCGTTGGACAGTCCGGCGAAGCGGGTCAATGCACCGAGGTTGTCCTTGGTCCGGACCTTGGCGATGGCGCGGTTGAACTTCTTACGCCGCGCGCCCTGGACCTCCTGCTCGATACGCCCCTTCAGCTGCTCGACATCGGCGTGCGCGTACCAGACCTCCAACGCTGGCTCGTCGGCGAACTGGTTCATCGCCTGCCGGTACGACCCGACCGTGGCCAGCACGATCTTGCGGCGTTCCTTGCGGGTGAAGCCGTTGTCGCGGGCCGCGATTTCCATGCTCGCCGCCAACCGCTTGACGTCCCATTCCCACGGTCCGGGCAGCGTCTCGTCGAAGTCGTTGATGTCGAAGATGAGGTTCCGCTCGGGCGAGGCGAACAGGCCGAAGTTGCTCAGGTGCGCGTCACCGCAGGCCTGCACCATGATCCCGCTCTGCGGTGTGTCGGCCAGGTCGCTGGCCATCGGCAGCGCGGCGCCGCGGAAGTACGTGAACGGTGAGACCGCCATGCGGCCCCAACGGATCGGCAGCAGGTCCGGTACCCGCTCCTTGCCCTGCTCCTCCAGCAGCGTCAACGGATCGGCGCGCCGGCTGCTGCGCAGGAATTCGGCGTGGTCGCCACGCGGTACCCGGTTACGAGCCTCGCGGCCCCGTTCCACCCGTTCTTCGCGGGTCAGATGCGCTGGCGGCTTCGGCTCCCGGCTCGTCCTGCGATGCGCGGCGGTGCGGTCAGTTGTGGTACGGGTCGATGTCGATCGACGGCGTGTCGATGTCGCTTGGCTCATCGCCGATTCCCCTTCCTCCTCGGCGTTTTCGGCCTGCTCGGCATGTGCGTGTCAGCCCAGATACGGTCCGTCCATTCCGGACAGTGCGTGCCGGATCCACAGCCGGGTCCACGGCTCGGTCGGCAGCGTGGCTACGTCCCCCAGCTCGAACCACGCCGCCGCGGTGGTCTCCGTCCCATCCGGCCGCGGCCGGCCGTGCAACGCCCAGGCGCGGTAACAGACCACGAACTGCTGGCGGGTCTCTTCCCCGGACGGCGGCTCCACAACGTGCTCGGGGTCGGTGAAAAGCCCGACCAGGCCGGTGATCCGTACCTGCACGCCGGACTCCTCGAGCGTTTCCCGGACCGCCGCCTGCATCCCGCCTTCTCCGACGCTCACCCGGCCGCCGGGCAGTTCCCACATGCCGCTGTCGGCCCGCCGGACCAGCAGCAGTTGGCCGCGCCCGTTGCGGGCGGCGACGAATACCGAGGGCACCACGGCGGTGGCCGCCGGCGCGTCGGGGTTGTGGAAGTGGACCCGCCGAGTCGGCGCACCCACTGTCTCGATGTCAGCCATCGTCCGACCTGCCTCTCGAGGTGAGCTGAACCGTCGCCTGGCCGACGCTGACCGCGGCCCGGACGATGAGGGCCGGTCTTACGACGTTCACCCAGTGCCGCGCGGCGGGCCTCCCCCATGCCGGGTGAACCGACGGACTCATCCGGGCCGGGTGAGGGCGAGGCGGGTGCGCACAGCTCACGCTCACAGTGCCGGTACGCCTTGAGGAGGCGATGCTGTCATGCACGAGACCGTGACCCGCGAATCCGCCACCGCCGACACACCACGACCCGCCGTACGGCGCCGGCTGGCCGCCGCTGCCGCGCTGTTGGCGTTTTTCGGCGCGATCGCGATCCTGGTGTGGGGGCTGTCCCAGCATCCGGTGCAGCTGCCGATCTCCCTGATTCTGCTGTTCATCGCCCTGGCCACGGCGTGGTCGGCGCTGGTGAACCGCGGCCTGCTCCGGGTGATTTCCGCGGTTGTCGCGTTCGTAGCGTTGTTCCTGATCCTGGCGCTGCCCGATGCCCGGTCGTACGCGATATTCGCCTCGGTGGTCGGGCTGCTGCTGGTCTCCACCAGCGCGGCCCGGTACGCCATCGGGCACGATCTGGTGCCTACGGTGCACGCCCACTCGGTGCCGCCGGCCCGGCACGGCGTGCTGATCATGAACCCCTGGTCCGGCGGCGGGAAGGTCCGCCAGTTCAACCTCGAGGGCGAAGCCCGCAAGCTCGGTGTCACCCCGGTCCTGCTGCAGCACGGAGACGATCTGCGCGCCCTGGCCGAGGAAGCGATCGCGGGTGGCGCCGACGTACTCGGTATGGCCGGCGGCGACGGGTCGCAGGCGTTGGTGGCCGATGTTGCCCGGCAGCACAACGTGCCGTTCGTCTGCGTGCCGGCCGGTACCCGTAACCACTTCGCGCTCGACCTGGGTCTTGACCGCGAGAACGTCGCCGCGGCGCTGGGTGCGTACGGCGAGGCCCGGGAACGCCGGATCGACCTGGCCCTGCTGGGCGATCGGATATTCGTCAATAACGCCTCGCTCGGCGTCTATGCCACCGTCGTGCAATCCAAGGGCTACCGCGACGCGAAGTTGGCCACCACCGCCCAGATGCTGCCCGACCTGCTCGGGCCGCACGCCGACCGGTTCGACCTACATTTCGCCAAGCCCGACGGCGTAGTGGCCGATTCCGCTGACATATTGCTGATTTCGAACGGGAAATACCGACTCAACAGCCTCGGCGGTTTCGGTACCCGACGGCGGATGGACGCCGGTGTCCTGGGAATCGTGTCGATCACGGTCGACCGGGCCCGGGACGTACCGGCGTTGGTGTCGGCCGAGGCGGCCGGCCGGGTCTCGTATTTCCGCGGTTATGCCGAATGGACGGCGCCACAGTTCGAAGTGGATTCGGGGGCGTCCCTTGTGGACGTTGGCGTGGACGGCGAGGCGCTGCAACTGGCCCCACCGCTGGTATTCCGGTCGCTACCGGGGGCGCTGCGAGTGCGCATACCGCCCGGTGCGCTGGGCGTGGCGCCGGCGGCGATGGCCCCGGCCGGGGCGTGGCGGACGATTTCGGCGGTGGCTCTGGTGCTGGTCGGCAAGACCGCGCGTTGAGGTCTCAGCTGCGGACTTTACGGCCGGCGCGTTTGGAAGCCTTCGTAGGCGCGGATTTCGCTGGTTCGGTCACCGTATCGTCCACAGTGGACTTCGGTGCTTCCGTTGACCATTTCAGCTCGATTTCCAGCTCCACCTCGTCGCCGTCGACCTCCACCTCGACCTCACACCGCACCTGGTCCGGCACGTGCATTTTCAGAGTGCTGGTGCCCAGGTGCACCTCGACGTTGCCGCCGCGGGTCATCGCCTCGGCCAGGCCCACCATCCACTCGGCCGCTTCCTGCCGGGACAACGATTCCTTACGTTTCACTTCCACATCGGACACAGCAGACTCCATTCAGGTTCGAGCAGCGCGACGACGCCGCTGACCACGCTGGTGCAACGGCGCCGTTGCCTTGCCGATCAGACCTTTTCGGTCGATTCGGAAAAGGCCTCGCGCAGTTTGTCTTCCTGCTCCTTGGAGAGGTTCGTTGAAATCAATGACGCGCCGGTGGTGCGGAACTGCTCAAGCACCCGGTCCCCGACCGCGTTGCGCGACATCACGAACAGCGCCGACGTTCCGGGCGTCACCTGTTCCCGGACCTGCCGGACAAAGTCGTCATCGATACCCACGTTCGCCATTGATCCGGCCATTGCCCCGACCGCGGCGCCGACCGCCAGACCCAGAATCGGTACGAAGAAGATCAATCCGAACAGCAGGCCCCAGAAGCTCCCGCCCAGCGCTCCGGCGCCGGTCAGGTGGTGCAACTGTTCCGTCTTCGGCTTCTTCCGGCCTTCGGGCCAGTAGACGTACGCGGCATCATCGATCTCGATCAGTTGTTCCTTCTGCAGCCGCTCGAGAAGCGCGAGCGCGTTCTCCGCGCCGCCTGTTGTGTCGAACTTCCATACCGTCAACGCGCCCATGCCCAGCCTCCTGTAGACCGCTTGCGGTTTGGCCCGACCGGACCGCAAGCCCGCCCGCATGCACGGCGGGCGATCGCGAGCCCGATCGTCCGCACTGTGCGCGGCGGCGCGCCGGGGCGGCATCACCCACGGCGGGTGAGCAGGCCAGTGCCTCGCCCGAGCGGCCGGTAAGCGATCCCGGCGTTTGCGCCACCGGGGCCGGCCGGCGGGCCCCCGTGTCAACTGGGCCCGTAGCGGACATTCATCTGCGTCGGATGAGGACCATCCCGAGCGGCGGCAGCAGGATCAATCGCGAATCGATGCCAGCCGCGGACGAACCGATCACGGTCACCGCGGACATGGCGGACCAGGAAGGGGTTCGCCGGCGCAGACCGAGGAGAACCTCATGACGGACATGTCGCAAGCGCGGGTTGAGGCGGCGCAACCCCCGCAAGACACCCTGAGTCGGCCGCCGGCCGAATACCGAACCAGCCGTGATCAGGGTATGACCGGCTGGAGCGGCTGGATCGTCTTCGCCGCGGTGATGCTGATGCTGCTCGGCGCGTTCCAGATCATCGAAGGACTCGTCGCGGTATTCCACAACGGCTTTTATTTGGTCAATTCCAGCGGGCTGGCCGTGAACGTCAACTACCACGCCTGGGGTTGGCTGCACTTCAGCATCGGCGTGCTCGCCATTCTGGTCGGGCTGGGCCTGATGACCGGCAACATCATTGCCCGCGTCCTGGGTGTGGCGATCGGTCTTACCAGCGCGATCCTCAACCTGGGTTTCATACCGGCCTACCCGGTCTGGTCGACGATCATGATCGCGCTGGACGTGATCATCATTTACGCGATCATCGCGCACGGCAAAGAATTGAAGGTCTGAGCACTGGAAATCGAGGCAATACGAAATGCCGGTGGCGTACATACCACCGGCATTTCGCCATTCCGTCACGAATTGAGGATGCGGCTTTTCTGCTGCTCGAATTCCTCGTCGGTCAGTACGCCCTGGCTTTTCAGTTCGCCGAGCTGTTTGAGTTGGGCCAGCCTGTCATCGGTTGAGCTGGTCGCCGGCTGCTGCGGCGCCGGTTGTTGGTCATAGCCAGCCTGCTGGTCATAACCGGCCTGCTGGTCGTAGGCGGTCTGGTCCTGTTGGGCCCACCGGCCGGCCTGCCGCCGCGATACCCGGTTGGATACGGCGGTGGCGGTCCCGGCGATGACAGCGGTACGGGCTATTCCGCGCAGAAGAGGCATCGGGCGTTTCCTTTCGGTTCGTACAGTCTCAGGCACCGGCCGGTTCGCGGGCCTCGGCCGCGTCGAGTGCCTCCAACAGATCCGGCACCGTGATCCGGCCACTGGCCACCACCTGCGCGTCGGCCCGGCGCAACGCGGTCGCGAACGGCGCCGCCCAGGTGTTTTCGTAGAGGGCGACCATTGCCGCGGATCCGGTCTCGAGCACCGATCCGGCGTCGTTCACCTCGTCCGCGCCGAGCAGCCCGGACGACGCGCCGTCCAGGACCTGCAGATCCACCTCAGCGCCACTGTCCACTTCGGACAGTTCGAGGGTGGCCACGGTCCCATCGGCGTCCTTGCGGATGAAGATGAGATCGAGGATGTGCACGATGCCGGCGTCGACCAGGTTGACCAGGTGCGTCAACGCCTCCCCCGGCACATGCCCCAGTGGAAATTCCACCACGAGGTAGTCGACCGGACCGATACTCTCCAGCTCCTCGCTCATGACGACTCCTTCGTTCAACGTCATGCCGATCCGCATGATGGCCGCTGCGGCGCCGGCCCGGCCTCACCCCGCGGGGATGAAGGCGCGGCCCGATCAGCTACGCCCTCAACCGCCTCGCTTCGGCGGCCGCCGCGGCACGAACAACGGGCCGGCGAGCCGGATCACCGACCCGGTGACCCGGTTGATCGGCCCGGCCGGCCGGGTCAGCTCGCCGGCCGGATCCGGGGCGTGTTCCGATCCGGCCACCACGGCGGTCGCGGGTTCGCTCGGACCGGGCGGCGGGGGTCCCTCGACCGGGCGGGCGGCCCCACCCAACCGCCGCCGGAACACGTAGAAACTCCAGGCCTGGTACGTCAGCACAACCGGCAGCAACACCACCAACACCACGGTCATGACCGCCAGCGAGTAATGCCCGGCCGCCGTGTTCGTGGTGGTCAGGTCGTTGGCGGCGCCGGTCGAGGAGACCATGACCCGCGGGTACAGCTCGAGAAACAGCGAGATCACGACGAACGCCATGGTGGCGCTGGTCGCCGCGAAGGCGAGCCCACTGCGGCCGGCGTAAACCAGCGGGACAACCGCGATCGCGGCCAATATGGCCAGGAACTCCTCCCACGACAGCAGCACCCCGCCGACGTCAACCCGGGTCCAGGCCGCGAACGCGATCACGACCAGGGCGGTCACCGGGGCCAGCATCCGGCTCGCCGACAGTGCCCGGTGATGCACCTCGCCGAGCGTGCGCAGGCCCAGGAACGCCGCGCCGTGCATCAGGCAGATGACGGTGATCGTCACGCCGGTGAAGATCGCGTACCCGCTGAGCAGATCGCCCAGATTGCCGGTGAAGTTGCCGGCCGAATTGATCGGTACGCCGTGCAGCAACGCACCCAACAGTGTGCCCAGCACCAACGGGATCAGCGCGCTGGCCACGCACAGCGCGATCTCCCAGATCCGCCGGTTACGGGCGGATTCCACATGGCCCCGGAACTCGATCGACACACCACGCACGATCAGCGCGACCAGCGCCAGCAACATGAACGGGTAGAAGGCCGAGAACATCGCGGCGTACCAGCCGGGAAACGCCGCGAACGTCCCCGCCGCCGCGACCACCAGCCACACCTCGTTGCCGTCCCACACCGGACCGATCGTGCCGATCACCGTGCTACGACCGGCCGCATCCCGCCCGAGCGGTTGCTGCAGCATCCCGACGCCGAAGTCGAATCCCTCCAACAGCAGGAATCCGACCCACAGGACCGTGATGACGATGAACCAGAAGACGATCATCAGTAGCTCGGCTCGGGCAGTGGCGCCTCGGCGTCCGGCTGCGTTCCGGCGGGCGCCAACTCCTTCCGGGCGTACCGGACCATCAACCCCCAGTCCACCAGGGCGAGCACGCCGTACAACAGCAGGAAGACCACCAGGCTGGTGATGATCGTGGCCGTGCCGACCGACGGTGAGGCCGCGTTCTGCGTTTTCTGTAGGCCCTGCACGATCCAGGGCTGGCGGCCGTTCTCGGTGAGGACCCAGCCGGCCGTGTTGACCAGGAACGGCAGCGGGATCGACCAGATCGCGACCCGCAGGAACCAGCGCGATTCGCTCAACCGCCCGCGTCGCCACAGCCCCCACAACGCGATCAGCAGGATCAGGCCGGCCAGGTACGCCATGACCCGCATTGACCAGTACTGGATGAATACGTTCGGGATGTAGTTGCCCGGTCCGTACTGCTGCGAGTACTGCGCCTGCAGTTGGTTCAGCCCGATCACCTTGCCGTTCCAGTGGTTGGTGGCCAGCAGCGAGAGCAGGTGCGGAACCTCCAAGATCTGGGTAGGAGTCTCGTCATTCTTGCCGCCGCCGATCTGGAAGACCGAGAACGAACAGGGCTGGCAGGTGTTCCACTGGGCCTCGGCCGCGGCGATCTTGACCGGTTGGAACCGGCCCTCGGTCACCCCGAGTTCGCTGCCGATCAACATGTTGAGCAGCGTCGCCGGCACGAGTACGTAGATCGCGATCCCGGCCGAGCGGGTGAACACCTCCGGGCTCGATCGCTTTCTGAGGTGCCAGGCCGAGACGCCGAGCATCACCCCGGCGCCGGTGATCAGCGCCGCGAACACGACGTGGATGAAGCCGCGCAGGAAGACCTGGCTGGTCAGTACGGCCCCGATGTCGGTCAGCTCGGCCCGCCCGTTCGAGATCTTGTAGCCGACCGGATGCTGCATCCAGGAATTGGCCGCCATGATGAACGCGGCCGAGAGGATCCCGCCGATCGCGACGGCCCAGATCGTGGCCAGGTGCACCCGCCGGGACAGCCGGTTCCAGCCGAAGATCCACAGGCCCAGGAACGTCGACTCGAGGAAGAACGCGGCCAGGCCCTCCATCGCCAGCGGCGCCCCGAACACACTGCCGACGAACCGCGAGTACTGCGACCAGTTCATGCCGAACTGGAATTCCTGGACCAGCCCGGTGACCACGCCGACCGCGACGTTGATCACCAGCAACGCGCCGAAGAACCGCGTCAACCGCAGGTATTCGGGCCGCTGCGTGCGATACCAGGCCGTCTGCAGTACGGCGGTCAGCAGCGCCAGCCCGATCGTCAGCGGAACGAACAGGAAGTGGTAGATCGAGGTGCTGGCGAACTGCACCCGGGCCAAGTCGACCGACACCTCATCGCCCCCTCACCGGCGCGCGGCGGCGGCGTCGAGCTCCTCGTTCAGCGTGATGGCCGCGTCGATCAGCGCGAGGTGGGTGAATGCCTGCGGGAAATTGCCGATCTGCTCGCCGGTCAGCGCGATCTCCTCGCTGAACAACCCGACGTGATTGGCGTACGTGTGCATCTTCTCGAACGCCAGCCGGGCATCCTCGAGCCGACCGGCCCGGGCCAGCGCATCGACGTAGGTGAACGAGCAGAGCGAGAACGTGCCCTCCGAGCCGCGCAGCCCGTCAGGCGAGGCGGCCGGGTCGTACCGGTACACGAGGCTGTCGGTCACCAGGGTCTCGTCCATCGCCCGCAATGTCTGCGCCCACATCGGGTCCCTGGGGCTGACGAAGCCGACCGTCGACATCCGCAGCAGGGCCGCGTCGAGCACGTCCTCCTCGTACTGCTGTACGAAGGCGTGCTTGTCCGGATGCCAGCCGCGGGTCATGACCTGGTCGTAGATCGCGTCCCGGGCCTTCGTCCAGCCGGCCACATCGGCCGGACGCGCGTGCTCGGTTGCCATCCGGATGCCGCGGTCGAACGCGACCCAGCTCATCACCCGGCCGTAGGTGAAGTCCTTACGTCCGCCCCGGGTCTCCCAGATCCCCTCTTCGGGCTGGTCCCAGTTCGTGGCCAGCCAGTCGAGCAGGTTGCGGATTTCGACCCAGCCGCGGTGCCCGCCGCGCAGCCCGCGCTGGTCGGCGAAGAACAGGCTGTCCAGCGCCTCGCCGTAGATGTCCAGCTGCAACTGGTCGGCGGCGCCGTTGCCGATCCGGACCGGACGGGAGCCGCGGTAGCCCGACCAGTGCTCCAGCGCCTCCTCCTTCAGGTCGGAGGAGCCGTCGATCCGGTACATGATGTTCAGCGGACCGCCTTCGCCACCGACCTTTTCACTGACCCGGTCCCGCATCCAGGAGGCGAACGCGACCGCCTCCTCGGTGAACCCGAGCTTCAGCAGCGCATAGATCGAGAATGAGGCGTCGCGAATCCAGGTGTAGCGGTAGTCCCAGTTACGTTCGCCGCCGACCTGCTCGGGCAGCGCGGTCGTCGGTGCGGCCACCAACCCGCCGGTCGGTGCGTACGTCATCAGCTTCAGCGTGATCGCCGAGCGCTCCACCATTTCCCGCCAACGGCCCACGTAGGTCGACTGGCGCAGCCAGCCCCGCCAGAACGCGACCGATTCATCGAACAGCTTCTGGATCTCGGCCGCCCGGATCTCCCGCGGCGGGCCGTCGGCGGCCGTCTCCAGCACCACGCCACGCACGTCACCGGCGGTCAGGTTCACCCTCGCCCGCAGGTCTCCGTCGTCGATGGCTACGTGCAGGGCCCGCGAGTCGCCGGGCTCCCGGACCACGTGCAACGTCAGCGTCTGACCGTGGTTGTGGAAGACCACGCCGTGGGTGGTGAGCTCGGCCTGGTGCGACTGCCGGCCGTAGTCCAACCGCGGCTCCACGTCGACCTCGAAGCTCATCGAGCCGCGCACGCAGCGCAGCATGCGGACCAGCCGGTGGTTCTGTGACGCCGGTCCGACGATGGGCGGCATGAAGTCGGTGACCTCGCCGACGCCGGCCTCGGTGATGAACCGGGTAATGAGGATGGCGGTGTCCGGCAGGTACATCTGCCTTGTCTGGTAGCCGACTTCGGCCGGTCGGACCCGGAAATGTCCGCCGTTCTCGTCATCTAGCAGCGCCCCGAAAATGCTTGGCGAATCGAACCTGGGACAACAGAACCAGTCGATCGACCCCTCGGTACTGACCAGAGCCGCGGTCTGCAGGTCTCCTATGAGCCCGTGGTCGGCGATCGCTGCCTCGCGGGTGTTGCCGGTGCCAGTCATCTCGCGCCTCCGTGGTCGCTGCGGACCGGCCGGTGGCATCGGCCGGTGACCTCGCGCGGCCACGGTGCTCGATTCGGGCGACCTGCCGCATCACCTTGCCGGGGTGATGCGGCGGCCGCGGGCCCGGTCGCAGCCTGCTCGGGAAGGGCACCGCCCGGTGACGATGGAGGGGGCAGCGTGACCGAGGACCGGCATTACGACGTGATCATCATCGGCACCGGCGCCGGCGGCGGAACGATCGCGCACCGGCTCGCCTCGTCGGGCAAGCAGATCCTGCTGCTCGAACGCGGTGACTATCTGCCGCGCGAACGCGACAACTGGGATTCCACCGCTGTATTCGTACGGTCGAAGTACCGCGCGCAGGAATACTGGTACGACCGCAACGGCGATGAATTTCCGCCCGAGGTGAACTATTACGTCGGCGGCAATACGAAATTCTATGGCGCCGCCCTGTTCCGGCTCCGTCCGCAGGATTTCGGCCAGATCCGCCATTTCGGCGGGGTTTCGCCGGCCTGGCCGCTCAGCTATTCCGAATTCGAGCCGTATTACGCGCAGGCCGAGCAGCTGTACGAGGTGCACGGCCAGCACGGCGAGGACCCGACCGCGGGACCGTCCAGCATGGACTATCCGTATCCTCCGGTGCAGCACGAACCACGTATCCAACAGCTCAGCGACGACCTGGAAAAGCAGGGCCTGCATCCGTTCCACCTGCCGATCGGGGTGCGACTGACCCAGGACGAACACGGAATGGCCCGGCACGACAGCGCCTGTATCCGCTGCGACCGGGTCGACGGATTCCCTTGCCTGGTAAGGGGAAAGTCCGATTCCGAGGTCATCTGCGTCACCCCGGCGCTGGAGCACGACAACGTCTCGCTGCTGACCAATGCGCACGTCACCAAGCTGGCGACCGATCCGACCGGCCGTTCGGTCACCACGGTGACGGTGGCGCACCGCGACATGGGGACGATGCAGTTGGGCGCGGACATCGTGGTGGTCGCGGCCGGTGCGGTCAATTCGGCCGTGTTGCTGCTGCGCTCAGCCAGCGAGACGCACCCCGATGGTCTGGCCAATTCCTCCGGGGTCGTCGGCCGCTATTACATGCGGCACAACAATCTCGCGCTGATGGCCGTATCGAAAGAACCGAATAGCACCCGGTTCCAGAAAACGCTGGCCATCAACGATTGGTACGGCGCATCCGATGAGTGGGAATTCCCGCTCGGCGGAGTTCAGATGCTCGGAAAGTCCGACACCGACCAGATCCGGGCCAATGCTCCACAATGGGCCGGCCGGTTCTCCCCCGACATACCGTTCGAGACGTTGGCCCACCACGCCGTCGATTTCTGGCTGTGCAACGAGGATCTGCCGCTGGCCGACAACCGGGTCACAGTGGACGATAACGGCGGCATCCACCTGAGCGTCGATGAAAAAAACAACGTGCAGGGCCTGGACCGACTACGGCATGCGCTGCAGCGTCGGCTCGGCGACCTGGGCATGCACGAACACCATCTGCTGTCCCGCAGTATCTATCTGCACAAGGGAATGCCGATCGGTGCCACCGCGCATCAGGCCGGCACGGTCCGGTTCGGCACCGACCCGGCCACCTCCGCGCTGGATATCAACTGCAAGGCGCACGACGTGGACAACCTGTACGTCGTGGACACCAGCTTCTTTCCCAGCGTCGGCGCGGTGAATCCGTCACTGACCGCCATCGCCAACGCGCTGCGGGTCGGCGACCACCTGATCGACCGGCTCCGCTGAACCGGCACGTACAAGGAGTTACTCATGGCAGAGCCCGAACGTATGGACGTACTGGTCATTTTCGGGGCCACCGGTGATCTGGCCAAGCTGGAGACATTTCCGGCCCTGGTCGGGCTGGTGGAACGCGGCGTACTGAACGTGCCGGTGCTCGGCGTGGCCAAAAGCGGGTGGGGGCTGGATCAGTTCCGCGATTATGCCGCCGCCTCGCTGCGCGACAACGGCATCGATCCCGGTTCGGGCCCGGCCAAGGAACTGTTGGGACTGCTGCGCTACGTCGATGGCGATCTGGACGACAAAGCAACGTACGAGGCGATGTCCAAGGAAATGGGCGACGCGCAGCGCGCGCTGTATTACCTCGAGGTGCCACCGGCCCTGTTCGGCCGGATCGCCGGCGGCATCTCGAGCGCCGGCCGGGCCCGGAACGCCCGCGTCATGGTGGAAAAGCCGTTTGGTTCGGACCTGCAGGCCGCCCAGGCGCTCAACGACACCATGCACCGGTATTTCGACGAAGACGCCATTTACCGGGTCGACCACTGGCTCGGTCTGGACCCGCTCAACGACGTGCTGGTAGCCCGGTTCGCCAACTCCATATTCGAGCCATTGCTGAATCGCGATCACGTGCAATGCATTCAAATCACCATGGCCGAGGCATTCGGGGTGGCCGACCGTGGTCGGTTTTACGACGCAACTGGCGCGATCCGGGACGTGGTGCAGAATCACATGCTGCAGGTATTGGCCACCGTGCTGGCCGATCCACCGGACGGGTCCGGGCTGGATTCCTGGCTTAATGCGAAGAACGCGGTCATCGCGGCGCTGGAGCCGTTGGCGCCGCGGGACACGGTACGCGGGCAGTACGCCGGCTACCGCGACGTCCCCGGGGTCGACCCGAAATCCACAGTGGAGAGTTACGTCGCGGTCCGGCTGCGGCTGCGCAACTGGCGATGGGCCGGGGTCCCGATCCTCATCCGGGCCGGCAAAACGCTTCCGGTGACCGCGACCGAGATCACCGTCCGGTTCCACGCGCCGCCGTTGAACGTGTTCGGCGTCGAGGCCAACGTGCCGCCCAACGCGCTGCGTTTCCGGATATGGCCCGATTCAGAAATCGGCCTGGACCTGGTCGGGAAAAAGGCCGGCGCCAGCCGCGAGCCGGAGCCGCACGAGCTGGCCTTCGCCCGGCACAGCAGCTCGCAGATGCGCCCGTACGACCGGCTGATCGGCGCGGCCCTGAACGGGAACCGGGTGCTGTTCGCCCGGGAGGACACGGTCGAGGCGGCCTGGCGGGTGGTCGACCCGGTGCTGGGCGACGTGGTGCCGGTGCATACGTACGAGCGCGGCAGTTGGGGACCGGCGCAAGCCGACCAGCTGCTGCCCGCCGGCGTCGACTGGCACAACCCCGCCGGCTGAGATGACAGGAGGCGTCATGCGACCCGACGACCCGAGCCAGCACCGGGTGGTGATCATCGGCGGCGGCTTCGCCGGTCTGTTCGCCGTCCGGGCGCTGCGCGGCAACGACATCGCGGTGACGTTGATCGACCGGGCCCAACACCACCTGTTCCAGCCGCTGCTGTACCAGGTGGCGACCGGGATCCTGTCCGAGGGCCAGATCGCCATGCCGTTGCGGGACATCCTGCGCCGGCACCGCAACGTCGAGTGCGTACTGGCCAACGTCACCGACATCGACGCGGGCGCCCGGGAGGTGGTGGCCGAGCTGCCGGGCGGGAAACCGACGCGGATTCCGTACGACGACCTGATCGTCGCCGCCGGCGTACACCAGTCGTATTTCGGGCACGAGGAATTCGCCCGGTGGGCGCCGGGGATGAAGACCATCGCCGACGCGCTGTCCATCCGGCAGAAGGTCTACGGCGCGTTCGAATTCGCCGAAACCGCGACCGATCCGGCCCAGCAGCAGCGCTGGCTCACCTTCGCCGTGGTCGGCGCTGGCCCGACCGGGGTCGAGCTGGCCGGGCAGATCCGCGAGCTGGCCACCCGCACGCTGCGTTCGGAATTCCGGCGGATCAAGCCGCAGGACGCCCGCGTGCTGCTCTTCGACGGCGGCGCCGAACCGCTGGCGTCGTTCGGGCCCGAGCTGTCGGCCAAGGCGGCGGCGGCGCTGACAGACCTCGGGGTCGAGCTGCGAATGCACTCGCTGGTCACCGACGTGGACGGCACCGGTCTGCAGGTCCGGGAGCAGGACGGCGGCACCGTACGGTACGAGGCCGGCACCATTCTGTGGGCCGCCGGCGTGGAGGCGCCCCCGATCGCGGCCGCACTGGCCAAGGCGACCGGGGCGCCGCACGACCGCGCCGGGCGGATCGAGGTCGATGAGAACCTGACCATTCCCGGGCATCCGGAGATCCACGTCGTCGGCGACCTGATGAGCCGCCCGGGTCTGCCCGGGGTGGCCGAAGTCGCGATGCAGACCGGGTTGTACGCCGGCCGGCAGATCCGGCACCGGGTCGATGGACGGCGCCCGCTCGGCCCGTTCGAGTACCACGACTTCGGCTCGGCCGCGTACCTCTCGCGCGGCAACGCGGTCGTCTCGGCCGGTCGGGCCCACCTGTCCGGCATGCCCGGCTGGTTCGCCTGGATGTTCATCCACATCGCGTTCCTCACCGGGTACCGCAACCGGGTCGGCGCGGTGCTGACCTGGGCGACGGCGTTCGCCCGCGATGTCCGGCGGGAACGCACCTTCACCACCCAGCAGATCGAGACCGGGCACGACGTGTACGACGTGACGCGGCAATGAGCGGTCTGGACCGGCGGCTGCTGCGCAACGCGCCGGCGGCCCGCCGGTTCGTGGTGTGCTCGGCCGCGATCGGTGTGGCTACGGCCGTACTGGTGATCGTGCAGGCCGGGCTGCTGGCCGACACAATCGCGCGGGCCTTTCTCGGGCACGCCGGGTTGGCTGCGTTGACGCCGGCGCTGCTGGCGTTGACCGCTGTCGTGCTGGCCCGGGCCGGGCTGGCCTGGTTGGGCGAGGTCGCCGGCAACCGCGCGTCGGCGGCGGTATTGGCGCAGCTGCGGACCCGGCTGCTGGAGCAGACGTTCCGGCTCGGTCCGCGGCATCCGGCGCTGCCGGGCCCGGGCCGGCTGGCGACATTGGCCACCAGCGGGGTCGACGAGTTGGACGGGTACGTCAGCCGGTACCTGCCGCAGCTGTTGGTGGCGGCGGTCGTGCCGTTGGTGGTGGCGGTACGGATCCTGACCGTGGATTGGATTTCGGCGCTGTTGATCGGGTTGACGCTGCCGTTGGTCCCGTTGTTCATGGCGTTGATCGGACTGCACACCCGCGACCGGGTCGCCCGGCAGTGGCGGGCGTTGGCGGTGCTCGGGCACCACTTCGTCGATGTGGTCGCCGGTCTGGACGTGCTCACCGCGTACGGCCGGGCCCGCCGCCAATCCCGGCAGATCTCCGAGATGTCGCAGCGGTACCGGGTGCAGACGCTGCGCAGCCTTCGGGTCGCGTTCCTCTCGGCGCTGGTTTTGGAACTGTTGGCCACGCTGTCGGTGGCGCTGGTCGCGGTGGCGGTCGGGTTGCGGCTGGTCTACGGCCGGATGGATCTGGCCACCGGGCTGTTGGTGATCGTGCTGGCGCCTGAGGTATATCTGCCGTTGCGGGCGGTGGCGGCCCGATTCCACGACAGCGCGGCCGGCGCCGCCGCAGCCGACGAGCTCTTCACTGTCCTCGATGCACAGTCCACAGTGGACTCTTGTACGGCCGGTGTGCCGGAGCTCGGATCCGTACAACTGCGTGATGTTCGGGTCGACGGACGATCCGGACCGGTCCTGGATGGATTCTCGTTACGAATCGAGCCCGGCGAAGTCCTCGGCCTGGCCGGACCCAGCGGCGCCGGCAAATCGACCCTTCTCGACCTGCTGCTGGGCTGGCGAACGCCTTCGGCCGGCCGGGTTGAGGTGGCCGGCGTCGATCTATCCACAGTGGACAATTCGGGTTGGCTGCGCCGGGTGGCGTGGCTGCCGCAACACCCGCGGCTGGTGGCCGGCACGATCGCCGACAACCTGCGAGTGGCCGCACCGCACGCCTGCGCTGATCAGCTGGCTGCGGTCGCCGCTACGGTCGCGCTCGATCTGCCCTTGGACACGCCGGTGTACGAACGCGGCCGGGGGCTCTCGACCGGTCAGCAGCGGCGGGTCGCGTTGGCCCGGGCGCTGCTGGCCGACCGGCCGCTGCTGCTGCTCGACGAGCCGACCGAGGGCGTGGACGCCGACACCGAACAGGCCGTGCTGGACGCGCTGCCGGCCGCGTTGGCCGGGCGCAGCGCGGTCATCGTCAGCCACCGGGCGGCAGTGCTCGAGCGGTGCGACCGGGTGGTGCGGCTGCCTGGTCGTCTCGAACCCCGGTCCCAGCCCGCCCCGGCACCCGCGCGAGCGCCGCTGAGCCCGACCACACCGCTGACCGATTCCGTACCGATCGAGCCGGAGCCCGGTGGCCGCGGTGAGCTGCTGGCCCTGCTCCGGCCGTACCGCCGGCGGTTGGCGGTGGCCGTACTGGCCGGGGCCGGCGCGCTCGGGTCGGCGGTGGCGTTGACCGCCACCTCGGCCTGGCTGATCTGCGCCGCCGCGCTGCACCCGCCCGTACTCAGCCTGATGGTCGCGATCGTGGCGGTACGGGCGTTCGGTCTGTCCAAGGGCGGGTTCCGGTACGCCGAGCGGTTGGCCTCGCACGACGTCGCGCTGCGGGTGCTGGCCGCGTTGCGGGTCCGGCTGTGGGGGTCGTTGGTGCGGCTCGGGCCGGCGGCCACCGCACGGCTGCGGACCGGCGAGCTGCTGGCCCGGCTGACCGGCGACGTCGAGGCGCAGCAGGACGTGGTGGTCCGGGCGCTGGTACCCGGGGCCGCCGCTCTTTTGGTCGGCCTCGGTACCGCCACCGCGCTGGGCGTACTGCTGCCGACCGCCGGCCTGACCCTGGCCGCCGGCCTGCTCTGCGCCGGGCTGCTAGCGCCGGCGGTGACCGTGCGCTGCGCCCGGACCGCGGCCCGCCGGACCGCCGCCGCCCGGGGTGCCCGCACCGCCGCCGTGACCGAGCTGATCGAAGCCGGCCCGGACCTGGTCGCGTTCGGCGCGGCCGAGCGGCGACGCCAACAGGTCGCGACCCTGGACGCGAAACTCACCGCCCTGCAACGAAAAGCGGCCACCGCGACCGGACTCGGCCTGGCTCTGACCGTACTGGCGATCGGCGGCGCGACCGTGGCCTGCACCGCCCTGGGCATCCAGGCGCTGCGGGCCGGCACGCTGCCGGGCACCGAACTGGCCGTACTCGCGCTGACCCCACTTGCCACCGCGGACCTGGTGGCGGCCCTGCCCGAAGCCGCCCGCCGGCTGGCCACCGCCCTGCCGGCGGCGCGCCGACTGGCCGACCTGGACCGGACCCCGGCGCCCGTACACGAGCCGGCCGAGCCGCTGCCCGTACCACCGGGCGACCGACTGGCCGCGGACCGGATCACCGTGCGGTGGCCCGGCGCAGCCAGAGACGCGGTCCGCGACGTCGACGTGGTCGTGGCGCACCCGACGCCGTTGGTGCTGACCGGCCCGAGCGGCTGCGGCAAAAGCACCGTGGTGGCCGCCCTGATGCGCACTCTCGATCCCGACGCCGGGACGGTCTGGATCGACGACCGGCCGGCGCGTCAGATCAACAGCGATGACCTGCGGACCCGCATCGCCTGGTGCGGCCCGGCGACACACCTGTTCGACAGCACACTGCGGGAGAACCTGCGCCTCGCCCGGCCCGAGGCCACCGACGCCGAACTGGCTGACGCACTGGAAAAGGCCGGTTTGGGCGCCTGGCTGGCCGGCCTGCCGGACGGGCTGGCGACCTTGGTCGGCCGGCACGGCGGCGCGGTTTCGGGCGGCGAGCGGCAACGCATCGGCCTGGCCCGGGTACTGCTGGCCGACCGGCCGATCCTGCTGCTAGACGAACCGACCGCGCACCTGGACGCCGACACGGCCGCGGTCGTCTACGCCGACCTGTTGCGGGCGGCGGCCGGGCGGGCCGCGTTGATCGTCACGCATCGGCCGGCCGACCTGCCCGGGCTGCCGCGACTCGACCTCACGGAGGCGGCGGTACGTCGGCCGTCCGCGGTTCGCTGACAGTTCCGCTGTCTGGGACGCTCCGCCCGCCGATCCCCTGCCGGTCGCTCCCGGCGGCCAGCGCCCGCGCGGACGGATCGGCGAAGGACCGTTCGATGGTGGCGTCAAGCCGGCATAGCTGGGCCCGTATCGCCGGCTGCCGCTCCACCGGCACGGTTTGCGACAGGCCATCCAGCATCGCCCGCAGTCGCCGGCACACCTGCGTCGAGTGCGCCCCGTACTCCCGGATCTCAGTGACCGCGAGGCTGAGGAAGTCCTCCCAGGTCCGGCCGGGAAAGATCAACCGGCGAACGCCATCGGCATCGGCGATGGCGTGGGCCGCCCGCAGCGATGTCGCCGCGACCGCCTGCAGGAACGCCTCGATCCGGTCCAGGATCTGTACCGCTGTCGTCGGGTCGTTGATCGCCGGTGAGAGCGCCTTGATCGCGATGTCGACCAGAATGCGCAACGCGAACGCCGGGTCCTGCTCGATCGTGCGCTCCCCGCCGATGGCGAAGTGACCGCGCAGCTGCTCCGCGTCCGGCGCGGCCGTACCGAAGACGCCGACCAGCGGTGTCTGCACATCGACGAAGTCGCCGACGGTCTGCTCGGCCACGAACGTGCAGTCGTACCGCCGGGCCAATCCGATCAGCCCGTCCAGGTTGATGGCCTGCACGGCACCGACCCGGCCGGCCGGCACCACCCTCAGCGGTCGACCGGGCGGCGGGGTCGTGTCGATGAGGTGATGCTCGGACAGCTGCCCGATCCAGTCGGCCAGCACGTCCTGTCCGGCCTGCCCGACCAGAGCCGCCACCGCGACCGGGCGCAGCCGGTGGGTGAATCGGTCGAGGTACACCAACAGCAGGGCCAGGCTCGCGGCCACCGCGGCACCGGCGATGGTGACCCCGATGTCCGGTACGAAATGGCTCTCGACCCGGCGCAGCAAGGAGAAGGAGAACGTCAACGTACCGGCGAAGGTCGCCAGCACGATCTTCTGCAGCCGGTCCCGGTACCACAGGCGCATGTACCGCGGCGAGAGACTGCCGGTGGCCTGCTGGACCACGAGCACGCCGATCGTCACCACGAACCCGAGCAGCGCGACCATCGCCCCGACGATCGCGGTCAACACGCCGCTGGCGGTTCCGGCCGAGTAGTGCCAGCCAGCCGGCAGCGTGACCTCCCGATCGATCCACAACGCGAGCTGGGCCAGCCCGCCGCCGAGAATTCCGCCGAGCACCGGCAACACCCACAGGCTGCCCTTGAGGAACTGCCGCCGTTCGAACCGGGCCGCCCACGAGCTCACGAGCCCCGCCTCAGCCGCTTACGTAAGTGATCGGGCTCGAACGACGCGGCCAGTACGTACGCGACCACCACCGAGACGATCACCAACGGCATCACCGCCAGACCGTCGGAGGTGAGCAGAAGCGTGGCCAGCAGCACCGAGGTCAACGGCAGCCGCAGCATCACCGCGCACATCGCGCCGATGCCCATCGCCACCGCTGGCACCAGCGGCAACCCGGGCAGGTGCGACATCGCGATCCCGCCGGCCGCGCCCATAAACATCGACGGGAACACCGGACCGCCGCGGAAACTGCTCATCGACAGGGCGTACGCAACGCCTTTACACAACAGCAGCATCAGCAGTACGAGCACCGAATAGCTGGCGCTGTGCTGGATCAACGGACCCATGTCGGTCTGACCGGAGAACAGCACGTCCGAGTACGGCTTGTCGGTCGAGGTCGTGTACGCGATCGCCAGCCCGGCGATGGCCAGCCCCACGATCGATGCGGCCCATACGATCCGGGGCGCCACGAGCCCGCGCAGCGCGGTGGCGCCGATCCGGATGATCGAGCCGAGCAGCACCGCCAGCACGCCGATGAGCAGGGCCCACCCGAACTCCGCGATGTCGGGGCGGGCGAAATGCGGCAGGTTCGGCAATGCCAGCGACGTCGTCCCCAATCCGGTCAACGAATCCAGCCCGATGAAGATCAGCGAACCGACCCCGGCCGCGAGCAATCCGGGCAGCAGCACCAGCTCCATCGTCGCCCCACCGATCCCGGCCACCTCCATCAGCAGGAAAGCGCCCAGCAGCGGCGAACCAAGTAAGGCGCTGATGGCGGCGAAACTGCCAGCCGAGGCCATCACGGTCGCCACCCGGGGCGGCGCGTCCTTTTTGGCCAGCTTGACCGCGAGCGCGCCGAGCCCGGCCCCGAGCGCGATCAGCGGCGCCTCCGGCCCAAGCACCACCCCGAAGCTCAACGTGGCCAGCGCCGCGATCACCACCCCGGGCAGGTCGATCGGACGGATCGGCTTCCCGTGGCCGAAACCGTCGACCGGCGAGTGGCCACCGCCGCCGGGCAGGTACCGGATGACCGGCCCGACGATCAGGCCAGCCACCACCAGGAGGACCAACAGCCACCAGTTCGGCGTCGAGGAAAAGCCCATCCGGCGCGGCGCATCGGTGAACAGCCAACGCTGCATGGCAGTGACCAACTGCAGGAAAAAGTACGCGGCGGCCGAGACCGGGACGCCGATCAAGGCAGCCAGGATCAGCAAGGCGCGATAGCCGGAGGAACGCAGCTGGGCGCCCGGATCGACTGGCTTCGCCGGGGCACCGGGTGCCTGCGCGGGCGGCTGTGTCGGCGTCGGCGCCGCGTCCGGCTTGGCTGGGTCCGCCCGTGTCGTCTCGGCCATAGGTCGTCCCCCTGTCGCGTATCTCCCGAACCGTGCACCCGCCGGCCGGGCCGGGCATCGCCCGAGCCGGGTGAGCAGCGAGTCCGGCGGATCACCCAGCGCGGGTGACGACGCTCGTCCGGCCACGGCGTTCGGTCAGAGGAATCTGCGGCTTTGCCCACTGGGGCGGGATTCCGGCCTGACGGCGGTACGAACGCCAGGACCGAGGATGGAGCGGCCCGATGCCCACCCGGCGATTGGACGAGCTCACGCCCAGGGGGCGGCGGTGGGCGGTCGGGTTCGCGTTACTGCGGGCAGCGGCCAGCGTGGTGCTGCTGGTGGTCGCGTACTACCTGCTGCCGCTGGATCAGCCGCTGCACTCCTCGACCTGGGTCAAGCTGGCGTTCGGGCTGCTGATCTTCGCGATCGTCGTCAGCTACGAAATCTGGTCGATCATGCGCTCGAAACGCCCACGGTTGCGGGCGATCGAGGCGATCAGCGTCACCCTGCCGCTGCTGCTGCTGATCTTCGCCGCCACGTACGTGCTGCTGCAGCGCAATACCTCGGGCAGCTTCACCCAGACCATCAGCCGTACCGATTCGCTCTATTTCACCGTCACCGTCTTTGCCACGGTCGGTTTCGGCGACATCGCCGCGGTCACCGAGGTGGCCCGGATCGTGGTGACGATCCAGATGATCATCGACCTGATCGCGATCGGGTTGGTCGCCAAGGTCGTGCTCGGTGCGGTCCAGGTGGCGGTACGTCGGCAGGGCGGCGAGCCCGAGACGCCGACAGATGAGGAGGACACCGCGGTCCGGGACGAATCACCGGGCGGTTGAGTTACGTCAGGCCCAGTTCACGCGCGGCCAATACGGCGGTGCGGCGGCTGCCCGCGCCCAGCTTGCTGTATATCGCGCGTACGTGCGTCTTGACCGTATTGACCGACACCCTCAGGTCGGCCGCGATCTCCTCCAGCGACCGCTGCGAGGTCAACGCCACGAGCACCACGTGCTCCCGTCCGGTCAGCAGCCCGTCGCCCCGCCCCTGTTCGGCCGCCGACAGCGCGCGGTGCACCTGGCTGGCGAAGCTCTCCGATTCCCCGAAGCCACCGATCTGGTCGACCAACAGCTGCCGCAGCGCGGGGTCGGCCCGCTCGAACGGACGGATCAGCCGGACCGGTTCGGCCAGCCGCAGCGCGGTGCTCAACGCGGCCCGGGCGCGGGTCCGTTCGCCGGCGCGGATCGCCGCCGCGGCCTCCAACAGCCGCGCCTCCAGTTGCGTGAGGCAACCCAGCAGCGGCTCTCGCGGCGGATCGAGGGTCCCGCCTGCGGCCCACGCGCCCATCAGCGCCAACTCGGCGGCCGCCTCGCCCCGACCGGCGACCCAGGCCGGCAACTCCCGTACCGCATCGGCGCCCAACGCGACCGCCGCCCGCTGCTCCAACAGAGCCACCAACGCCACCAGCTCGATCGGTACGGTTTCATCAGACAACTGCGCCCGAGCCTGCCGCAGCAGCCGCAGCCCGTCCCGCCGGTGGCCGGCATCAAAGCGGGCTCCGCCTTCGACCAGACCAAGCAGGAATCGCCACGAGCGCGGCATATCCGGTCCGGCCATCCGGCTCGCCTGGGTTGCGTGACGCAACGCATCGGCCGGCTCCAGCCGCAACAGCGCGCCGATTCCGCGTAAGGCATGGCTCATGGCCACCCAGGGCGAGCGACGCCAGCCGTGTTGTCCCGCCAGTCCGATCACCTCAGCGCAGGCCTGCTCCATCGCGCCCAGGTCAAGATCCAGCGCCGTGACGAATGCGGTCGCGGTCCGGCAGTGCAGTACGAGCTGGTGCAGTCCGTGGCGCCGGGCGAGCGCCTCAGCCTCGGCCAACTCAGCCCGGGCCTGGGCGCGGGCTTGTACCCGGGCGCAATCCGACTGCCGGTCGGCCGACTGCACCAGCCCGCAGGCCCGGATCGACTGCGCCCACGCGGCCAACTCCGGCTCGGTCGGCGCCAGCGGCTGCGCCGGCAGCGGCGCGCCGGTGAGAAACGCGTACGTCGAGGCGACCAGCTGGTGCAGCGTCGCGGTCTGCGCGTCCATCGGCGCCGACTGTCGCAGCCGCGCCTCCGCGTCGGCCAGCGCGCCGACCTGCAGATCGGCCAGCGCCGCCACCGAGCCCAGCCACGGATCCCCCTCCGTACCGACCATCGCCAGCCCGCGCCGTACGACGTGGTAGTCGCCCTGCAGCAGCAGCCGGACCGCATGCCCACGCAACAGCGTCAGCACGGTGGCCTCGTCGATCTGGGCGGCGTGCCCGAATGCCATGTGCAGCTGACCTTCGGCCGCGAACCAGGCGGCCGCGGCCCGGTGCAGCGCCGCGACCCGGTCCGGTTGCTGCCGCTCGAGTTCAGCGCGCAGGTACGCCCGGACCAACGGATGCATGCGGTACCAGGGCGGGGCGCTGCCCGCGGCGATCAGCAGCGGGCCCTCCCAGGTCAGCGCATCCAGCAGCACGCCCGCATCGGCCTGACCGGTCAACGCCCCGGCCAGGGCGGGGCTCACCTCGTCGCAGACGCTGATTTCGGCCAGAAACTCCCGCGTCCCAGCATCCAACCCGGACAACAGCTGGCTATCGAGGTAGTCGGCCATCGAGCGGTCGTCGTCGGCGAACCGGTCCAAAATCGTGTCGGTGTCGCCGCCCTGACGCAACGACCGGGCGGCCAGCCGTAGCGCGGCGGCCCACCCGTCGGTGCGTTGCACCAGGACCCGCAGCCGACCGCGATCCAGGTGCACTCCGGCCGCGGCCAGCAGGTCGTCGGCCTGGGCAACGGAGAACTTCAGCCGCCCCGCCGGGATCTCGGCCAACTGCCCCTGCAGTCGGAGCCGGGCCAGCGGCAGCAGCACGTCGCCCCGGCTGGCCAGGATGAACCGCAGGTCGGCCGGCTGATGGCGGATCACCGTGGCCAGCCCGCGCAACGGCTCGGGCCGGACCAACTCGTGCACGTCATCGAGCACCACGTACAACGGACCGGGCAGCACATCGAGCGCGTCCACGACCTCGGTCAGGAAACCGGCCATATCCGATCCGCGGGGCGGAGTCAGCTCGTGCAACCGGCTGTCCGGCGGCACCACCTTGCAGGCGCAGATCGCGTGCAGCAGGCCGGACCACAGCTGGTACGGGTCGTTGTCGCCGCGGTCCAGGGTCAGCCACGCCTTGTCGGCGCCGCCGGTTGCCTCGACCCAGTCGGCCAGCAGTTGGGTCTTTCCGTAGCCAGCCGAGGCCCGTACCACCGTCACCGGCTTCCGCGTGGCCGCGTCGAGCAGGTCGCGCAGGTCCGTACGCGGCACGAAGCTGGCCGGCACCCGGGGTGTCGCGATCTTCGTACGCGGAACGGTCGCTCGCTCGTCGTGGTCGCCCACCTTGCCGACGCTAGGAGGACGGGCCGGCCGGGCGGAGTGCCATCGGTCCTGGGCCAGTAGGGTCCAACGGCGCATTCGGCCCGGAGTGATTACCGAATCCGATCCACTCAGTTGCGTGACGAGACCAGCGCCGGGGTTGGTCAGCGGCGGACTCGGTTCGGCGGACTCGGTTCGGCGGCGGACTTGGTTCAGGGGCGGACTTGGTTCAGCGGCGAGCGCCGATGCCGACGTCGGCCGACGCGCCCGCGTCGGTCGCCTCGAGCAGACCCCGTTCGATCGCGACCGCGACCGCGTCCCGCCGCCGCCGTACACCAAGCTTCGTATAAATCGCCCGTACGTGCGTCTTCACGGTGTTCAGCGACACGGTCAGATCCTGTGCGATCTCCTCGAATGACCGCAGCGTCGGCAGCAGCCGCAGCACGCCCAGTTCTCGTTCGGTCAGCGGCACCGGGACCGGCGGCGCGTGCAGCGACCGGCGCAACGCCAGGACTCGACCGGCGAACGGCTCCAACCCGCCCAGGCTGCCCAGCTGCCGGGTCAGCACCTCGATGACGTCGGCTTCGGCGCAGACCAGCGGATACGGCGCATCCATCGACTCGGCCAACGACAACGCCCGCGCCAATGCGGTCCGCGCCCGCGCCGACTCGTCTTCGCGGACGGCGACCAGGGTCTCCACCAGCGCGGCCTCGATCACGGTCCACGGCAGTACCGGCGCGACCGTACCGGCCAGCAGCGGCCGCAGTAGGTTGCCGGCCGGGCCGTTGCGCCCCAACGCCAACTGCCCGCGGGCCTTCATCAACGCGATCTCCCCGGTACCGGGAATAGTGGTCTGACTCCAGGTCAGTACCTCGCGGGCGGCGTCACCCCAGCCCAGCAGCACCGCCGCCCGGTGTTCCAGCACCGCGCACAACGCCAGCTGTTGGGCCGAAAAACGCGCGTCGCCGCCGGCCAGTCGGGTATCGCGGATCTGGCGCAGGCCGGCGGCCCGGTCGCCCAGCTCAAACTGGGCCGCGCCGAGCAGCGTGCCGACCACGATCTGCAGACTCGGGTTGACCGCCGATGCGCCGTCCGCGTTCAGCACGGCGGCGGCCCGGTTCACCTGCCGGGTGCATTCGGCCAACTCGCCGCGCAGGAAGGCGGCGTAGCCGAGCATCATGCAGGCGCTGCCTCCTTCGATCGTGTGCTGCCAGCCGTGGGCCAGGTTCTGCCGGTCCGCCTCGCTGGCCAGCTCGTACAGCCGCCGTACATCGCCCTCCACCCCGGCCGCGCCGGCCAGCACGGTCAGGCACTGCGTCTCCACGTAGTCCTGACCGCTGTCCCGGGCCGCCGCGAGCGCCGCTTCGAGCGCCTCCCGGGCCGGGCCGCGTTGACCGCTCGCCAGCAGCGCGGTGCCGCGGTGCAGCAGCGACAAGGCGTCCAATACGCCGGCCGCGCCCAGCTCCTCGGTCGTCTGCACCATCTCCTCGACGTCGCCGCCGACCTGGGCCCGCCGGGAATGAGCCAACGCCCGCAACGTGTCCAATTCGGCCGAGGGTCGGGCCGGCCAGGCCGCTTCGGCGTGCGCGAGCTGCAGCTCGGCGATGTCCGGCTCGCCGACCTCCAGGTGCAGGAACGCCGATACCAGCGCCAACTGGCTGTCCCCCGCGATCAGGTCCTCTCCGACCGCGGTCAGCGCCCGCCGCAGCACGTCGTGCTCGCCGGCCAGGGTCAACACCACCGCCTGATCGCGGAGCAGGGCAAGCACCCGGTCGGGGTCGTTCGCCTGCCCGGCATGCGCCAACGCCCCGACCGGCTTGCCCGCAGCGGCGAACCAGTCCGCGGCCCGAGCATGCAGGGCGGCGGCATGTCCGGGCGACTGCCGACTCAGGTCAGCCAGCAGATGCGCGCGCACCAGGGCGTGCACCCGATACCACTGCCGTTTGGCGCCGACCCGTACCGCCAGCGACGTCTTCAACTCCAGCGCGTCCAGCATCGCCCCGGCGTCCGAGCGGCCCGACAATGCCCCGGCCAAGCCGGCGTTGACCTGATCGCAAATGCTGATCGTACGAAGGAATTCGCGCATGTCCTCGGGCAATCGGGACAGCACCTCGTCAATGAGGTATTCGGCGATGGCGCGGTCGTTTTCGGCGAAATCGGCCAGGAACCGATCCGGGTCGTCGCTCTCCCGCAGCGACACCGCGGCCAGCCGCAGGCCGGCCGCCCACCCTTCGGTCCGGTTGACCAGGAGTTCCAACTGGTCCGGCCGCAGCTGGACTTCGGCCGCCTCCAGCAACGCTTTCGCCTCGGGTACGGAGAAGCGCAATTCGTCGGTACGCACCTCGGCCAGTTGGTCGTCCAGCCGTAGCCGGGCCAGCGGCAGGGGTAGCTCGTGCCGGCTGGAGAGCACCAGTCGCAGCCCGGCGGGCTGGTGCCGTAACAGTGCTTCCAATCCGTGTAACGGCTCGGCCGCGGTCACCTCGTGCACGTCGTCCAGTACGAGCCGTACCAGCGCGGGTAGGTCGTCCAGCGCGTTGATCACCTCGGCCAGAAAACCAGCGTCGGCACTGGGATACGCCGGAACGGCGAGGGTGCGAATCGGGCTGTCGGCCGGAATCGACGGGCAGGTGGCCAACGCGTCGAGCAGCGCCGACCAGAACCGGCTGTCGTCGTTGTCGTCGGCATCCAGCGAGACCCAGGCCGTGTCGATCGAGCCGTTTCGACTCACCCATTCGGTCAGCAACAGCGTTTTTCCGGCGCCGGCCGGCGCGCAGACGAACGTGGTTCCGGCGTCCTGGCCCCGATCCAGCATGGTCAGCAGCCGTACCCGCGATACCAGCCGTGGTGGCGGTTCCGGTGCGACCAGCTTGACCCGGGGAACCCGGCGTCTAGCCACGCTGCGCTGAGAGTCCGGCATCCGTGCCTCCCCGTCGGAAGCCTGTGCGCAACCGGATCCACTGTGGCACGTCGGCGTCTGAAGATGCCAGTTCCCCTGTCATACAAGGATCACAGCCGGTACGAGAGGGTTAGAGGCGTGGGCAATTCTTCAGATTTGCCGCCACAGTGGGCTTTCTGGCTCAGCGGGGTGCCGGTCTGCCATGTCAGGCAAGTGCCTTCAGGCCCGGCGAATGGGTGCGGTTTTATGACGTTGCTGTCGGGCTCGATGTCTGGCAAACCGTTGCCGCACTGCCCACCGAGGTCACCACCTGGGTAGCCGCGCTGGCGACTTCTGAGGTGCTGACCGGCCGCGTGGTCAGCGCTTTTTGCAGTCGTTGTACGGCCGACTGGGCTTGGTCAAGGTCCTTACTGACAGCCGGTTTGACCTCGGCCTTGGCCTGATCGACCGCGGTGGACAGTTGGTCGGCTGAGGTCTTCACCTCCGCGGCGGTCGCATTGCCGGCGACGAATTTGGCCACGGTGGTCCCGAGCGCCCTGCCCTTGGTCACCACGTTTGCGCAGGCCGAGTTGGCATTTTTCGTCGCGGTCGGGGACGGGGCGGGCGTAGGCGTGTTGTTGTTCGACCCGCCTCCGCCCGATCCACAACCGCCGAGCACCAGAACCGCGCCCACCGCCAAAGCCAGCCCGCGGCGTGATCGGCCACCAGTCGCCATGGCTTACTCACCTCGCACAAGTCCGTGTCGCTTGACATCCACAGCCGATCGCGCGGTGGCCAGAATTCAAGCAGCACCATTATGGGCCGATTGGCGGCGAGTCACCTCGCGCGGTTCAGGTGACCTCAGCCGACGATGCTTTGCCCCATTGGCCACCGAATCGGGAATCCAGTCGTAGATCACCGCGGTCCGCAACACAAGGTCCTGAATGGACCGACGGCGTGGACTGACCGCGACCCATAGAATTCCAACCAGAAACACCGCGCAGAACAGCGCGCGTACAAAGGCCATTAGCGGATGCAACCGCCGCCCGCGCCGATCCACCACCCGCAGTCCCAGGACCTGGTCTCCGTACGTCCGGCCGGATGTGTGCCAGGAGACGGCGAAATACCCGACCAGCGCCACGCCGGCCGCGGTCAAAGCCAACCAGCGCGGCGGAGTCGGAAAATGGAAACCGGTAGGAGTGACGATAAACCACACACCAGACACGGCCAGATAGACGCCGGCGAGCACCGCGACGACAAACAGCGCATCAATGACGTTCGCCAGAATTCTGCTCACAATTCCGGCTCGCTGCCCCTGATACGGCCGCACAGCCGGCGGAATCGGTACGAACTGAGCGGTGTCCGCAGCGGTCGGGACGACCGGCCCGGTGCTCATGTCCGTCCATTGTGGTCAGGATTTTCCGGCGGCTTTTCTGCCTGCGAATCCTTGGTTTCTGTCGGCGTTGACCCCTCGATCACGCGTGGTGGGGTCTCGCCCTCACGTGGCGGCA
Organism: Mycobacteriales bacterium; assembly: GCA_040414495.1. Taxonomy (GTDB): domain Bacteria; phylum Actinomycetota; class Actinomycetes; order Mycobacteriales; family QHCD01; genus DATAVB01. The sequence continues at coordinate 35,131 of JBEDUI010000194.1, forward strand.
CCCGCCACAGGTGCACCGCCCGGTCGACGATCCGGCTGACGAGCTGATCGGCTTCGATACTGCGGATTCGTACGTCCTGCACGGTTTCCGACGCGACCGTCGTGCTCGATTGCCGAATGATCTCTGGTAGATCAATCTCGGTGACGACATAACGCGCAATGTCAGCAATATCAAGCCGTCTGACGATCGCGTCGATATCGACCCGGTCCACGATCTCATCGATATCAACCCGGTCCACGATGGCGTCAATGTCGAGACGGGACACGATGGCATCGAGGTTCACGCGATTCACAATCCCGTCGATATCGATACGGGACACGATGGCATCCAGGTCCACCCGGGACACGATCGCATCGATGTCGACCCGGGAGACAATTCCGTCAATATCCAATCGGGCCACGATCGCGTCCAGGTCGAGATTCTTGGTCACCGCGTTCAGGTCGACCCGGTCGCGAACCACCGCGGTCAGATCGATCTCATCGAGTATGGCGGTGATGATCCGCTGCAGAATTCGGCGAAATAGCCCGATCAGTTGGGCCTGAGCCCGTTGTCGTTGCGCGAATCCGGTTTCGGCCAGGGCCTGCATTCGCCTGCTGGGCAGGACCATCGGAATCGGGACCAATTCGGCGAACGGTCGGATCATCCCGACGACCACGCCGCCGGCCCGCAGACCGTTCCGGACGGTCGCCACCGCGACCGCCACCGCGACGTCGCCGAGATGCGGCTCGGGCTCCGGCCGGTATGCCACGACATCGATGATTGGGGCAGGGTGCGCCGGTGGGCTCATCCGCCAGAGGTGAGGTGCATCGGGCTATGTGCACCGCCGGCTATTGGGACCGTCGGGGCCACCACCACAAGGACGAGGCCCCAACCCCGACGCCCAGCGCCGTGCCGGCCAGCACATCGGAGGGAAAATGCGCTCCGGTGGTCACCCGGGACACCGCCACGCCGGCCGCCAGCAGCGTGACCGGCACCGCGGCCGCCGGTGACTCGAGCGCGACGCCGGTCGCGAACGCCGCGGCCGAGGCCGAGTGCCCGGAGGGAAATGACGTCGTAAGCGGCGGCTGGTGCAACCGGCGAACCGGCGGGATGTGGCCGGTATGCGGCCGGCTCCGACTGACCAATTGCTTGCTCACCACGTTCGCGCTGAAACTCGCGATGCCCATGGCCAGCAGACCGCGTACCGCTGCCCGCCGGTACGCCGGGCCGCCGAGGTCAAGGACGCAACTGGTCGCCCACCACAGCACGCCATAATTCGCCGACCGGCTCAGCGCCGGCAGCACCCGGTCCAGCACAACCGAATCGGCCGCCGCCAAGCGGGCCATGAGCCGGCGGTCGGCGGCCACGACCCGCCGTCGCATTGGCCCAGCGTACGAGAAACTGCGGACCGCACCTTGTGCACCGACCGTGACAGCAGGGTCGACCGGCAGCGTCACCAACCACCCGCACTGCACCGACCGCGACCCCAGAGTCGAGCGGCGCCCGCACCAACCACCCGCATTCCACCGACCGTGACACCAAGGCCGACCGGCAGCCCCACCAACCACCCTCACCGCACCGACCGCGAACCCACGGTCGACGCGACAATCCCGAGCCCACCGCCAATCCACCGACCGTGACACCACGGCCGATCGGCAGCCCCACCAACCACCCGCACTGCACCGACCGCGACCCCAGGGCCGATCGGCAGCCCCACCAACCACCCGCATTCCACCGA
>JBEDUI010000195.1:0-42148 GCA_040414495.1 Mycobacteriales bacterium
CCGGCTCATCTGGGCCGGCCAACTCGTCCGCGTCCACCTGACGAATTCCAACCGCAGCGCGCGGATCACCGCCGACTCGGTGACCGACTACCTCGCCCGCCTCGTCGAGGAGGCCGCCTGATGGCACGTAAACGCCCCAACGGATCGGGAATGAACCCACGCAAACGCCCGGACGGCCGCTGGGAGGCACGGGTCTTCGTGCTCACCACCGAGGGCACCTGGAAACGCGTCAGCGTCTACGGCAAATCACCGGAGGCGGTCGAAGCCAAAGCAACCGAACTGAAAGGCCAGCGGGACAAGGGAATCCCGGCCGCCTCGACCACCTCGACGGTGCGGGATTACCTGCAGATCTGGCTGGAGGAATCGGTACGGCCGAATCGGCGGCCGAGCACCTATGAGGGTTACGAGATCAACGTCCGGTGTCACATCAACCCGTTTATCGGGGGTAAGAAGCTCGCCCGGCTTTCGGTCCGCGATGTGCAGGCGTGGCTCGGACAATTGCGCGCGGCGGGTCGAAGTAAGGCGTCCATCCGGTACGCGCACCGGACGCTGCGGGCGGCGTTGAATCAGGCCGTACGTACCGAGCTGATCGCCCGCAATGTGGCACTGCACGTGGAGTTGCCGTCAATCGAAGACGATGACGACGGCGGCCGCCAGGCACTCACCCCGGCCCACGCGAAGCTGCTGTTACAGCGGGCCGGCGGACAACGGCTCTACGCGGCGTACGTGCTCGGGCTGCTCGGCCTGCGTCGCGGCGAGGTGCTCGGGCTCCGGTGGGAAGACGTCGACCTGGTCCAGCGCACGATCAAGATCCGGCAGACCGTGCACCGGTCAGGGGGTGCGCTGCACGTAGGTCCGCCGAAGTCGCGCCGGTCCCGTCGCACGATTCCCCTACCGCTCTTCGCGGTCGCCGCCCTCCGCACGCAATTCGTGTTTCAGGCCGCCGAGCGGGACGTCGCCGGGGACAAGTGGCAGGAGAGCGGCCGTGTGCTCTCCTCCCCCATCGGCACGATCCTCGACCCGCGCAACTTCCAGCGGGAGTGGGAGGCGTTCCGGGACGGCATCGAGGGTCTGCCGAAGGTCACGTTTCACGAGTTGCGGCACAGCCTGGTCAGCCTGCTCACGGAGCTGGGTGTGCCACCGCGCGTGATCATGGAGATTGCCGGGCACGCCGGCCTGGACGTGACCATGCGGGTGTATTCGCACGTCCGATTGGAAGCTCAGCGCGTGGCGCTCGACCAACTCGGCACGCTCTTCGGGGACCACGCTGACGGCGGTGACGAGCACTAGTTGTGGTCAGATGTTGTGGTCAAGGGCGGTCCATTCGGACCGCCCTTCCGACGTTTGCCCTGGTCAGGCATGGTCGGGACGACAGGATTTGAACCTGCGACCCCTTGACCCCCAGTCAAGTGCGCTACCAAGCTGCGCCACGTCCCGATGCCCGCGACGATGCCGCGAGCGTTGATCAGACTACTACTTCTTCCGGGAGCGCTTCTCCCGGACCCGGACCGCGATGTCGATCGGACTGCCGGCGAACCCGAATTCCTCGCGCAGCCGCCGTTCGATGAACCGCCGGTACGCCGGCTCCAGCTGGCCGGTCGTGAACAGCACGAACCGCGGCGGCCGTACCCCGGCCTGGGTCGCGAACAGCACCCGCGGCGAACGACCGGCCCGCGCCGGCGGCGGGGTCGCGGCGGTTACCGCGTTCAACCAGGTATTCAGCGTGGCGGTCGGGATCCGCTGCTCCCACGACTCCAACGCCGACCGCAGCGCCGGGGCCAGCCGGCCGACACTGCGACCAGTCAGCGCCGAGACGTTGACCCGGGTCGCCCACCGCACCTGCAGCAGGTCCCGTTCGACCTCGCGGTCCAGCCGCAGCCGCCGATCCTCATCGACCAGATCCCACTTGTTGAACGCCACCACCAGCGCCCGGCCGGCCTCCTCGACCGCGCCGATGACCCGCTGATCCTGCTCGCTGATCGGCTCGCTGGCGTCGATCACCACGATCGCTACCTCGGCCGCGTCGATCGCCGACGCCGTACGCAGCGACGCGTAGTACTCGGTCCCCGAGGCCTCACGAACCCGGCGCCGCAGCCCGGCCGTATCGACGAACCGCCAGATCTGCCCGTCCAACTGCACCATGCTGTCGACCGGGTCGACGGTCGTGCCGGCCACTGGGTCGACCACCGAGCGTTCGTCGCCGGAGAGGCGGTTCAGCAGACTCGACTTGCCGACGTTGGGCTTGCCGACCAGGGCCACCCGGCGCGGACCGTCCTCGCCCTCGGATTCCATCGGCGCGTCCGGCAACGCCTTCAAGATCGCGTCGAGCAGGTCGCCCGAGCCGCGGCCGTGCAGCGCGCTGACCGGGTACGGCTCCCCCAGCCCGAGCCGCCACAGCGAGCTGGCGTCGGATTCGAAGCGGGCGTCATCGACCTTGTTGGCGGCCAGTACGACGGGCACCTCGCCGCGCCGCAGTACCCGCGCCACCGCATCGTCGGTCGCGGTAGCGCCGACCGAGGCGTCGACGACGAGCAGTACGGCATCGGCAGTCGCGATCGCGCGTTCGGCCTGGGCCGCGACCCGGGCGGCGAGCCCGGTCGCGTCCGGCTCCCAGCCGCCGGTGTCCACGATCGTGAACCGCCGACCGCTCCACAGCGCGTCGTAGGCGACCCGGTCCCGCGTCACGCCCGGGACGTCCTGCACCACCGCATCCCGGCGGCCCAGAATGCGGTTGACCAGCGTTGACTTCCCGACGTTCGGGCGGCCGATCACCGCCAATACCGGCACACCAGCGTCTACAACCTCAGTCACAGTCGATCAGCCGAGCCAATCTCGACCACCAGTTTGGCCAGCGCCTCGCGGATCTGCTCAGCCGCCTCGGCGACCGCCTGCCGCGAGGCCGGCCCGGACGGTACGTGCACCGGGTTCCCGAACATGACCCGGACCTTCGGCCGGCGCAGCGACCGGCGGGGTAGCACAGCGTTCGTACCGGAGCAGGCGATCGGTACGACCGGAGCACCCGAACGTACTGCCAGATAAGCGATTCCGTGCTCGACCTTGGCGACCTCACCGGTCCCACGGGAGCCCTCGGGGAACACCCCAACGGCACCGCCGGCGGCCAGGGTTTCCAACGCGTCGGTCAGCGGCGCGCGTTCGACCGTGCCGCGCCGGACCGGGATCTGTCCAATGTGGAGCAAGTACGGCTTGATCGGGCCGACGAACGCCTCGGCCTTGACGAAGAACGAGGTGGGCCGCGGCACCAAGGCGAACAGCAGCGGCCCGTCGACGTTGTGCGTGTGGTTCGCGGCGAGCAGTACCTTCCCGGTTTGCGGCAGGTTCTCCACACCGATCATCTCCACCCGGGCCAGCGCCGAGCGCAGCACATAACCGATCCCGCGGGAGAACTGGATCAGCGGAGTACCGGCGGCTTTCTGCGCGCCGGTTAACTGGACCTTCATCGCGGCACGCTCGCGTCGGGCACGAGCGAGAGCACCCGGTCGACTACCTGGTCCAGCGACAGATCGGTCGTGTCGACGAGTACGGCGTCATCGGCCTGCCGGAGCGGGCTGGCCGCGCGGCTGCTGTCGAATCGGTCCCGGCGGTCCAGGTCGGCCGAGACCGTGGCGACCGCCTGCCGGTCCTGGCGCGAACGCCGACGGGCCCGCGCATCGGCCGAAGCGGTCAGAAAGATCTTGGGCTCGGCCTCGGGCGCCACGACCGTACCGATATCGCGGCCCTCCACCACGATGCCGCCGCAGCCGATGATCTCCTGCTGCATCGCGACCAACCGATGCCGTACCGCCGGGATCGCCGACACGGCCGACACCGCGGCGGTGACCTCGGCGCCGCGGATGGGCCGGTCGACCGGCGTGCCGTCCACGGTGATCGCCGGGTGGTCCGGGTCGGTGCCGATCTCGATCCGTACGGAGTCCACGACCGAGATCACAGCGGTGGCGTCGGTCGGGTCGACGCCGGCCCGCAGCACCGCCCAGGTGGCCGCGCGGTACATCGCGCCGGTGTCGAGATAGCGGGCACCCAGGCGCTGCGCCACCCTCGTGGCCACCGATGACTTGCCGGTCCCCGAAGGTCCGTCGAGCGCGACGACACCACCGAACGACACCGGGCCACCTCCTGATCGGGCGAGAGTTGTCTACTGGGGCCTGTCTATTGGGGAAGGTCGGTACGCAGCTGCGCGGCTCCGTGCAGATACACATGGCGCAACTCGCTGCGGTCCTTCGCTGTTTCCACGTGAGCAAGCATCCGGACGACCCGCGGCATAGCGCCGGGGACGGGGATCTCGGTCGAGCACAGTAGCGGTACGTCGGTGAGACCCGCCTTGCGCGCGGCGTACGCGGGGAAGTCGGCGTTGAGGTCCGGTGTGACCGTGAAGATCGCGCTGATCAGGTCGTCGGGGACGAGCTCATTACGCTCGAGCACCGCGAGCACCAGCTCCGCGCTTCCGGTCAGTATGGCGTCGCGATCGTTCTCCTCGACCTGCGTTGCGCCGCGAATTGCCCGTACCGCCACGAGATGTCCCTTCCGGAGTTAACCCGGCCCGAGTTTCATACGGGCCCAACACAGCGTACAAGGGCGACCTGATCGGTCTCGACGCCCGACCGACGACCGAAATCGCCGTTCGTTACCGAATCAGAGACCGACCAGATCGTAAAGCGCGGCCAACTCCTCGGTGGACAACTGGCGTACATTTCCCGCCCGCTGCCCACCCAACAGCACTGGGCCGACCGCGGTACGGACCAGTCGGCTGACCGGATGTCCGACCTCGGCCAGCATCCGCCGCACCACGTGCTTGCGGCCTTCGTGCAGTACGACCTCGACCAGGGCCCGCCGCCCGGTCACGTCCACCACCCGGAACCGGTCGGTCCGGACCAGGCCGTCCTCCAGCATCACGCCTTCACGCAGCCGCCGGCCCACGTCCTTGCCGACCGGCGCCGGTACCTCAGCCAGGTACGTCTTGCGCACCTCGTACGACGGGTGGGTCAGCCGGTGCGCCAACTCCCCGTCGTTGGTCATGATCAGCAGGCCCTCACTGTCGGCGTCGAGCCGGCCGACGTGAAAGAGCCGCCGGTCCCCCGTCCAGTCTTTGACCAGATCGGCGACGGTCGGCCGGCCGCGGTCGTCGGACATGGCCGAGAGCACCCCGCGCGGTTTGTTCAGGGCCAGGTGCACCATGCCTTCGCGCAGCTCGACCCGCGCGCCGTCGACCCGGACCACAGCCTGGGCCGGATCGACCCGGACACCGTGCTCGCGGACCACGGCACCGTCGATGCTCACCCGGCCGGCCGCGATCAGGTTGTCAGCCGCCCGCCGGGACGCGATCCCGGCGGTGGCCAGGAGCTTGTTCAGCCGGATGCCTTCGGTTTCGTTGCGCTCAGGCATCGGTGATGGAGGTGTCCAGTTCGGTGTGGTCGGGCAGCAACGGAGCCAGCGCCGGCAGGTCGTCGAGCGAGCCCAGGCCGAGTTTTTCCAGGAACAGCGGCGTGGTGCGGTACAGGCCGCCGCCGGTCTCCGGGTCCGTGCCGCATTCCTCGATCAGCGCCCGCGTAGTCAACGTGCGGATCACCGCGTCGACGCCGACACCGCGGATCGCCGATACCCGGGCCCGGGTCACCGGCTGCCGGTACGCGATCACGGCCAGGGTCTCCAACGCCGCCTGGGTCAGCCGGGTCTGCTGCCCGTCGAGCACGAACCGCTCGACGTAGCGGGCGAAGTCGTCGCGGGAGTACAGCCGCCAGCCGCCGGCTACCTCGCGCAGGTCCATGCCGCGGGACGCCTCGTCGTATTCGGTCCGCAGCGCGTGCAGGGCCGCTTCGGCATCCGGCTTCGGTACGGCCAGTGTCTGGGCCAACGTCGTGATGTCGATCGGTTGGTCGACAACCAGCAGTACGGCTTCCAGGGCCGAACGCAGCCGGATCGGATCGACCAGATCCAGCGTCGGGCCTTCCTCGTCGTCGACCGTGGCCGACTCACCGTCCACAGAGGACTCGCCCGTCGCTGGATCGGTCTGCGAATCCGGCTCTGATTCGCTGACGTTTTCAGCACCCGGCTGCGAATCAATTACGTTGTCAGCGTCGGCCTCCGAGACGATGACGTTGTCAGCATCCGACTCCGAGACGATGACGTTGTCAGCATCGGGCTCCGACTCAATGACGTCATCAGCATCCGAAGCGGCTTCGTTTTCAGCAACGACATCCGAGCCGGATTCGGCTTTAGCCGCGTCATCCGCCATGGTTGCGTTTTCCGGCTCGGTTACGTCGTTTTCAGCGGGCTCGGATTCCAGTACGTCGCCGGTGTCCGCCTCGGCCGGCTCCGGCGATTCGCTGCCGGATTCCGGTTCGGCGGAACTGTCCTCAGTGGACTGGGCCGGCGCCGGCTCCGACTCAACATCAACCACAGCGGCGTCTTCGACCGCATCCCCATCCGGACCGAGATCGTCCACTGTGGACTCCCCCGCCTCGTCGCTGCTCACCCGTACTCCTCATCCATGTCCAGGTCCGAGTCGGTGTCCGACTGCTCGGCGCTGCCCACCCAGCGCACCTCAAGCTCCCCCAACGGCGCCGGCTGCTCAAACGCCAACACGCCCTCACGGAACAGCTCCAACACCGCCAGGAACCGGGCGATCACCTCGAGCGTGTGCTCGCAGTCGGAGACCAGCGCGCGGAACGACGCCGCACCGGACTGCGAAAGCCGATCGCGCAGCAGCCGGGCGTGCTCGCGGACCGACACCTGCACCGCGTGCACGTGATCCGTATTGACCGTCGGCGGCGGCTTGGGCGCCAACGCCAACGCGGCCAACCGGGCGAATTCGGCCGGCCCGACCCCGAGCAGCACCTCAGGCAGCGCATCGGCGTACCGCGGCTCGAGCGCCACCGCCCGCGGAAACCGTCGCGCCTGCGCTTGATGCCATTCCTGCAACTGCGCCGCGACCTGCTTGTACGCGCGGTACTGCAGCAGCCGGGCGAACAGCAGGTCACGCGCCTCCAACAGCGCCAGGTCCTCTTCGTCCTCGACCGCGGCGGCCGGCAGCAACCGGGCCGCTTTCAGGTCCAGCAATGTGGAGGCGACGACGAGGAACTCGGTCGCCTGGGCCAGATCCCAGGCGGCGCCGGCCGCACTGATGTACGCGATGAATTCGTCGGTGACCTTGGACAGCGAGACTTCGGTGACGTCCAGCTTGTGCTTGGAGATCAGGCTCAGCAGCAGGTCGAACGGACCCTCGAAATTGGCCAGGTGCACCTCGAACGAGGGCCGCTTGCCCTCGGCCGGCTCCACGATGGCGGCATCGCCAGCCGGGGCTGTGGGGTCGGTCAACGTGTCCTGCATCGACTGACCGTAGCGCGGCCGATCATCTACCCGCGACGGCCTGCAGGATCAGGCCGATGAAGTAGTCCAGCAGCTTGACCAGGATCGGGAGTTCGCCACCGAGCGGAATGACGGTCAGGACCAACAGGATCAGTACGCCGATGTTGCGTTCTTCCATGTACATCCGGGTGCGCTGCCAGCCGATCGTCGGCCGCATGAAGATGTTCATGACCTTCCAGCCGGTCAACGGCGGCAGCGGAACGAGCGCGAGCAGCGCGACCGTCACCGCTTCCAACCCGGCGCACAGCGGCAACACGAGTTTGGCCGAACCCTCGATGCCGGAGATGACGTCACCGAGGTTGGGCCGACCGGCCAACGCCTCCCGGCCGCCGGCCTGCGCGGCGTAGCCGACCAGTCCGGCCGCGCCCAGCAGACCCGCGACGACCGGGCCGGAGAGCAGAGCCACACACCGCTTCCACGTGGTGCCGCGCACCGGCGCCTCGGTCGGGCCCCAACCCGGGCCGCCGAGGATCGCCGCGACGCAGCCGTACGGATCGAGCCAGCCACGTGCACCCGGCTCGCGCGGCTCCAACCGCACGCCCAACGCCCGCGCGCAGACACGCTGCGTCGCGGTACAGGCGAGAACCGCTACCAGGAATCCGACCAGGAGCCCGACGAACGCCACCGGGTGGCCGAGCGCGCGTAGCACGCGGTCAGCCTCCCGCTACGGCAGGAACGCTCACCGTGCCAGCACCTCACGGGCCAGGTTGCGGTATGCCTCGGCGCCGGCCGAACTCGGCGCCCAGCTGGTGATCGGTTCGCCGGCGACCGTGGTCTCCGGGAACCGTACGGTACGCGCGACCACGGTCGTATAAACCAGATCGCCGAATGCCTCGACCACCCGGTTGAACACCTCGCGGCCGTGCACGGTGCGCGGGTCATACATAGTTGCCAGGATGCCGTCAACCGACAGCTCGGGGTTGAGCCGGTCCCGGACCTTCTCGATCGTGTCCATCAACAGCGCCACGCCCCGCAGCGAGAAGAACTCGCATTCCAACGGGATAATCACGCCGTCGGCGGCGGTGAGGGCGTTGACGGTGAGTAGACCGAGCGAAGGCTGGCAGTCGACCAGCACGTAGTCGTACTCATTGACCAGCGGTCGCAGCACCCGCGCCAGCGCCTGCTCGCGGGCGACCTCGCCGACCAGCTGCACCTCGGCCGCGGACAGGTCGATGTTGCTTGGCAGCAGGTCCATGCCCGGGACGTTGGTCTTCATCAAGGTGTCGTCCGCCGACGCGCCCCGCTCCATCAGCAGGTTGTAGATCGTCAGGTCGAGCTGGTGCGGCGACATCCCGAGCCCGACCGACAGCGCGCCCTGCGGGTCGAAGTCGACCAACAGCACCCGGCGGCCGTAGTCGGCCAGCGCGGCGCCCAGGTTGATCGTGGTCGTGGTCTTGCCGACGCCGCCCTTCTGATTGCACAACGCGATGACGCGCGCCGGACCGTGTTCGTCGATCGCCTTCGGCTCGGGAATCCTGACGGCGCGCTCGCGGGCGGGGTCAGTCACCTTCCGCGCCGTGCGCTGGTTGTCGCCCTCCTCGGGCTCGCCCGAGCCAGCGGCGAGCGGCTCGTCGAGCATCAGGGCCGGTACGACCGGCGCACCACCAGACACGACTGCTTCCTGCCCGGCTGTGCCGGGCGTCGGAATCGTCATACAGCCCGGACCTTTCAATGCTCGTAGCGGTCTGCACGGGAAACAATCTGGCGACGGTCCGGCCGACTCTATGGCTCCTGTAACGAGCCGTGCAAGCAGACCGATCCTTGTTCCAGTATCACTCACACGGGCGCGCATCCCGGCTTTGGCTCGCGGCCGGCGTGCCCGTGTCGGCCAATTGTCAAGACCCGAGTGCAGTTTTCGACCTCAGCATGCCAGACAGATCAGGCGCAATGGGTTCTTCACCGTAATTGATGCAGCAATGCGTCGATTCCGTCCAGTATTCGCTCCAGCCCGAATTCCAGATCCGCGTCCGCGATGTCGTCCGAATAGCCGCCGCTGCTCAGCAATGTCGCCACGAGCGGATACCCCGCTTCGCGCAGGCGCGGCAGTAAAAATGCCTGTACCGCAGCCGATTGAACGTCGTGGGCAGTGCCTTCGCGTAAGTCGCGGCGCGTGGCTGCCATACGACGGGCGTACGTATCCAGCAGCAACGCGCACTGGATCGCCTGCTTGGGCTCCAGTCCAGCGCCGGTGAAGCATTCCAGGATCGATTCGGTCCAGCGCAGCAGGTTCGGGGTCATGGGCGCACCGCGGACCGGCAGGTCGACTAGCCACGGGTGCTCCTGGCAACGGTCGATCATCGCCTGGGTCCAGGTCGCCGCCGCGCCGCGCCACGGCCCGGCGAGCTCGGGCGCGGGCCCCCATCCGGCCTCGGCGACAAGCACGAGCAGTTCGTCCTTGGACCGCACGTACCGATAGACCGCGTTGGCGGTCAGGCCGAGTTTGCTGGCGATCCTGGGCATCGAGACGGCGGCATAGCCGTCGGCGTCGGCCAGTTCGATCGCCGCCCGCACGACCCGCTCGACGCTTTGCGACGGCGTACGCCCGAGCTTGCTCGCCCGGGCCGGCGGACCCCAGGCCAGCTCGAGTCCGGGCGGCAGTGGTTGATCCTCGTCGCTCATCAGTGATCAGCCTCGCACGGGTTGGGTGCTTGACATTGTGTGGCCCCCACACTTTTATTTGTGTGTGGCTTACACAAATATATTTTTCAAGCGCTGGCTCTGGATTCCGGTGGTCGCGGCGGTGGTGTGCGCTCTGGTGTCGAACGCCAGGGTGGCCGCCTCGGTACGGCCGCACGATGGCACCGTGGTCAGCACCGATGCCGGCCGGGTACGCGGGACCCTCACCGCGAGTGCCCGACTGTTCGAAGGAATCCCGTACGCGGCCCCGCCGGTCGGTCCGCTGCGCTGGGCCTCGCCCCGGCCGCCGGCGTCCTGGTCCGGAATTCGGGACGCCACCAGCCCTGGTCATCGATGCGCGCAGGCGACCGGTCTGATCGACCAGGCCAGCGGCAGCGAGGACTGTCTGTACCTCAACGTGACGACGCCCCGGCATGGCGCGGGCAATCTGCCGGTGATGGTGTGGATCCACGGCAACGGCTTCATCAACGGCGCCGGCAGTTTGTACGACGCGCAGCGCCTGGCCGACTCGGGCAACGTGATCGTCGTGTCGCCCAACTACCGGCTGGGGATATTCGGATTCCTCGCGCATCCGGCGCTCGATCACGACCGGACTCTGTCAGGCAACTTCGGGCTGGAGGACCAGCAGGCGGCGCTGCGGTGGGTGCAGCGCAATGCCGCCGCGTTCGGTGGTAATCCGCGGAACGTGACGATATTCGGCGAATCGGCCGGTGGCACGAGTGTGTGCGCTCACCTGGTTGCTCCCGGTTCAGCGGGGCTTTTCCAGAAAGCGATCCTGCAAAGCGCCGAGTGCACCGGGCAGAAATGGTCACCCGGGCCGCCGACCTGGTTTCCGCTGCCCCGGGCCGAGCGCGAACGGCACGGGCTGGCTGTCGCGGCCGAACTCGGCTGCTCGGACGTAACTGCGGCAGCGGCGTGCCTACGGGCCAAGCCGGTGGCGGACCTCGCGCCGCTCTCGGACACGGATACCGGTTCGGGGCCGACCGTGGGTGGTGGCGTGCTTCCGCTCGACCCGCAACGCGCATTCGCGACCGGTCACTTCAATCACGTGCCGGTCATCATGGGAACGACACGCGATGAGCATCGCCTCTTCACCGCCGCCATCGAAACCGCGACCGGTGAGCCGACGACCGAGGCCAGCTACCAGGAACAAATCCGTACGCTATTCGACCCGGCTGATGCGGATCGGATTCTGGCCCGCTATCCGACCAGCCATTTCCACTCCGCCGGCGAAGCATTGTCCACTGTGGTCACGGATTGGGCCTGGTCCTGCCCGACCCTGGATCGTGACCGAACGCTGGCTGAGCACGTACCGGTTTATGCGTACGAATTCAGCGACGAAAACGCGCCCTGGTTCACCGATTTGCCGAAACCGAATTACCCGACGGGCGCCTTTCACGGGAGCGAGCTGCAATATCTCTTCAACGATCCGCAGCTGCCCGGGCCTCAGACGCCGGCACAATCGCAACTCGCGGATCGGATGATCCGCTACTGGACCCAATTCGCCCGGACCGGAAGTCCAAACGAGCCGGGCGATCCGGTCTGGCTTCCGTTTCAGGCGGACGAATCCATTCAGTCGCTCGCACCGAGCGAGGTAGGATCAGCTGACCTGGCCGCGGAGCACCAGTGCGCATTCTGGGCGTCAATCGGCTCTTAGCCTCAAGATTTCGTGCTTTAGCCGTTGGGGATCGCGCACGAAAGTGCCTGTCCTGATGGGGGAACTTGGGCTTGCTGTCGTCTCAAGTGGTCCGAGCGGGAAGGCATTCCGTCGGTGAGTGACGACGTCTCGTCCGACGCCGCCGAGCCAGTAGCCGCTGCGCTGGGCCAGATCCGTACGCACCGATTGCCGCGAGCGTGACGTGAGGGTGGTTTTTGGGCGTTGAAATTGCTCTGGTGTCACGTTCGCTGCAAATAGGTTGCGCGGGCGCGGGTTCGCTGCAGCGCTGGTGTTGGTCTGGGTTTTGTGGCTTGCTTGCCGATGTCGTCCAAGCGCCGCTTGCGGGTGGGTCTCCACCACGAAGGCCGTCATGGCGCCTATTCCGGTCCATCGGTTGGTCGTGTCCTCTGCGGTCGGCCTGCGCAGTGCCGAATTCGGCCTGCCCGCCGACGATCTCGTTCCGGCGGTAGGCGCCTTGACCGGGCTGGATCTGGGCCGGGCCTCAGCGGGCCCGCGGATGCGCGGTCGCGTACACCTCGCGCATTCGGTCGACCGTCACCAACGTGTAGACCTGCGTCGTGGTGACCGAGGCGTGCCCGAGCAATTCCTGTACGACCCGGACATCGGCGCCACCGTCAAGCAGATGGGTGGCGTACGAATGCCGCAGCGTATGCGGCGAAACGGCAACGGTCAGGCCCGCCCGCTCGGCCGCGGACTGCAGAATGCTCCAGGCGCTCTGCCGGGACAGCGGCCCACCGCGGGCGTTCAAAAACAACGCCGGCGTGCCCTTACCGCGGACCGCAAGCGCCGGCCGGCCGCGTACCAGATAATCCTCGATCGCCCGCAGCGCGTACGAACCGACCGGCACCACCCGCTGCTTGCCGCCCTTGCCGTGCAATACGACCGCCTGCGCTTCGGCGTCGATGTCGTCGACCGCCAACCCGACCGCCTCGGAAATCCGGGCTCCGGTGCCGTACAGCATTTCCAGCAACGCCGCGTCCCGCAACGGCAGCGGACCCTCGCCGGAGCCGGCCGCCCGTAGCAGCCGTTCCACCTCGTCGACCGCGATCGCCTTGGGCAGGCGGCGGGGCGGGACCGGCGGGCGGACCCGGCGGGTGACGTCACCGGGGACGATCCCCTCCCGGGCGGCGAACCGGTGCAGGCCGCGTACCGCGACCACGGTCCGGGCGGCCGAACTGGCCGAGAGCGCCGGGTGCGCCTCGTCGCCTTCACGCAGCGTGGCCAGGAATTCGGCCACCGCGGCGGCGTCGACCGCACCCAGGTCCTGCAGGTCGCCCAGGTAGTCCAGATACCGGCGCAGATCGCGGCGGTACGACAGCAATGTGTTGGTGGCCAGACCGCGTTCGACGGCCAGATGGTCCAGGTAGGCATCGACGACGCGGCCGGCGGCCCGGCGATCAGGCCGGGCCGCTGACGGTGCGGCGTCGATGCCGGTCAGGACAGCGCCTCGGCCAACGAGATGGCGCTCAGCTGGTGCGCTTCGGCGACCGGCTCGTACGTCAGGCGGCCACCGACCGCGTTGACCCCGCGCCCGAGCGCCGGATCGCGCACCACAGCATCGCGCAAACCGCGATTGGCCAGCTCCATCACGTACGGCAGGGTGACATTCGTGAGCGCGTGGGTCGAGGTGTTCGGCACCGCGCCGGGCATATTGGCCACGCAGTAAAACACCGAACCGGCCACCCGGTACGTCGGATCCGAATGCGTGGTCGGCCGGGTCGATTCGAAACACCCACCCTGATCGACCGCGATATCGACCAACACCGAACCCGGTTTCATCCGCGACACCAATTCATCCGACACCAATACCGGCGCTTTCGCCCCGGGCACCAGCACCGCGCCGATCACCAGATCCGCGTCCACACAAGCCTGTTCGACCTCGAAGCTGTTCGATGCGACGGTCTGCAAATGCCCCTGATAAATACGGTCTGCCGCGCGCAGCTTATCGATATTCCGGTCCAGCAGAAGTACCTCGGCCTGCATGCCGAGCGCGATCGCCGCGGCGTTCATCCCGGAGACCCCTGCGCCGAGCACAACAACCTTGGCGGCGTACACACCGGACACCCCGCCCATCAGGACGCCGCGGCCACCGGCGGCCCGTTCCAAGCAGTGCGCCCCGACCTGCGGCGCCATCCGCCCGGCCACCTCGCTCATCGGGGCCAACAGCGGCAACGCACCGTCGGCGGTCTGCACGGTTTCGTACGCCACCGCGTCCACACCGGAATCCAGGATCGCCCGCGTACAGTCCAGCGACGCGGCCAGATGCAGGTACGTGAACAACGTCAGCCCGCGCCGCAGCCGGTGATACTCCGAGGCGATCGGCTCCTTGACCTTCAACACCAGGTCCGCCTCGGCCCACACGTCGTCGGCCGCACCGAGAATCTGCGCCCCGGCCGCCGCGTAGTCCTCATCCGGGATCGACGAGCCGACGCCCGCCTCCTTCTCCACCATGACCTGATGACCGGCGCCGGTCAGTTCGTGCACGCCGGCCGGAGTGATCGCCACCCGATACTCGTGGTCCTTCACCTCACGAGGGATACCGACCTTCACGATGGTTCCTTTCTGGGCGGGCGAACCCACCTCAGGCATGGCGGTCCCACCGGCGCCGTTGCCGGAGCGATGCCGCCGCGGCCCGCAACCCGCTGGGCGGGGCCGACGCCGCCGAGTCTAGGGGGTGTTGCTTAGGTCGTGGCCGTCGCGAGCGGTGATTCAGGCGGCGGTCCGGCAAGGCAGCCCGGGTGCGGGCGTCCCGCAGGTGCAATCGGGGGACGGTAGCGGAGCTACCGACTATTCGTACAGTGACGACAACGCCGCCGGTCGTCGTCTGGGCGCCGCGCAGCAGGCCGACGACCTAAGCAACACCCCCTGGGACAGCGCTTCAGCCCGACCCGGTGTCCACAGCGGAATGATCGGCCAGTGCCCGATCGATCGCCGCCGCCACGTGCAGCCGCGTTGTCGGAAAGACCGGGATGTCGACGTCACCGGCCCCGATCAACAGCTCAATCTCCGTACAGCCCAGCACGATCCCCTGCGCGCCCGCGGCGACCAACCGGTCGATCACGGCCCGGTACGCGGCGCGGGATTCGTCCCGGACCACGCCTACACACAGCTCGTCATAGATGACCCGGTGTACCAAATCCTGGTCATTCGGGCCTGGTACGAGCAGTTCCAGGCCGTACGAACGCATCCGGTCGGCATAGAACGGCTGCTGGGCGGTGAACGTGGTCGCCAGTAGGCCCACTCGGTCCAGCCCGGCTTGAGCGATCGCGTCGGCGGTGACGTCGACGATGTGCAGCAACGGGATGTCGACCGCGGCCTGGATCTGCTCGGCCACGATGTGCATGGTGTTCGTGCACAACACCAGCAGGTCCGCGCCGCCGGCCTGCAACGCCCGGGCCGCGCCGGCCAGGATCTCGCCCGCCTCGGCCCACCGGCCGGCGGTCTGCAGTGCCTCGATCGGCGCGAAGTCGACCGAGTACAGCAGGCACTGGGCCGAGTGCAGCCCGCCGAGCCGTTCGCGTACCAGCTCGTTGGCCAGGCGGTAGTACTCCGCACTGCTTTCGGCGCTCATCCCGCCGATCAGACCTACGGTCAGCATGGGCTCAGTCTGGCTCGTTGAGCAGGTCGAACGTCAGCCGGCGGCGGGCCCGGTCCTTGGTCTCCTCCGGCAATTCGTCGGCCTGCAGTAGTTGTGGCAGCAGGTCGGGTTCGGTCGTGATGGCGCGAAAGACGGTGCCGATGGTGACCGGGTGCGCCGGCCGGTGTTCGACCACGATCGGGTCGCTGTGGCGTACCTCGCCCGGGTTCAGCACCCGCAGGTACGCCCCGGGAATGGCGCGCAGCGTGAACGTCTTGATCCACCCCTGCTCGCCCAGCCAGACGGCGAAGGTCCGGCACGGGATACGCGGCACCGTCACCTGCAGCACCAGGTCGGCCCCGACCCGCCACCGTTCCCCGATCACCGCGCCGGTGACGTCGAGGCCGCTGGTGGTGAGGTTCTCGCCGAACGAGCCCGAGGACAGTGGCCGGCCCAGATCGGCCTGCCAGCGGTCCAGATCCTCGCGGGCGTAGGCGTACACGGCCTGGTCGTCGCCGCCGTGGTTGGGGGTATCGCAGATCGTGTCGCCGACCAAGCCGCTGCCGCCGATACCCTTTGGCCCGGGCGCGCGCACCAGCACCGGCCCGGCGACCGGGCGCTTGTCGATTCCGCTCGACCCGGACTTGGCCGCGATCGGACGCGCGACCCCGATATTCAACGATTCGACGTACGACCCTGAAATTGGCACCAGGGCAGGCTACGACAGCGCCGCAGCGACCCCTACCCGATTAATACGTCAGGATGCTCACATGGGCGAACTGTTCCGGGAGGCGGCACGCGTCTCGGGTCAGCAGAGATCTAGGCGTTGCTCGCCAAGTCTCAGGAAAACTTCGATCGTTTCGTTCGCGTTGTCGAAGATTGCCCAATGCAGCTTCTGAAGAGTCAAGTAGGCCCAGTATCTTCGCAGCAGCGGCGCAGGTAGATCGGCCTCAAGGATTTGATCGAGGCGCTCGATAGCCGCCGGGTCGACTGGATTCTCGACCGGGTTGACGACGGTCCATTCCAGGTCGGATCGGAGGCTCACCAAGGCAAACCTGCGGTCGCCACGGGCAACTCCAAGGTTCCAATCAATGACGCCGCTAATCCGTCCAGACCGATCGAACAGAAGATTGCCGCGGGCGAAGTCTGTATGTAACAGATCATTGGTCCGCGTTTGTGGCGCGGGCTCGCAACCGATCTCGCGGATCCGCCGGAGCACACGGTGGGTACGGCCGTTGTAGCGTTGCAGCAAGTCGTGTCCGGGGTGCTCTGGCGCACTCCCCCGCAGATATAGGCGCGGGACAGGGACGTCATGTCGGTCTCGGAGTAGACCGGCAAATCGTTCGTTCATCGCGTACATCTCGTCGACAGCCGCGACCGTCACTCGCTTTATTGGCGCTCCGGGAAGCCTCTCCTGAACGACTGCCGTCCCGCCATCGGACAGCTCAACGATCAAATCGTGGCGCGGCACAGGCACGCTTTCGGATCGGACGCGTGCTAGAACATCGGCAGTTAGGCGCATCCGCTCAACCGAGGCAGGTGGTCGTGTCAAGACACCCGCGCGACCGTCGGGCCACCGGATAAAAGCCGCTCCCCCGGAGTCGCCGTGATCGGCTAAGCCAACCAGCTCCAAACCAGCACCAAAACGTTCGTTAATTTCCGCGATGACAGGGTCGGCCGCGAATCGGTTGAATCCTGCGGATGCCTGGATATCGGCCATAAAGCGCACCGTACCGACGTTCGCGAGGAGCTGGGCCCAACTTTCAGCTCCTCGCGCCCAAGAGTTCGCCCGATTCCCTTCCGCGCTCGGCAGAACGGGACCACCGAAGCTACTTCCGGAAACAGTATTTCCAGAAATTAGCGCTTTACGTCGGGCTAGACGCGATCTTTCATCTCGTGGCGTAGGGAGTGGCCTACCCGTGTTTGGATGGAGGATTTCGACCCGCGCTCCCGTCGGTATGGGGCTATCCGCTGGGGAGGCCAGGTTGGTCGTGCATAGTGTTACGCCGCGGTTGTTGGGACGGATCAACGATTGGTGGCGGGATGACGTGCGGAATGCCTTTGAGAAACGTGATGTGCCAGCCGTCGTGGTGCACGATCCAGTGGTGGTGATGGCAGAGCAGGACGAGGTTATTTAGTGCGGTTGGTCCGCCATCTGCCCAGTGCTTGACATGATGTGTCTGGCACCAGGCGGCTGGTGCTGTGCAGCCGGGATGGATACAGCCGATATCGCGGGCAACCACAGCGCGGCGAATTCCCGTTGGAATTGTTCGGGTTGCCCGGCCGATATCCAACGGCTCACTTTGAGATCCGAGCAGGATCGGAATAACCGCCGAGTCGCAGGCGATACGCCGGGCAGCTTCGGCGGTGATCGCGGCCCCGTGCCGAGAGTCCCGGTGCCGGGACGCCGCCGCAAGGATGTGTCGTCAGAGTGCTGACCGCGCAGGTCATCCAGCGCGATGGTCACGGTGACGTGCGGTTTCTCCCCGCCGACGGCGGGCAAGCCGCCATCATCGACAGCCCGACGACACAATTCGACCAGCGCGTCCGCGCTGCGCCGGCTCCGCGATCGGGTATCGGGCTGGCCGTCCTGGGCTGGCTGCGGTTGGGCGAATGCGCCGAGGGCGGCTTGGACGGTGGCGGACGCTTCAGAGTCGAGCCGGCCACGTATGTAATCCATACCGCTCACATCGCGACGGAAGACTAATTCTCGGCGGTCCGGCTTATCCTCATCCAGGGTGCCGTCCGGATCCAACACCGCATGCAATCGCCGCGCCAGCACGCGCACGCGACGCGGGTCCATCTCCCGCGACTGCTCGGCAAGGAATTTCTCCGCGGCGGCCCGGTCGTTCGGAGCGACGGCCGGCGGCAATTGCTTCATTGCCTGACCGATCGCTTGTATGTGCTCCACAGACAGCACGCCCTCGGCTGCGGCGGCCGCGGTGGCCGGCAGTTCCGGTTCGACGATTTCACCGGATATACTGACCGACTCCACTAATTCCTGCGCCAACCGGACCCGGGCCTTCGCTTCGCCGGGCGAGAGGCGTAACCGCACCTGCAAAAAGGCCTCGGTCGATAAACCCGCTTCCTGCCCGGCCACATCTTGCACCGAGCACTCAGCGGCAAAACGGAGCCGACCGAATTCGAACCGCCGCACCACCCGTTCGTACCGTTCCATCGAATCGGCCAACTTCGGTCCCGGCGAGCGCCACAACTCCGCATTATCGAACCGATCCGCGACAGCCTCCATCAACCCGAGAAGATCCTCCATCGGATCCGGGTCGACAGGCGTCGCGCTGCTCATAAACAAAACCCTAGACCCACCCACCGACAAAACCGGGACTAAGAACAACCCCAACAAAAGAATTACTTCTGGTCACCAACACGTCACAATTCACCCCACATAAGCGATCCCGGCGGTCCCGCGACAATGCGGGCCGTCGCGCTACGCAGTGGTCCGAACGGAAAGCGACAGGCCGGCGTCGCCGATTATCTCTTGAAATCCCGAGACAAGAGATGAAGCGCTAGCTACTGCTCGGCGCTGAGAGGTTGGCGAGGCGGCAAATGTGGTCGTCGACCTGCTGCGCCCACCAACCTTCTGTTCTGCGGTACGGGATGATTGCCCACCACAGCATTGATGACCAGCCGAGAAGTATCGTTTCTATTCTCTCCAGCGCTCTCGTCGATGCGGTGGGCAGGCCGAGTTCTTCCCGCGCGTGGGCGAGAAGCGGTACTAGCGCGGGAGTTCCCGGCACGCCGGAGGTCATCTGGGCGTAGGCGGCATCCCACGCCCAATGGGCTGTGCGAGGAATCGGATCGATCAGCAGGAGTTGGCCGCCGGGCTGGGTAGCCACAGCGTTGCCGAAATGTACGTCGCCGTGGCATCGGACGCGTGGGGAATTGTCGTCGAGCCAGGCCAGGTCAGCCGGCATCCTGGCGAGCACCTCGGCGCCGGGTCCGGGGCAGCGCGCCTCGATCGCCTGCGGTAAATACATATCGAGGAATTCCCGGTCGATGCCATACGTGGTGCCGTCGATTTCGGCCGCAGTTTGTTGGAATCGCGCCGCGGCCGCCATGAGTTTGCGGCAGTCCAACGCCTGCGCTGAGTCGAAGTGGTACGGGGTGTCGGCCAGCAGGAGCCAGGCCACATCCGCACCGCCGAGGGTGGTGCCAGAGGCATAGACGTGCGGGATGAGGTCGGCAGTGCGGGCGGCGATTTCGGTCATCCATTCGATTTCGGTAGCGGTCGTGTTCAGTTTGAGCACGACGGGAATGCGAGCCGCTGCAAAGCTGCCAGCGAAAAAGCGCCCCATGTTGCCTGTCTGCCGATATTCTACCTCGCGCAATTCCTGCAATGCCGGTTCAGCGCGGATTCGCTCAAGCAGGTGCCGACGAACCTCGGGACTGTCGATGAGGCGGTCGCCGGCTCGAATCTGCACGCCGGGCATTACAGCCGATTCAGCCGGCGCTGAGCAAGGCAATTGATCACGAACCGACCGCGTTACAGGGAAGGATTGCCGGTGCGGTAGTCGTAGTCGACCCGCAGGTAACCATCACGTGGTAGCTCATCAGTGCAGCCATCCCATCCCCAACGGCGGCTCCGGGTCCCGCTCAATCGCACCGCACGCCGATCAACCACAATCCACGTAGATGAGGAGGCCTGACCATGAGACCGGCGCCCTTTAGCGTTTACACAACCCCGGAAATGTGGGACGACCCCCACATTTCGGCCGAGATGCTGAAAGCCCACCTCGATCCCGACGTGGAAGCGGCATCACGACGCCAGGAGTTTATCGACCGCTCCGTCGAGTGGATTGTCTCGTCATTAGAGCCGGCAGCACGTGTACTTGATCTGGGCTGCGGTCCTGGGCTGTATGCATGTCGCATCGCTCGTCGAGGAATATCCGTACACGGCATCGATGTGTCACGGCGTTCCATCGCCTATGCCCAGGCAACGGCGGCCGCCGAGAATCTCGCCGCCAGCTTCGAAGTGTCGAACTATCTGACCGACGACCTCAAAGGACCGTACGATCTCGCACTGTTCGCGTACGAAGACTTCTGCGCCCTGAGCCCCCAGCAACGATCCCGGCTGCTCCACAAGATCGCCGCAGCACTGGAGCCAGAGGGAGCCCTCGTCATGGACGTGACCTCGCAAGCTCGATTCGCGAACGCACACGATGGCCGCGCTCGGGAAGCCAACCTGATGGGCGGATTCTGGGCGCCGCCGCCCTACGAAGGCGTCCATGAGACCTGGATCTACCCGGAAATCCGCCTGATCCTGGACCGCTTCACGATCATTGCCGCACAGGGCACCAGGCAGTATTGGAACTGGATGCAGTGCCTGAGCCCCGGCGAAGTCGCGGCAGAACTTCAAGCCAGCGGCTTCGGATCGCCTAGCCTCTTCGGTGATATCGCCGGTGCACCCTACGACCCAGCGTCCGAGCAGTTCGCTGTGGTCGCTCACCGACGCTAGCGCCTGATCGATTCGAGCCTGGCAGTACGGATAAGCGCTTGGAGAGGGCGATCGGGAGCGATTAACCTCCCGATGCGTGCCAGATAATGCGCCGGAAATGAGAGCTCGGCGGGTGTGCGCGCGGCTGGGTCGGGCCGTTGCGGTGCAGCGGATCGAACTGGGCGACTCGAACCACGTGTGGTTTGCCGGCGATGTGGTGTTACGAATGTCAGCCCGGCCTGGCGGATCGAATCTGCTCACGGAAGTCCAGCTGGTGCGGGCGTTGCCGACCGGTGTCGGCTATCCGTCCGTTGTGGACTGTGGCATCGAGGACGGACACGAATGGATGGCGACCACACGGCTTCCCGGTCAGAACCTGGGTGCGAGCTGGAAACATCTCGACAGGGCTGCGCGGAGCCTGGCTTTGCGGGATCTGTGCCGGCGGGTACGAGCCATCGGTGGCACAAATCCCGACGATCTGCCTCCCCTGCCGCCAACGCCGATCTACGCGCTGCGGAAATCCCAGGCCAATGAGGATTTGAATACGTACGCCGACGTGTTCGACGCGAGTACGGCTCGTCAGCTTCGCGTAATCCTCAATGAGGGATTCGATGCCATGCGGCTCGTGTCGCGCGGACTTGTGCACAGCGATACCGGCCCGCACAACACGGTGTGGGACGGCCGTACTGCTGTTCCAGTTGATTTCGAATTCGCCACGATCGGACCCGCCGATCTGGATATCGACGGTCTCGCCCGGGCCGCGATTGACTGGGACCCAGCACTTCTGCGCGTCGTCGCCGAATGCTTGGGCGACCTGCTGCAGGCGCCGGGAGCGCAGGAACGGGTTCGTGCGTACGCCGTCCTGCGAGATCTGTGGGGCCTCGGCAAGTGGATCGCGAATGCCCCCGAGCGCCGGAACATCGGGGCGTGGCGACCGACACGGAATCTTCGAGCACACGCGAACCGGTCCAGTTGGGTATCGACCCTCTTTAAAGTCATCGAACATGGGTGAACTCGAGTCGATCGTCGACAGTTGTTTCATGGTGGCCGTGCCCGGGACGGGGCCGGTGCCAGCCGAATACGCGCGCTGGCTGCAGGACGGGTTGGGCTCGGTCATCGTGCTCGGCGCGAACGTGACCGGCCCGGAACAGCTGGCCGAATTCATCGCCGACATCCGTTCGTACAAGCCGGATGTGCTGATCGCCGCGGACGAGGAAGGCGGCGACGTCACCCGACTGGAACGGATCGGCGGCTCCTCGTACCCGGGCAACCTGGCCCTCGGGACCGTCGATGACGTCGCGTTGACCCGCCAGGTCGCCGGCTCGCTGGCCGACCTGGTCGCCTCGTACGGGGTCGACATCGACTGCGCGCCGGTGGTCGACGTCAATACGAACCCGGACAACCCGGTGATTGGGCCGCGGGCGTTCGGGGCCGACCCGGCCGTCGTAGCCCGGCACGCGAACGTGGTGATCGAGGAACTGCAGGCGCGCGGGGTAGCCGCCTGCGCCAAGCACTTTCCCGGCCACGGCGCGACCTCGTTGGACTCGCACACCGATCTGCCGACCGTGGACCGCCCGCGGGCCGAATTGGACGCGATCGAGCTGGCGCCATTTCGCGACGCGATCGCGGCCGGGGTGCAGACCGTGATGGCGGCGCACATCGTCTATCCGGTTTTCGATGATCGGCCGGCCAGCATCAGCCGGCCGATCCTGACCGATCTGTTACGGGGTGAGCTCGGCTTCACCGGCACGATCCTCACCGACGGCTTCGGGATGGCGGCGATCAGTGCCGGGATCGGCGTCGCGCAAGGGGCGGTGGCCGCGTTCGCCGCGGGTGTCGACCTGATCTGCGCCACCGTGTCGTACGAGCAGGCGCGGGCGATGCGGCAGGCGGTACTCGACGCGGTCGCGGCCGGCGTACTGGCGGAGGAACGGATGGTCGAGGCGGCCGCGCAGGTTCGGCGGCTGCGGGCCTTCTGTCGGCCACAAGCGCGGGAGCAGGCCGACCCGGCGGTCGGGTTGGCCGCGGCCCGCCGGGCGTTGCGAGTCGACGCGACCGGGCTGCCGCTGCCGGGTCCGCCGTACATCATCGACGCCGGGGTCCGAGCCCGCCCCGGGGTCGGGGTGACCTCGGTCAGCCTGCGCGATCTGGTCCCGGGCGCTACCGGGCTGACCGTGCTCGAGCCGCCGGCCGACCCCAAGGCGCTCGTGGCCGCCGCGCCCATCGACACACCGCTGGTCGTGACGGTTCGGGACGCGCATACCCGGCCGTGGCAGGCCGAACTGGTCGCCGCCGCCCTGGCCGCCCGGCCCGACTGTGTGGTGGTCGGAACCGGTACGGCGTACGACGGTCGGCTCGCGGTCGGTCATTACATCGGCGCGTTGGGCTGTGCCCGGCCGAACCTGCAGGCGGTCGCGGAATTGCTGACCCAAGCGCTGAATTGCTGACCTCAGCGCAGAATTCCTGACCTGACCTAAGCGAGGGCCAATTCCCGTTCGTACCCGCGCATCGCGTCGATTTCGCGCGGCAGGTGCACCTCGCCGGGCTCCCAACCGATCCACTCGCCGGACAGGAACCCGTCGTACCCGCCGTCGTTCAGCAACCGCAGGATGCGCCGGTGATCCAGCTGACCGGTGCCCATCGCCCGGTGGTCCAGCATGTCCGGGCGCAGCATGCCGTCGTGGAAGTGCACGTGCCCGATCCACGGCGCCAACACCCGGTACGCGTCATCCAGCGCGATCCCGTTGATCCGGGCCGGATGCCATACGTCCCAGGTCACTCCGATCGCCGGATGCTCGACGGCCCGCATCACCTCGGCCACGTGTTCGGGTGAGGTCCAGGCGTCGTGCGTCTCCAGGCAGACCCGCACGCCGTGCGCGCCGGCATAGTCGGCGATCGAGGCCAGCGCCGTCGCCACCCCGCGTATGGCCGCGTCCCGCTCGACCCCGTCCGGCAGCGCACCGCCGAAGACCCGCAGCCGGCTCGACCCGATGTCGGCGGCCAACGCGATCGCGGCCCGGGCGCTGGCGCACTCGTTGTCGACGGTCGCCGGATCGGCGAACCGGCACGAGGTCGCGACGCAGGCCGCCTCGACACCTTGGTCGGAGAACGACTGTCGCACGGCCGCTCGCTGCCGGGCGTCGATTTCGGGCTCGACGCCGTGACCGTGCTTAGCGCCGATTCGCAGCTCAATGCCGTCGTAGCCGTATTGCCGGGCGGCACTCAGCAGCTGATCGAGGGTGGCATCCGGCATGGAAAAGCTCATGAAGGAATAACGCACTGAAACCAGGGCTCCCGGTGATGAGTCGGCTTTCGGACGAGCCTAACGGGAACGGCGGTCGAATTCGCGGCCGGAAACGGTAACCTGCGGGCATACGGCCGCCGGATCGGGAGGCGAAGTGGCCCATTCTTTCGCGGAAATTCTGGAAGCGTCGGTGCCGGGCGACACGCCTGGAGCGGTCGCGTTGCTGTTACGGGACGGAGTCGCCGAGGAGCCGGTCGTCACCGGCGAAGCGGTCCGATACGCAACCGATGAACGGCTGGCCGACGAGCGCGTGCCGATGCGGGCGGACACGATCTTCGACGTGGCGTCGCTGACCAAGCTGTTCACCGCGACCGTCGTACTGACCCTGGTGCAGGACGGCGTACTCGACCTAGATGACAAGGTCACCCGCTGGCTTCCGGAATTCAGCCACGACACGGTCACGCTGCGCCACCTGCTCAGCCACACCTCCGGCCTGCCGGCGCATCTGAACTTGTGGGAACGGCCGGATCCACGGGCCGCGATATTCACCGCGCCTGTGGCCGGCCCGCCCGGAGGAGTTTTCGAGTATTCGTGCCTGGGTTACATCACCGCCGGTTGGGTGGCCGAAGCCGCGTCCGGCCGGCCGCTGCGTGAACTTGTGGCTGAGCGAATTTGTACGCCGTTAGGCCTGAACGACACCGGATATCTGCCGGCACCGGAGTTGTTGCCCCGTATCGCGGCCACCGAGTATCAGCCGTATGTCCACCGTGGAATGGTACGCGGCAGCGTACACGATGAGAATTCATGGAATTTCGGCGGCGGGGTCGGCAACGCCGGAATCTTCAGCACCGCAAGCGATCTGGCTCGTTTCGGGGAAATGCTACGGCGTGGCGGCGAACGTATTCTCGCCCCGGAACTCGTAACAGAAATGACCACCGACCAATTGCCGGCGAGCCTGGATCCGGGCTACCGACAGGGGTTGGGCCCACGTATTGGCGACCGCTCGTTCATGGGCGTGCTCGCCGATACCGGCGCGATCGGGCACACCGGTTTCACCGGGACCTCGCTGGTGGTCAACCGCGAACTGGTGCTCGTCCTGCTCACCAACCGGGTGCATCCGCATCGGGACCGATCGAGCGTGCAGGCGCTGCGGCAACGCATCGCCGCCGCGAGCGTAGGCCAATGAGCGCGCTGATCCGGCCGGCCGGGCCGGACGATGCCGCCGACCTGTTCGTCCTGGCGCACGCGCTGGCGACCTCGTTCAAGCCACACCGCGACGCCTTCGACGAATCGTTCGCCGTGCTGCTGAAAACCGAGTCCGCTCGTATTCTGGTCGCGACCGACCACAGTGGACTGTGCGGATACCTGCTCGGATTCACCCACCACACGTTTTACGCGAACGGGCCGGTGGCGTGGGTCGAGGAGGTCATGGTCGACGAGCGGGTCCGCCGAGCCGGCGTGGGCGCGGCGCTCATGGCCGAATTCGAAGGCTGGGCGGCCGATCGCGGCGCCGCGTTGGTGGCGCTGGCCACCCGACGGGCGGCTCCCTTCTACGAGGCGTTGGACTACGAGGAATCGGCGACGTATTTCCGTAAATTACTGTGAATACCGTTATCGATCAGATCGCCCGCCGGGTGCCGCCGGCGACGGGATCGGACTGCGTACGCGTCGGAATTGACGGCGGCGACGCCGCCGGCAAAACGATTTTCGCCGACGAATTGGCTGCGGCGTTGCGGTCCCTCGGCCGTCCGGTCATACGGGTCAGCGCCGACGATTTCCATAACCCCCGGGACGTGCGATATCGGCGCGGACGTCATTCGGCCGAGGGATTCTGGCTGGACGCGTTCAATTACCCCCGGCTGATCGCCGACGTACTCATTCCGTTGGGCCCGGGCGGTTCGCGGCGGTACCGACCGAAAGCACACGACCTGCGTACCGACGCGATCCTGGACCCGCCCGAACGGCTCGCCCAGCCCGGCTCGGTGCTGGTGCTGGACGGGCTGTTCCTGCACCGCGACGAATTGGCCGGCCAGTGGGAATTCTCGGTCTTTCTCGACGTTCCCGAGGACGTCCGGACGCGCCGACTGGTCGAACGCGACGGCAGCCTGGATCCGACCCGCTATCTGCAGGCGCACCGGACCTACCTGGCCGCGTGCGCGCCGAGCGAGCGGGCCGGTGTGGTCGTCGCCAATACGTCGCCTGAACATCCGTCGGTCGTCATCTGGCGTTAGTGATGCGCGATCAGTCTCGGTATATGCGGCTTGTGCGAGGCACTCCGACCCGTTAGGATCGAACTCGTGTTCGAATCGACGCGCTCCACCGGCTCGGCCCTCCCAGCGGGCCGGTGGGCGCCGTCGGTGCGCGAGTGCCAGGAGCTGTGGGCCGCCACCCCCAATGGCGTCACCGATTGGTTCGCTGCTTACGACCCACAGCTCGGCACCGACGCCGACATCGTGGAGATCATCGCCGATATGCTCGACGAGCCCGCTCAATCCGACACGAGTTCGACCTCGAATCCATCCTCATTCTCCAAATACGTCGCGTAATGCTCCGGCCCACCGGCAAAGGGATGCCGGTCGGCGAAAAGCAGGCTCCACCCGTGCCGGGGCGCTGCCGCGGTCAGCTCGTCGAGTTCGGCCCGCGATCCGGCGTGCAGGGCCAGGTGGTTCAGCCCCGGGCGACAGCGTTCATGCTCGGCCGCGGTCAATGCCGGTGAACGCTCAACCACGAGATATGTCTCGCCCAACTTCCAGCTGCGACCGTCCGGCCAGCGCTGAAATTCGGCGTACCCCAACTCGCCCAGCAGCCAACCCCAGCTGGCCACCGCCCGCTCAAGATCCGGCACCCACAGCTCGACGTGGTGCAGCATTCCGCGAGCCATCGTGTCTCCGTCCGTGACCCCGAGTCGATGAGCGTACAAGGCATTCAAATGCGACCTTTAGAGTGTTGCCGTGCCTACCCTCTCGAATGCCGGAAAGGTCAGTCGACTTGGCATCGCCGCCGCGGTCCTCGTGATAACCCTGCTGGGCACCATCCACGGGCAGGACGACTGGTTCCCGTTCGGGCCATTCAGGATGTACGCGAGCCGCGACAGCCCAAAGGCCGCAGTGAAATCCACGTTGATGCAGGGCATTACGCCGGCCGGGAAACGGATAACCATCAACGGCACCGAAACCGGGCTGCGCCGGGCCGAGGTTGAGGGCCAGCTGGGCCGGTTCGAACGCAATCCCGCGCTGCTGGCGACGGTCGCGGATGCCTACCAGCGGCGGCACAACGGGGCGACGTTGGCGGCGGTGGAAATCGTGGTGCGTAATTACGGCCTGCGGGGCGGCGCCGCGACCGGGCACTACACGCAGAAACTGCTGGCCCGCTGGAGTCGATCATGAGCCGTTTCACCGGTTGGTGGTTCACCCCGATGCCGTTGGGCCGCATCGCCGCCCTGCGCACGATCGCGTACCTGTTTATCCCGCTCGACATCTTCGTATTCACCCCGTGGATCCGGCAGCACGCCGATATCTCCACCCGGCTGTACGACCCGCTGCTGGTTGCCCGGGTGCTGCATCTGCCCGAACCCACCCACGCGTTCGTGCTCACCGTCCAGTGGCTGCTGGTGGCGGCGGCGTTGGCCGGCGCGACCGGCCGCGCGCCCAGGCTGCTCGGCACCGCGATCTTCCTGCTCTACGGGGAGTGGATGGTGATCGCGATGTCGTACGGAAAGGTCGATCACGACCGGTACGCCTACCTGGTTTTGTTGGCCGTGCTGCCGACCATCGGCGCGGTCCGGTACGGCCAGCGCGAGCCGAGCGAGGCGGTGGGGTGGGCGCTGCGCTGCGTACAGCTCGCCGTTGTGTTGACGTATTTCCTGGCATCCTGGGCGAAATTCCGTTTCGGCGGATTCAACTGGCCGACCGGCGCGATTTTCGAATGGGCGATTATCCGGCGCGGCACGTTCCTGTCGAATTGGCTGCTGCATTACCCGCATCTGTTGGAAATCGGCCAGTTCGGCATGATCGTGGCCGAGTTGGCATCACCGCTGATCCTGCTGGTGGCCCGGTCCGACCGCGGACGGTACCTGGCCGTGGCCACGATGTTGCTGTTCCACCTGGTGACCTTCGGCGCGCTGACCATCATCTTCCTGCCGCACCTGGTCGCGATCCTGTCATTCCTGCCGTTGGAGCGGCATCGCCCGGTGCTGTGGGTCCGGGCCCGGTTCACGCCGCGTTCGCCCGCGCTGGCTGAACCGACCGAGCAATACTCGGGGTCATGACGACGTTGCCGCCGGCGCGGTACCTCAGCCGGGCCAAGGACCTGGCCGACGCCCGGTTCTTCGAGCCGCTGGACGTGGACGACCTGGCCCACGCCGCCGGGCTGTCCCGGGCGCATTTCAGCCGGGAGTTCCGGCGCGCCTTCGGCGAATCCCCGCACGCGTACCTGCTGACCCGCCGGCTGGAACGGGCCGCGGCGATGCTGCGCGGCACCGACCGCTCGGTCGCCGACATCTGCTTCGCGGTGGGCCTGTCCAGCGTCGGATCGTTCACCAGCAGCTTTACCCGCACCTACGGCCTGTCCCCGACCGCCTACCGCGCCGCCTATCCCCCGGCCGCGGCGTACGCGATCATTCCGACCTGTGTGCTGCGAGCCTACGGCCGGCCGCAACACCGCACGTTTGGAGAAGACACCGCCCGCGCGGGCCAATAACGTCATCGGCAGCAAGGCTTCTACGAAGGAGTTTCCGATGATTCAGGTTTCCAACGTGCAGGTGTGGGTGCACGACCAGGATGAGGCGCTGGAGTTCTATACCCGGAAGCTAGGGTTGGAGGTCCGGGCCGACGCGACGGTCGCCGAAATGGGCAACTTCCGTTGGCTGACCGTCGGCGCGGTGGGCCAACCGGATTTCGCTATTACGTTGATGGCGATTCCCGGCCCGCCGATGATCGATGCCGAGACGGCCGAGCAGTTGCGTACGCTGATGGCCAAGGGTGCGGTCGGCACCGTCTTTTTGTCCACAGAGGACTGTCAGGCCGACTACGAACTGTTGAAGAGTCGCGGGGTCGAATTCACCGAGGCACCGGAGAAACGGCCGTACGGTATCGACGCCGGGTTCCGTGACCCGTCCGGCAACAATTTCCGGCTCACCGAGGCGCACGAGCTCACCTCGGCCTGATCTTCCGGGCCGGCGCGCAAAACCCGACCGGGACCGCACCCTTGGCCTTGGCCTTGGCCTTGGCCTTGGCCCCGTGCCCCCGAGGCCCGAGGCCCGAGGCCCGAGGCCCGAGGCCCGAGGCCCGAGTTGATCATGGAGTTCCCTGCGCGAAACGCCGACGACACGCCGAGATTCGCGTCGGCAACTTCATGATCAACTCGGTCGGGGGGGGCAAACCCAGATTTGCGGGTCGGACGAGTTAGCCGGTCGTGCCGCCCGACGACCCAGCCACACCCGACGACCCAGCCACACCCGACGACCCAGACGCGCCCGGACGCTGCTCCGGCGGCAACGCACAGGCCGGGGTGCCGCCGGGCAGCCGATGCCGGTTGTCCGCGATCAGCCGGTAGATACCGCGAGCGAGCCAGGAAAACGGCGGTGTCAGGGCGATCCAGCCCGGCACCCGCCACCAACCGCCAGCATCGAGCAACAACCGCCCGACCGCCGCGTGGCCAGCGCTGATCGTGCCGTCGGCCGCGACCCACTGCACCTTGTCCTGCGCCTGCGCGACGGTCAGCCCGAGCGCGGCCAGGTCGCAATCCTGCCAGGCCACCACGGTCGCGCTGGTCGGGATATGGCGGTGCAGAAAGCGGACCGAGGTGGTGCAGAAACCGCAATCGCCGTCGTACACAAGGGTTGTCATCGGCCTGCCCAAGGTGCGTCGGCCGGACGCAATCCAGTCCAGCCGACATCGCGGGCGCGGGCGGCGGCCAGCACACCGGCCACGGTCGCGGAGTTCTCCAACTCGCCGGCGAACACCTTGGCCACCGCCTCATCCAGCCCGATTCGGGTCACGGTCATCTCAGCCTCTTCGTCACCGTTGGCCACATACCGGTCGGCTTCGTCCACATCGGACAGATTGCGAGCCAGAAATACCCGTACCGTTTCGGTGCTGATCCCCGGCGACGCGACCAGGTCGACCAGCGTGTGCCAAGAGCCGGCTCGCAGATGCGCCTCCTCGGCCAATTCGCGGGCGGCCGCGGCGGCCGGCGCCTCCCCCGCCACGTCCAGCAGGCCGGCCGGAATCTCCCACAGATACCGGCGCACCGGGTGCCGGTATTGCCGCACCATCACGATCCGGTCGGATTCGTCGACCGCCGCGATCACCACCGCGCCGGGGTGCACCAACACCTCGCGCACCGCGGTATTGCCGCCCGGCATGACGACCTCGTCCCGGCGCAACGCGAACAGCTTCCCGCGGTACACCTCGTCGCTGGCCGCCACCGCATAGTTGTTCACCGCTGAATTCTCCGTATCTCAAGGAAAACGCCGCCATGGCGCGAAGCACCATGGCGGCGTTTAACGGGCGCTCAGACCTTAGCCGGCTCGGGCAACTCGACCGGCAACCGCTCAGCCGCGACGTAATCCAATGCGGCCCCGATGAACGCGCGGAACAACGGGTGCGGCCGAGTCGGACGGGACTTGAACTCCGGGTGCGCCTGCGTTCCCACAAAGAACGGGTGCAATTCCGGCGAGAGCTCGGCGAATTCCACCAACCGCTCGTCCGGGGACAGACCGGAGAACACCACGCCGGCCTTCTCCAACTGCTCGCGGTAGGCGTTGTTCACCTCGTACCGGTGCCGGTGCCGCTCGGAAATCTCGGCGGCGTCGTACGCCCGCGCGACGATCGATCCAGACTTCAGCCGCGCCGTGTACGCACCCAGCCGCATCGTGCCGCCCATGTCCTTCTTGCCGTCGACGACAGCGCGCTGGTCGGCCATCGTCGCGATCACCGGATCCGGCGTGACCGAGTCGAATTCCGCCGAATTCGCATCGGGCAGCCCGGCCAACCCGCGGGCCGCCTCGATTACCAGACACTGCAGGCCCAGACACAGCCCAAGCAACGGAATCTGCCGGGTACGCGCGTACCGAATAGCGCCGATCTTTCCCTCGATGCCCCGAACGCCGAAGCCACCGGGAATCAACACGCCGTCCACATTGGACAACGCGTGGGCCGCGCCCTCGGGCGTGATGCACTCATCAGAGGGGACCCAGCGGATTTCCACCTTGGCCCGATGAGGAAAACCGCCGGCCCGTAAGGCTTCCGTCACCGACAGGTACGCATCGGGCAGGTCGATATATTTGCCGACCAATGCGATCCGCACTGTCTGACTAGGACGGTGCACCCGCTCCAGCAGGTCGTCCCATTCGGACCAATTGACGTCCCGGAAAGGCAATCCCAGCCGGCGTACGACGTAAGCGTCCAAACCCTCGCCGTGCAGCACCTTCGGCAGGTCGTAGATCGAGGGAGCGTCCGGATTGGACACCACCGCTTCGAGGTCCACGTCGCACATCAGCGAAATCTTGCGTTTGACCGACTCGGGTAGTTCCCGATCACACCGACACACCAGCGCATCGGGCTGAATACCGATACTGCGCAGCGCCGCGACCGAATGCTGCGTCGGCTTGGTCTTCAGCTCGCCGGACGGCCCGAGATACGGCACCAGCGAAACGTGCAGGAAGAAGCAGTTGTCCCGCCCGACGTCGTGCCGGACCTGGCGAGCCGCCTCCAGGAAAGGCAGCGACTCGATATCGCCGACCGTACCGCCGATCTCGGTGATGACAACGTCCACACCGGACCCACCCATGGCCAGGATCCGGCCTTTGATCTCGTTGGTGATGTGCGGAATGACCTGAACCGTGTCGCCGAGATACTCCCCGCGCCGTTCTTTCGCGATCACCTCCGAATACACCTGTCCGGTGGTGACATTGGCCGAGCCGTGCAACTCGACGTCCAGGAACCGCTCGTAATGGCCGATATCAAGATCGGTTTCGGCACCGTCGTCGGTCACGAATACCTCGCCGTGCTGGAACGGGTTCATCGTTCCGGGGTCGACATTGAGGTACGGATCGAGCTTTTGCATGGTTACGCGCAAACCGCGCGCCGTGAGCAGGTTGCCCAGGCTGCTTGCCGTCAGGCCCTTACCCAATGAGGAGGCGACGCCCCCGGTCACGAATACGTGTTTCGTCGTCCGATCGGACTGCAACAAGGAGGCTCCCGCGGTCAGTCTGGTTTAGGGCCGATATACCGAGCCCCACGATCCACGGGAATTCACGGTAACACGTTTTGACCGTTATCCGGACGACGCCACGCTCAGCTCGTGATAGGTGGCGACGACCTCACGCACCGTATCCGCCTCGGTCGGCCAGGTCGCCGCCAACTCCTGCCCGCGGACGGCCAATCGGGCCGCCTCGGCCGGGTCATCGAGCAACGTGGAAACCGCCCGCGCCAAGGCATCGCGGTCATCAGGCGGTACCAACAGCGCCCCATCCCGCACCAGCCCCGGCAGTCCACCGACCGTTGTGGTCACCAACGGACGACCGGCCCGCAACGCCTCCTGCGCGGTCAGCGAACGGGCCTCCCACCGCGAGGGCAACACCACCACATCGGCCACCGCCAGCAACTCGGCCACATCGGTCCGCCGACCGAGCAACCGGACCGGCGCCCGTACCGACCGGATCTGATCGCTCAGCTCCGCCTCCAGCGGACCGTCCCCGGCAATGACGACCACTGGCGCCGGATCCCGGTCGGCCCACCGGGCGGCCGCGTCGATGAGCACGTCGTACCCCTTCTGCGGATGCAGCCGACCAACCGCCAGCACCACCGGGGCATCGCCCACGCCGAGCACGGCCCGGGTCCACGCCGCCGGCTGCGCCGGCTCGGGCAACGGCGGCGCGGCCACCGGACCCAGCCGCACATCCCGCCCGCCGAGCGCCCGGACCCGGTCGACCAGATCGGTCGAGGCGCCCAGGGTCACGTCAGCGCAGCGCGCCACCACTCGTTCCAGCGGCTGCGCCACCCGGGCCCGCAACCCGGTCGCCAGCACCTGGTTGTGCCAGGTCACCACGAGCGGGGTACGCCGACCGGTCAGCGCCAGGGCCGACACCAGGCCGGCCCGCAGGCCGTGCGCATGCACCACATCGGCGCCCCGGACCACGCGACGCAGCCGGGCCACCGCGCGAGCGTCCTTGACCGGCCGTGGCCCGGACGCGATCTGCACCGGCGCGAACCAGGCCCCGACCGCCGTAAAGCCGAACAGCTCCTCGGTCGCGGCCGGACCGAGCACCGCGACCCGATCGCCGCCGGCCACCAAGGCACGGCTGAGCGAGTGCACGTGCCGGCCGACGCCGCCCGTGCTGGTCGCCAACACCTGCGCGATCCGCATCAACCCGTCCTCCACCGGAGCAACCGCCGTACGTCCTCGCGGGCCACCACGACCAGCACCAGCCCGGCGGCCACCAAGGTCACGACACCCACAAGCACACACTGCCCGACGGCCGCGCCGATCCCGCCACCGGCCACGGTGTCGGCGACCAACCGCCCGGCCGCGCCGGCAACCCCGGCCGCGAGCAATCCCGCCGCCGTCAGCCGAGCCACGCCGCGCAACGCCGAGCTGCCGGCCCGCCGTACCAAGCCGGCCGCCAGCAGCGCCGCCGCCACGGTCATGCCGATCGTGTTCCCCAACGCCAGCGCCAACACCCGCGAACCAACCGGCAGCGTCAACGCCAACACGACATCGGCCACCACCACGACCAGCCAACCGAGCACCGTGCACACCGCCGGTGTCCGGGCGTCGTGCCGGGCGTACAGCGACCGGGACAGCAGCGCCAACAACCCGTACCCGACCAGACCGGGGGCGAACGCGACGATCCCGCGGGCCAGGTCGGTGACGTCGCCACCCTGACCCACGCCCTGCACCAGTACCCGGGCCACCGGCTCGGCCGCCGCGACCAGGACCGCCGCCGCCACCAACGTCACCGCGACCAGGA
This sequence comes from Mycobacteriales bacterium, assembly GCA_040414495.1. Taxonomy (GTDB): domain Bacteria; phylum Actinomycetota; class Actinomycetes; order Mycobacteriales; family QHCD01; genus DATAVB01. Next base: position 33,942 of record JBEDUI010000195.1, read on the forward strand.
CCCGGGTCACCTGACCGGAGGTGCGGGCATACGCGTCCCCGTCGCCCCGGTCCATCGAGGCCGACAAGCGCGGAAAAGCCGACGTGGCAAGGGGAACAGCCAACGTCGCCCACGGCAACAGGAACACCGTCTGGGCCAACGTGAACACCACGACCGTGCCGCCGGCCGTGTTCTGGTTGGCCAGCCGCAACGCCACCGCGACCGAGACCTGCTGGGCGACCAGGGCCGACACCCCGGCCGCGGCCAGACGCAACGCCCGCCGCGCCGCCCCGGGCGGGAACTTGTAGCTCGGCCGCAGCGACACCCCGGCCCGGCGCAACGGGAGCAGCAACGACAGCGACAACACGACGACGCCGAGGGTCGTACCGACCGACAGCAGCAACTCCGCGCCGCGGCCCAGGTGCGACACCTGCGCCGCCGCGCCCGAGTCGGCCCAATACAACAGGTACGCCGCGATCACCACGAGGCTGGACAACAGCGGCGCCAGGGCCGGACCGGCGAAGCGTTCGTGCGCCTGCAGGATTCCGGTGAGTACGACGCCCACCCCGTACAGCACGATCTGCGGGGCGAAGACCACCACCATCCGGGCGCCGAGGTCGACCGCGCCGGCGCACCGGCTGCCACCCAGCAGCAGCTCGATGATCGGCCGGGCCAGCAGCGCGACCAGCAGCGCCAGCGGCACCAGAATGCTGACCGTCCAGGTCAGCAACGCCGAAGCCGAGCGCCGTACCGTCTCCCGGTCCCCGGCGCTCACCGCCCCGGCCAGCAACGGAACGACCAGGCTGGCCAACGCCCCGCCGGCGACGATCTCGTACAGGATGTTCGGAACGGTGTTCGCGGTCTGGTACGTACTGCCAACGCAGGTCGGGCCGACCGCCCGGGCGAACACGACCTGCCGGACGAAGCCGATGACCCGGGCCAGCATTGTGATGGCAGCGATCACCATCGCACCGCGGGCGACGGTACGTATGGTCCCGCCCGATACGACTTGCGTCACTGGGCGGGGCGCCGCCCGGCGGCATCGAGATCCCGCAGCACCGGTGTGGCCGCAATGACCTTGGAGAAGCTGACCACTTCGCTGGCGGCGGTCAATGCGGCCAGGCCGGCCAGCCACGCCACCCGGCCGCGCGGCGAGGCGCCGGCCGCCAACCGCAATCCCAGCAACGCGCCAAGCCCATTCGCTCCGGCATCGCCGAGCATGACCTTCTCGCCCAGGTCGTCCGGCAGCAACGCGGTCGCGGCACCGACCGGACCGGCCACCAGCCCGCCGTACGGCCCGGACAGCAGCGGCGTGGCCGCGAGCGTGAACGCCTTCAACGCCCGGCCCGGGCGCAGGTCCAACAGGTTGATCAGGTTGGCCGAGCCGGCGATCACGCCACCGGCCACGACCCGCTGCACCGGCTTACGGGTCACCGCGCCGGCCGCCAGCACGCTGGCCACGCCGATCCCCGCGACCTTCACGGCACCGCCCGAAACCCGCCCGGCCGCGAGCGCCCGCACATGGCCGCGGAACCCCTTGTCGGTCGACTCCTCGACCTGCGCACCACGCGAGTCGTCGTACCGCCCAACCGCGCCGGCCACCGCACCGACCGCGAGCGCGGCCGCGGCCAGCTTCCGGGTCGGGGCACCGATCGCCGAGGTCGCCGCGCCGGCCAGTACCACGGCCGGACCGGCCAGCAGGCTGACCGTCGCGCCGCGGTGGTTGGTCCGGTCCCAGGCGGCGGACCCGCCGGGCGGGCGACGGTTCAGCAGCTGCAGGGCGCCGCGAGCCAGGGCCCCGCCGGCCAAGCCCAGGGGTAGAGCACTCACGAGGTTGTTTGGGGCAGCGGCGAACCGGCGTTGCTGGCGACCCCGAATTGCCCGGTCGGCTTGCCCTGACCGACCTGCGCCAGGCCGAGCACCGTGACGACCTGGCCGGCCGCGGTGTCGGCGTTGTCCACAGTGGACAGCTTGCCGGAGAGCCCGTCGTCGGAACGGATAGTGCCGATCAAGCCGTTCGGCTCGGCCGACGCGCTGTTGCCGGCGACCATGACCGCCTTGCTGCGTTCCCCCAGCCCGGTCGCGAGCGAGGTGAGCATGCCGGTCTCGGCCTTCGGGTTGTCCCCCGACGCCGTCTGGCTGCTGACCATGACCACGTAGCCGGCAGGCTGGATGTTGGTCTCCTTCAGCCGCACCACGTTCAACGTGCTGAAGCCGGCGAGCACCTGCTGCCGCTCCTCGGTGGTCGGGTCCTTCTGCCCGGGCTTGCCGACCAGTACGTCGGCCAACAGCGAACCGGCCAGCACGCCGGCGTCGTCGGTGGTCGGCAACCGGAAACCGGCCGGCAGGGCCGAGGTGATGTATTGCTTCATGTCCGCGGCCCGGCGCGGGTCGACGTAGTCGTCGGTCAGCTTCAACTCGCCGGTGACCGAGGCGCCGGCGGCCTTCAGCTCGTCGGTCACTCCGCTGACGGTGGCATCGTCGGCCCCGGGTGTCGAGACGACCAGCACGTTATCGCCGGACAGTTTGCCGGCGACCACGGCCGGCCCGACCGCCTTGGCGAACGCGTCCCCGGCGGCCAACTGCCCCTGCAGCTCACGCGTGTTGGCCTGCAGATTGTGCTTGTCCTTCTGCAGCCCCTTGACCTGGTGCCGCAGATCGGACAGCACCGCGCCGTTGAGCTGCGTCGTACCGACCACGATTCCCAGCGCCAGGGCCAGGAACACCGAGATGAGCGAAACGATGTGGTAGCGGAAGTCAATCACTTGAACAGACCCTCGACCCAGAAGACGAAGCTGTCCCACTTATCGCTGAGGATGTCGAGGTACGTACGTCCCGCCGTCGACACCGCGAGCGCGGCACCGATCGCGATGAGTGCGGCCAGCACCAACAGCAGCAGTGCTTTGGTGGAGATCCGGCTGCGGTAAAGCCGGCTCACGCCTTTGGCATCGACCAGCTTGCCGCCGACCCGCAACCGAGTCAGGAACGTCGATGCCATTCCGCCCCGACCCTTGTCGAGGAACTCGACCAGGTTGCTGTGCGTGCCGACCGCGACGATCAGCTCGGCGCCCTTCTCGTCGGCCAGCAGGATCGCGATGTCCTCGCTGGTGCCGGCGGCCGGGAAGGTCCGCGTCTCCACGCCCAGGTCCTGCACCCGTTCCAGGCCTGGCGCCCGACCGTCCGGGTACGCGTGCACCACGACCTCGGCCCCGCAGCGCAGCACGTCGTCGCTGACCGAATCCATGTCGCCGACGATCAGGTCCGGGGTGTACCCGGCCTCGCGCAACGCATCGGCGCCACCGTCGACGCCGATCAGCACCGGCCGGTATTCGCGAATGTACGGCCGCAGCGTGGCCAGGTCCTCTTTGTAGTCGTAGCCACGCACCACGACCAGTACGTGCCGGCGCTCCAGCTTTGTCTCGATGTCCGGAACGCCAACGCCGTCGAGCAGCAGGCCGCGTTCCCGCTTCATGTACTCCATGGTGTTGGCGGCGAACGCCTCGAGCTGAGTCGCCAGGCCCGCCTTCGCGTCGAGCATCTGCTCGGCGACGCTGGTCTCGTTCTGCGCGGTGCCGGTGCCGACCACCGTGTCGTCGGCGTACACGGTGTCACCGTCGACGCGGACGGTCGTGCCCTCCTTGACCGCGGAGAAGACCTCGGTGCCGACCGCGTCGATCAGCGGGATACCGGCCGAGACCACGATCTCCGGGCCGAGGTTCGGGTAACGACCGGAGATGCTCGGCGAGGCGTTGATCACCGCACCGACGCGGGCCGCCACCAATGCGTCCGCGCTGACCCGGTCCAGGTCGACATGGTCAATGATCGCAACATCGCCCGGGTTGAGCCTGGCCGTGAGATTCTTTGTTCGCCGATCCAGCCGGGCCACCCCGACAACGCCTGGTAACTCAGTCGTATTGCGACCGCGACGCAGCGTGGCAAGCTTCATGGCCCGCATCCTGCCACCGGCAAGTGTGCTTTTCCGGTACGCCACGCCCTCACCATCCGCGCTCGCCAGACTGGCACACTGCTCGGATCTGGCCGATGCGCGCGTCATCATCGGCCGGCTGTGCGCTCCTTTCGGTAGAGAATAGTTCCTTTCCGGCCGGCGTGAGCGACACCGTTCGTGAGGCCGGACTGATGCGGCATTTCCGGCGTCCAGATGGGGTGAATCCCCAGCTCAGAGTGGGTGCGGGGCGCGAACGGCGCGCTGGGACCTTTGTCGTATTTCCGGTCCGAGCTCGTCACGCTGAGCGACGAGCTCGTTGGGCTTGTTTCCGGGCGCCGGCCTGAGCGCTCGTCCGTCTCGGCTTCGCCGCGGCTGGCTTCTTCTCGCGTTTGTGCTCGGCCGCGGTCGCCAGCAGCTCCTCGGCGTGTGCCTGGCCCAGCTCGCTGTCGGCCAGGCCGGCCAGCATCCGGGCCAGCTCGCGGGCCCGTTCGTTCTCGGCCACCGCCCGTACCCCGCTTCGGGTCACCGCGCCGGAGCGGTCCTTGTCCACCACCAGATGCCGGTCGGCGTAGGCCGCTACCTGCGGCAGGTGAGTCACCACGATGACCTGGTGGTCGCGAGCCAGCACGGCCAGTCGGCGCCCGACCTCGGCCGCGGCCTGCCCGCCGACGCCGGAGTCGACCTCGTCGAAGACCATCGTCGGCACCGGATCGGACCCGGCGAACACCACCTCGACCGCGAGCATCACCCGGGACAGCTCGCCGCCGGAGGCCGCGCGCTGCAGCGGGCGAGCCGGCGCGCCCCGGTGCGGCACCAGGTTGATCGCGATGTCGTCGAGGCCGTCCGGACTAGCGGTCACCTCGTGCCCGTCGACGATCAGGGTCGCGCCGCCGGTCTCGCCCGGCCGGTGCCGTACGAGGACCTCGATCGCCGCGTCCGGCATGGCCAGGCCGCCCAGCTCTGCCGTCACCGCCTTGGCGAACCGCGCCGCCGCCTCGGATCGGGCCACGGTCAGCTCGGCACCCAGCTTCGCGGTCTGGTCGCGGGCAGAGTCCCGGCGCTGCGTCAACGCCGCGATCGCTTCGTCTGACGTATCCAGCTCGGCCAACCGGTCGGCCGAGCGCTGGGCCCAGGCCAGCACCCCGTCGATGTCCTCGGCGTACTTGCGGGTCAGCGTCTTGAGCGCGGCCCGGCGTTCCTCGACCGCGGCCAGTCGACCCGGGTCAGCATCGAGCCGCCCGAGATAGCTGGCCAGGTCCGTCGCGATGTCGCTGACCAGGCTGGCCACCTCGCCCAGCCGGTCGTGCAGCACGGTCAGCTCGGCGTCCTCGCCCTGGCTCAACGCCCGGCGGGCCGCACCCAGTAGCGCGCTGGCGTCGACCGCGTCGCCGGCGGCATCGCTGACCAAAGCCTGGTGCGCGGTTTCGGCAGCTACGCGCAGCGCGTCGACGTTGGCCAGCCGCCGGGCCTGCGCGTCCAGCTCCACGTCCTCGGCCGGGGCCGGGTCGACCGCCGCGATCTCCTCCAGGCCGTGCCGCAGCAGGTCGGCCTCCTGCCGGCGTTCCCGGGTACGGCGCAAGCGGTCGTCGAGGTCGGCGGTGAGGGCGCGCCATTCGGTGAACGCCTCCCGGTACCGATCGAGCGCGGTCGCCACCGGCGCGCCGGCGTACCGGTCCAGGGCGTTCCGTTGCTCACCCGGGCGCAACAACGCCAACTGCCCGGACTGACCGTGCAACGCCAGCAGCTCGTCGGCCAGCTCACCCAGTACGCCGACCGGTATGGACCGGCCACCCAGGTGCGCCCGCGAGCGTCCCTCGGCGGCCACGGTCCTGGCCACGATCAGCGTGCCGTCGTCGTCGACCTCGGCCCCGGCGTCCAGCGCGCGCTGCAGCACCGGCGCGGTCGTCGGCAACCGCAGCCGGCCCTCGATCGAGGCGCGCGCGAGCCCGGTCCGTACGACACCAGCGTCGGCCCGCTCGCCCAGCAACAGCGCGAGCCCGGATACCACCATCGTCTTGCCGGCGCCCGTCTCACCGGTGACGACGGTCAGGCCGGGTGCGAACTCGAGCGTCGCGTCCTCGATGACACCGAGCCCACGAATACGCATCTCTTCGAGCACCGGTGACCTCCTGGGGTAAGTGCTCGTCCGCCGTGACCCTAGCCGCTGCCCGCAACCGGATCGGTCATTCGGTAGCCGCCACGCCGCATAATTGGAACGAACGTTCGATTGGATCGCGGTCAGGACCCGCTCGCTGAGCGCCTCCGCGAGCTGTTTCCACAAATTTGAGCGGCTTGACGAACCCGTCTCGATATCCGGGTTCAGCCCCCGTACGGGTACCGTCCCGCACACCTCTACGGCGGAAGCCGCTCCACGATCCGGCACCGTCCCACGCCCGCAGCCCAGCCGGGCGAGAATCCCGCCGCCGAGCGGTATCGCCACCCGCTCAGCGATGCCGCTCCCGAAACCCATGCGCCGGCAACGCGAACTTGGCCACCAGCCGGTCGGTGAATCGCCGCGGGAACACCCGTACCACCCGGACCGGATGGGCGCCGCGGCTGACCTGCAACCGCGACCCGGCCGGCACCGGCACCGTACGACGACCGTCGGCGCACAGCACCGCGTCGTGACCGTCCGGGGCCAGCCGGACCACCAGGGTCGAATCGGCTGCGGTGACCAGCGGACTCGCGAACAGGGCGTGCGCGTTGTTCGGGACCACGACGATGGCCTCGACCGAGGGCCACACGACCGGACCACCAGCCGAGAAAGCGTAAGCCGTCGATCCCGTCGGGGTGGCGAACAGCACGCCGTCGCAGCCGAAGCTGGTCAGCGCGTGGTCGTCGACCTCCAGTACTACCTCGATGACGCGTTCCCGTTGTTGCTTCTCCAGGGACGCCTCGTTCAACGCCCAGGTGTGCACCGGCTCGCCGTCGGGCGGGTACACGACCGCGTCCAGCGTGAGCCGTTCCTCGACCTGGTAGCTGCGGTCGACCACCCGCTGCAGCGTGTCGGCTACGGCCTCGGGCTCGGTCTCGGCCAGGAAACCCACCCGGCCCAGGTTGACCCCGAGCAGGGGCGCGCCGGAGGGTCGGGCCAGCTCGGCTGCGCGGAGGAACGTGCCGTCGCCGCCGAGGACCAGCACGATCTCCACGCCGGCGGTGGCGTGCTCGTCGGCCGGTACGACCCGCACGCCCTCCACGTGTAGCTCGCGGACCTCCTCGGCCAGCACGAGTACCTCGAACCCTGCGCTGGCTAGCCGCTCGATCACCGGGCGCGCCAGCTCGACTATGTCGGTGCGGCCGGTGTGGGTCACCAGCAGCGCGCGCCGCACCCCGGCCCCCGTCGAGTTGTCGTTCACGTGCGCTTCTCGTCCTCCGATTGTCCCGATCGCTCCTATTGTGGTCCGGCCGCTACGGCGGCTGCGACCGCGGCCGGGTCGGCCGGTGCCGCGTCCGCCCGCAGCCACAGGAAGTATTCGACGTTGCCGGACGGGCCCGGCAGCGGGCTGGCCACTACGCCGGCCACACCCAAGCCCAGTTCGCCGGCCGCGGTCGCGACGGTCAGTACGGCCTCGGCCCGCAGCTCCGGGTCGCGTACCACCCCGCCCGAGCCCAGCCGTTCCTTACCCACCTCGAACTGCGGCTTGACCATTGGCAGCAGGTCCGCGCCCGGGCCGGCGCAGGACGCGAGCGCGGGCAGGACGAGCCGCAGCGAGATGAACGAGAGGTCGGCGACGACGAGGTCGACCGGACCGCCGATCTCGTCCGGGGTGAGCGAGCGGACGTTCGTCCGATCCAGCACGGTCACCCGCTCGTCGGTGCGTAGCCGCCAGGCCAGCTGCCCGTAGCCGACGTCCGCCGCGACCACCGCGGCGGCGTCCCGGCGCAACAGCACATCGGTGAAGCCTCCGGTCGATGCGCCGGCGTCGAGGCAACGCCGGCCGGCGACCTGGATCGCCTCGAACGCATCGAGCGCGCCGGCCAGCTTGTGCCCGCCGCGGGAGGCGTAGTCCGGATCGTCGCTGACCTCGGCGACCAGCAGCGGCGTGGCCGGATCGACCGCGGTAGCCGGCTTGGTCGCCCGCTGGCCGGCCACGCTCACTCGGCCGGCGGCGACGAGGTTCGCGGCCTGCTCCCGGGAACGGGCCAACCCCCTGCGCACCAGCTCGGCGTCCAGTCGTACGCGGCGCGGCACGGTCGGCCTAGCCGTTCTGGGCGCGGTCGATCTGCGCCAGGGCGTTGGTCAGCTCGGAGTGCAGGTCGTCGTAGTACGCCGGATGTTGCT
>JBEDUI010000196.1:0-4901 GCA_040414495.1 Mycobacteriales bacterium
TGCGCAGGGTCGGATTCGACGGTCCGGGCCTGGCTTTCGAGGACTCCAGCAACGGCATCCGGTCCGCCCACGCCGCCGGCCTCTACGTCATCGCGATACCGAACCGGCAATACCCGCCGGTCGCCGATGCGCTCGCGCTGGCCGATTACGTCGCCACCGACCACGGCGATGCCCGCGCCCACGCCCTGACCCAACTGACCTGACTCGGAGACCTGCGTATGGCCCACATCTACGACGAGCCGGCCCGGTTCAAGGACGACATGATCGATGGGTACGTGGCGGCGTACGAGCGGTATGTCGAGCGGGTCCCGGACGCCTCGGCCGTGATGCGGCGCGGTGGCGCCCGGGCCGGCAAGGTCAGCGTGATCATCGGCGGCGGGTGCGGGCACTATCCGGCCTTCTGCGGGGTGGTCGGTCAGGGTCTGGCCGACGCCGCGGTGATCGGCGACATCTTCACCTCGCCCTCGGCCGAGCAGGCCTACCGGGCGGCGGCCACGCTGGATGGCGGGGCCGGCGTGCTGTTCAGCTTCGGCAATTACGCCGGTGACGTGATGAACTTCGGCGCCGCCCAGGACCGGGTCCGGGCCGAGGGTGTGGACTGCCGGACCGTGCTGGTGACCGACGACATCGCCTCGGCACCGGTCGACGAGGCTTCGAAAAGACGCGGTATCGCCGGCGGCCTGTGCGTATTCAAGCTGGCCGGGGCCGCCGCCGACCGGGGCGACTCGATTGACGAGGTCGAACGGATCGCGATCAAGACCAACGCCGCGACCCGTACCTTCGGCGTCGGGTTCGCCGGCTGCACCATGCCCGGGTCGAGCGAGCCGCTGTTCACCGTCCCGGACGGCGAAATGGAGCTGGGGCTGGGGATCCACGGCGAGCCGGGCATCCAATCCGTACCCCGGGCCACCGCGACCCAACTGGCTGAGCAACTGACTCGGCCGCTGCTTGCCGAACGCCCCGAGTCGGCGGGCCAGCGGGTCGCCGTACTGCTGAACGGATTGGGCGGTACGAAGTACGAGGAATTGTTCGTGCTGTGGAAATCGGTGTCCGGGCTGTTGGCTGACGCGGGGCTACAGGTGGTACTGCCGGAGGTCGGCGAGCTGGTCACCAGCCTCGACATGGGCGGGGCGTCATTGACCCTGTGCTGGTTGGACGACGAGCTCGAGGAGCTGTGGCGGGCGCCGGCCGACACGCCCGGGTTCCGCCGCGGCTCGGTGGCCGAGCTACCCCGGTTCGAACGCGCCACGAAACGGGCGGGCCAGAGTGACGAGCAGGCCGTAGTCGCCGCCGACCCGAGGTCCGTACGAGCCGCCGATGTCGCCCGGGCCGCGCTCTCGGCGATGCTCGCGGTGGTCACCGAGAACGAGACCGAGCTGGGCCGGATCGACGCGGTGGCCGGTGATGGCGACCACGGCAGCGGAATGGTGCGCGGCCTGCAGGCGGCGACGTCGGCGGCACAGGGCTGCAGCGGTGGCGTCGGCGCCACCCTGAACGCGGCCGGCATCGCGTTCGGTGACAAGGCCGGTGGCACCAGCGGAATGCTGTGGGGCCTGCTGCTGCAGGCGGTCGGCCGGACGCTGGGCAACGACTCATCCCCGAGCGCCGCCGACCTGGCCGACGGACTCCAGGCCGGAATCGCCGATGTGCAACGGGTCGGCAAGGCTCAGCTGGGCGACAAGACCATGCTCGACACGTTGATCCCGTTCGCCGAACACTTCGCCAAGCAGCTGCACGCCGGGCAGTCCTGCACGGCGGCCTGGCAGAGCGCCAGCGGCGTGGCGACCCATGCCGCGGCGGACACGGCGGCGCTGATCCCGAAGGTTGGCCGGGCCCGGCCGCTGGCCGAACGCAGCGTCGGCACCCCCGATGCCGGCGCCACCTCGATGGCGCTGTGCCTGGCCGTCACCGGGGACGTATTGACCGCGATGAAAGGTGATGCATGATGCCCGAGCCGAAATGGCGGCTGGTGATCGGCTGTGACGACGCCGGTCTGGCGTACAAGGAGCAGATCAAGGCCGACCTGCTGGCCGACCCGCGGGTGGAGTCGGTAGAGGACTTGGGCGTCAACGCCGATGATTCGACCACGCCGTATTCGGAGATCGGGCTGGCGGCCGGGGAACGTATCGCCGCCGGTGAGGCCGACCGTGGCGTCCTGATCTGCGGTACCGGTATCGGCATGTCGATCAGTGCGAACAAGGTTCCGGGCGTACGAGCCACCACGGCGCACGACAGCTTTTCGGCCGAACGCTCGGTGCTGTCGAACAACTGCCAGGTGTTGACGATGGGGCAGCGGGTCATTGGGGTCGAGTTGGCACGTCGGTTGGTACGTGAGTGGCTCGGGTACGTCTTCGACGAGCAGTCCGCGTCGGCGCAGAAGGTCGCCGTCATCTCTGACTACGAGAACACCACAGCCAGGTCGTGAAATATCTCGGTATCGATGTTGGTACGTCGGTGGCCAAGCTGGCGTTGTTCACCGACGACGGCGCGTTGATCAGTACGGCGTCCCAGCCGGTGCCGCTGAACCACCCCGGTCCCGGGCAGGTCGAGCAGGACCCGGATCTCGTGGTCGGCGCGGTCGCGTCGCTGCTGGAAGGATTGCCGCCCGTTGATCTGGTCGCGATTACCGGGCAGGGCGACGGGTGCTGGCTACTTTCTTCTGACGGGCAGCCGGTGCGGCCGGCGATCTCCTGGCTGGATGGGCGCGGAGCCGCGATCCTGCGCGGTTGGGACGCCGGCGGTGTGTCCGAGCAGGTGTACCGGATCAGCGGCAACGCGCTGTTTCCCGGTTCGCAGGCGCCAATTCTGCGATGGCTCGACCAGCACGAGCCGGCTTCGTTGGACGCGGCGACGACGGCGGCGTACTGCAAGGACGTGTTGTTTCAGCGCCTGACCGGGGTGCGGGCGACGGACCCGTCGGACGCGTCGTTGCCGTTCGGCGATGGGCAGGGCGGGTACTCGGCTGAGGCGCTTGCTTTGTGCGGCCTGGAGCATCGGGCCGACCTGCTGGCGCCGGTGGTGGCACCGCTCCCGGCCGGTGTTATTTCTCACGCGGGACTTGGGTTGGCGGTCGGCACCCCGGTGGTGTGCGGGCCGTTCGACATGGCGGCCTGCTCGACCGGAGCCGGGGTGACTGAGGTCGGGGATGGGCTGCTGACGATCGGCACCACGTTGTCAGGGCAGGTTCTGGTCGACCGGATTTGCGCTGGCGGTGAGCCGGCCGGGATGCATCTGGCTACTGGGTTGCCCGACCGGTGGATCCGGGTCATGGCGGCGATGGTCGGTACCGCGTCGCTGGACTGGTTGCTTGCGCTGCTCGGGCTTAGGCACGATGCGGTCGACGCCGCGTTGTTGGAGACCGTGCCCGGTGCCGGCGGCGTCACGGCCTTGCCGTATCTGGCGCCATCCGGCGAGCGGGCGCCGTTCGTCGATCCGTTTGCCCGGGGGCAGTTCGACGGCCTCGCATTGACCACGACCCGCGAGGAGTTGGTACGGGCATTGTGCGAAGGCCTCGGGTACGCGGCGCGGCAATGCCTGCAGGCGGCCGGGTTGTCGGGGCGATTGGTGGTCTGCGGCGGGGGATCGCGGTCCGGGCCGTGGCTGCAGACGTTCGCCGATGTGCTGGGCCGCCCCTTGCTGGTGGCCGGTGCCGAGGTCGGTGCCCGGGGCGCGGTCATCGCGGCGCTGCAGGCGACCGGCCGGCCGGTCGACATGGCCGCGTGGACGGCGCCGGAACGCATCATCGAGCCGGACCCATCGAGCGTGAAGTTCTACGACGAGGGATATCAGGATTACCTACGCCGACAGGCCAGCGCCCGCGCTCGCTGGCAACGCTGACTTTCGATTTCCTACAGCGCTGCGCTAGGCGTCCGGGCGCGAATTCCGCGCGGGCTCGTGAATTGTGCCGGCTCTCGGAATTCGGCGGTGCCGGGTTCTTCAGCGATATTTATTGCATGCGGTCGAGCATTTGGACCACCGCTGTGTGCAGCGGCTTCGCCCATCCAGCGAAGGTCGCAGCGTCGCCGTACCACGGGAATTGATTTCGTCGGCCGAATTCCCAGTTGCCGAGCATGCGCACAACGAGATATCCGGGCAGGCGCGGCGTAAATGCGTGGTGACGGCCGTAACGACTGGCAAAACTAGCCGACGCTTCTGGCCGTTCGCCGTAATACGACCACCATAAATGGCCGACGATGTCTTCCTCTGGATCGCCGATCCGCGCGCTTTCGAGGTCGAAAACTCCGGTCACCGCCCACCGATCAGTGCTCTCGGAGAGGCACACATTGCCAATAACGAGATCACCGTGCACAAAACGCGCCGGCTCGGGATCGGCCGCGGCGCTCATCAATGCCAACTGCTCCTGGATCCACTGACTGCTCTCGTCGTCGAGCGGCTCCCCGATCCGCGCGAGCCGGCCGGTCAGGTCGCCGACCAGTGCGCGGTACCGTTCGGCCGCGGGCCTGTCGTCGGGCGCGACGTCGTCGGTCGACGGATCCCATTGCCCGGCCGCCGGCCATTCCTTTCGATGTAACTCCGCTGCGGCATCGGCCAGCGCGGCCCCGATGGCGGCCCAATCGCGCTGCTCGGACCACCACGGGGTCACACCCGGCAGCCGCGGCATCACGGCGTAAGGACGGGGCATGAGCTCGCAGGAATCGTCGATCTCGTAGGGCCAGGGGGCGGTCAGCGGTGTCGTTTCGCGAATCGCCGCGGCGAAAAAGCGTTCGCGCCGCAGCAGATCGACGGCCGTGCCGAGGCGGTGGCTCTCGCTGTCCAATGTCTCCGGCTCGACACCGATCCGCAGCACCCACGACCCCGAGTCGGTCTCGATGGCCGCGTTGCGCCGACCCGCGCCGGCGAGGCGCTCGACCCGGCGCACCCGACCGAGCCCGAACCGCGCC
>JBEDUI010000197.1:0-17454 GCA_040414495.1 Mycobacteriales bacterium
GTCCTGCCAGCATCCTCGCACCGTGCCAGCATCGGTTTCGACAAGCGGTTCCACGGAAGACGTCACGCACACGACCATAACCGCAACAACCTGGGTGGCGCCCCCCATAACCGATCACGCAGCGGACTACCGTGGCCGAACGGCGTTGGCCGTCGAATGGTTGGAGGCGTGCGTGGACGTTCAGCTAGTGCGGGCACAGCTGGCAGACAAAGAAGTGCTGCGGCAGCTGCTGGAGTTCAACGCGTACGAGTTCGCCCGGCTGTTCGACGACGCGGAGCTGAATGAACACGGCCGTTTTGGCTACACCTGGCTGGACCACTACTGGACCGATCCCGCGCGGCATCCTTTTCTGATCCGGGTGGACGGCCGGATCGGTGGAATGGTGCTTATCCACGCAGATGACGGGCGGCACTCAATTGCGGAGTTCCTGGTGATGCCGCAGTACCGACGCCGTGGAGTCGGCACGACCGCGGCGCGGCAGGCTTTTGAGTTGTTCGATGGCGCGTGGTCGGTGCACCAGGTCCCCGGTAATGACGAAGCCGTGGCGTTTTGGCGACGGTCGATTCCGGTGGAGTTCGCTGAAACGACCGGCGAGGACGGAACAACGCAGCGGTTCGTCATGCCGCGGTGATCGACGTCGGACCTGCGTCCGGCCGGCGAGCTAGCGCAACCGGCCGTCCCCGTGCAGCAAATCGAAAAAGCGCCTCGTCGCCTCGGAGACCCGTCCTTGATCGGCATGGCACAGCCAGGCGATTTCCGCGATCTCGTTGGCCGGCTGGATATCGCCTTCGTAGTCCGCGGTGTAACAGGTGAGGCGGAACAGCTCTGGCCGTCCGTCGCGCGGCGCGACACAACTGTCGACCAGTGACATCGTGTCCGGGTCGATTCGTACCGACAGTTCCTCGGTGACCTCCCGGGTCAGCGTCTCCGCGTCGGTTTCGCCGGATTCCCTTGCCCCACCGGGAAAATAGAAGAGCGTACGGCCGTCGTTGCGGGCCACCAGGACGCGGCCGTCGCGAATGAGAATCCACGCAACCTTGTCCGGTCCCGATTCCATGCCGCGACGGTAGCAACTGACAGCTGCCAATGGGCCACGACGCACCGAATAGGCTTGCCTCGTCAGGGACCGCGCGATTATCTGGACCTGTGCATATTCCGTCCATGCTTACCGTCACGCGTGTCGTGGAAGCGCGGACAGTTCGCGGCCTGAATCCGGCCGTGGGTGGGTCCGGATTGTTGGTCGCGCTTGGCTTGGCCGACGTTGCGCACGATTGGGATGTGACGGTCGATGCGGCGGATACGGACGTCACCGCGGCCCTGACCGCGGCTGGTCTTCAGTATCGCGACGGTACGATTCACGACGGGATTTACGCTACCGGCCGTCGGTATGTAATCCACGACGTGGACTTGCTCGTAAATTTCGCTCTGCATACGCCGGCCGGGATTGAGACGCTGCCGACCCGGGTGAGCGGCGTGTGGCGGGGAATTCCGTTGGCCGATCCGGCCGTGTGGGCTCGGGCGTACCACCTGCTTGGGCGCGGCGCCAAAGCCGAAGCGCTTGAGCGGTGGCTCAGCTCCCGTGAAGATCGTTGAGCGAGTCCACCATTTGGCATACTGGCGGCATGATTGAGCCGCCGCCGGACGGATTACCACGTTATCGTGTGCTGACCGGACCCGATGATGACCTGTTTTGCCGACGGGTCAGTGAGGCTGTGAGCCTGGGCTATCGGCTCCACGGCAGTCCGTCCGTCACGTTTAACGGTGAACGGGTGGTCGTCGCACAGGCCCTCGTCTGGCCACACAACGCCGAGGAATAACCGCCCACCACGACCTCCGGACGATTGACGAGGGAGCGTACGTGTCCACGAATCAGCCAATACCTGTACGCGTTCTGTACTCGCTCGTCGATCCGGTCGAGATCGGCCGCGTCGTCGCCGAACAGTACGACCTCGGCACGCCGGATCGGTCTCGGCTGATAAATGCCGGCCATAACGATACGTACGAGGTACGAATCGGAGCGGAGAAGTATGCCTTCCGCCTCCAGTCGGCGAAATGGTGGAAGACCGGTGAGAGCGACGCGAGGTTCGAATTGGATCTCCTGACCCACCTTCACCAACACAGCGTGCCGGTCGCGTCTCCCCTGCCACGTAAGAATAGTGACCCGCTCGGCATCATCCGCGCACCCGAGGCCGAGCGTTATTACTCGCTCTTCACCTGGGCGCCGGGCAGTACCGTGGACGATGCCGATCTGACGACCGAGCAGGCCTATCTCGTCGGCCGCAGCATGGCTGCAATACACCTGGCAGCAGATAAATACCATCCCGAACACCACCGCTACCGACTCGACGAGGAAACCCTTCTCGATCGCTCACTCAAGGAATTGCAGGATGATCTGCACGCCGCCGAGCCAGACGATGTCCGCACGATCGAGCACTACGTCGCCGATATCCGTCGGAGGCTGGACGAATTCGATCCCGGACCTGGCGGCTGGGGAATTATCCACGGCGACGTGTACTGGGGAAATCTGCATTTCGACAATGACAACCGGATCACGATCTTCGATTTCGACTGGTGCGGATACGGCTGGCGGGCGTACGACCTCGCCTATTACTGCACCCGGATACCCGAATCGGTCCGCGATGGAGCACTTGCGGGATACGAATCCCTGCGGCCGCTGACAACCGCAGAACGGGACATGCTGACGACCTTCGGCCGGCTCGCCTGGATCCGCGCCGATGGCAGGCCGATGTCGCGCCTCGCGGAATTGCTCCGCAATCCCTACGTATAAGCGGAGCCAGCATGACTGCGGCGTGATCGGGTAATCCCCTGAGACCTGCACCTAGCCCGCAGTTGTCTGAAGTTGAAGGTATGGCTGTGCTGATTGGACAGCGGGTAAGCGAGGAGAACCGCGCGACATGAAGGGTGCACAGATGCCGAATTCCCTGACATTGACGATCGCAGACCTGGTTGCCGACGTCGCGCCAACCGATGACCTGGGACGAGCTCACCGCGCTGCCACATTGACATGGCTTGCGAGTACGGACGACGTGTTCCGGCGCGTCAAGCCTCGTACCCCGTCACCGCATCTGGTCTCGTACTTCTTGCTGGTTGACCGGCCGGCGAGCAGCGTGTTGCTCTGCCATCATCGGCTCGCTGGACTGTGGTTGCCGACCGGCGGCCATGTCGAGCCTGGTGAACACCCGGCCGACACCATGCGACGCGAGGTCGTCGAGGAACTCGGCATCCAAGCCGAGCCCGACCCCATATTCCAAGACCGACCCTTCTTCCTCACCGTGACCAAGACGGTCGGCACGCCGGATGCCCGCCACACCGACGTGAGCCTTTGGTTCGCGCTCTCGGGGCGGATCGATCAAGAACTCCATCCGGACGAACGAGAGTTCACGCAGGTGCGGTGGTGGGACGTCGCTGATCTTCACGGTGTCGACCTCGCTCGGTTCGAACCCCATCTGGTTCGCGCGCTTGCCGCGCTCGGCCTTTCCGGCGCTGGTCAGCTTCGGGAGTGACCCTGAGTCCGTGCCGCAATAAGCGGCGTCATTTTGCGATAGTGCAACCGGCTGGGCGATACCGCTGTTGCTACATCGAAGGTGTCTCAGCCTCTGGGTTGAAAAAGTGAGGCCGGGCCTCCCCGATGGAATCGGGCACCCGGCCTTTGCGCTGTCAGGACACCGGATCGACGAACTGGATGCGCGGCTCCAGCCGCTGGAAGTGACCACGATCGTCCGACTCTCCGAGCCAACTGGCAACCTATTCGAATACTCGGTGTCGTCGCGGTCCCCGAATTGCTAAAAACGCTGGCATGACGGATCGCAACATTGTCGTGGTTGGTGCCGGCATCGTCGGGTCGTCGCTGGCGTACCACCTGGCCGGGCGCGGCCGGCCGGTTACGTTGATCGATGCGGGACTTCCTGGTTGGGGGGTCACCCGGGCTTCTTTCGCCTGGATCGGGCGGCCGGTCACCAGCGACCTGCCCTCGGCGCCGCTGCGGTACCTCGCGCTGGATGAGTACCGCCGGCTGGAGAAAGAACTTCCCGAGTTGTCGATCCGCTGGTCGGGTTCGCTGAGCTGGGACGGCTTCGACGACAGCCCTGGGCCGAGCACGGACGACGTAGCGGCGCTGGAGCCGCACCTGCTCGATCCCCCTCCTGTGGCGATGCACCGCCCCGAGGACGCGGCGCTCGACCCGGTCGCGACGAGCGAGCTCCTGGTCGCCGCCGCCCGCGATCGGGGCGCGCGGGTGCTCACGGGGACGCTGGCCACCGGCCTCGAACACCAAGCGGGCACCGTGACCGGTGTCCAGACGACCGCCGGAGATCTGCCTGCCGAGACCGTCGTTTTGGCCGCCGGTACCGGCACGGTTGCCCTCTGCTCCGGGATCGGAGTCACGGTGCCCGTCGAGCCGTCGCCTGCCGTCCTCGTCCGGTTGCGTGCGGCGCCGGGCCTGGTGCGATCGATTGTCGCTACACCGGCGCTGGAGGCCCGGCAGCTCGACGACGGTACGGTCCTGGCCCCCGCGGCGTACAGCGGCGAGACGGACCAGGCCGCGCTGCTCGCAACCGCCCGACGTGTCCGCGACCGGTTCGCCGCTGCGTTCACCGGAGCCAGCGATACGGAGATTGTGTCTGTAGAGATCGGCTGGCGCCCGATGCCGACCGACGAGGAACCGATCATCGGCCGGCCGGCCGAAACCCAGGGTCTGTACGTCGCCGTGATGCACTCGGCGATCACCCTGGCTGCCGCCGTCGGCCGCCTTGCCGCTAACGAGATCCTCACCGGGGTAGCAGCTTCCGAGCTCGCCGGTTGCCGGCCAGATCGGTTCCACTAACTCCCTGCGGCCCGGCAGCTGCTATTCGAACCGTTGCGATTCGCGGAGCCAGACAACGCGATCGCGTGACGCGATCCACTATGGACGTTGGTTCGATGCGAGGCGTTGTCGAATTCGTCCGGCGCCTGTTCGTCGTCAGGGTATGGGTTCTCGTAAACCAGAAGGCATATCCGCAGCAACCTTCCCGCCACCACGCGATCTCGCGCAGCAGCGAGCCGATACCGTCGACCGTCTGGCCGGCGGATTCCAGATGTGGCTGGCGACCGGCAGCGATGGTCACGGGGCACACCTGATCCCCGTCGCCTACGTGCGGGACGGTTCAACCCTGACGACCGCCACCTTTCGGCGTAGCCGCACGGTCTCGAACCTGCGAGCGAGGCCGACGGCCCGACTGGCGATTGGAGACACCGCCGATGTCGTCATGATCGATACCCACGCGATTCTGCTCGACCTACCCGACATCGACGTCCATTGTGGATTCGGCTGACAATTGCCTTCTTTAGCGGAAAAGCCCAGACTGCCATGATGTCCTGATTCGAGGAGAAATGACCAGGTAGCCCGCTCATCGAGCCAGGAATTCGGATCTCACGGCCGGAATCCGCACTCAGATTCGCTGGCTATTCTGAAGCCACTTGCCAGGACGACATGGGAGACGATTCTGGCGCTGAACCGCAGTCGGTCCGATGTGCGCCACATCGGCACCCGCGTACTCCTGGTGGCGCTGCTGGCTCTGCTGCTCGGTGCCGGCGGCGCTAGAGCCGTGGCACTTCCCGGATTGGCCCTGCCCGAGGGGACACACCCCGGGAAGCTGTCCACTCACAACCCGAGCACGCTCGTTGGGCTCGGCGACTCGGTCACCGCTGGGTCGCATTGCGACTGTCCCGGCTATGTCGCGGACCTGGCGGGCATCCTCGCCGATACCAACGGTGTCCCGGTGCGTAACTACAACCTCGGCCAGGACGGCCAGACCAGCGGGGGCCTGCTCGCCTCGCTCGCCGGGGACCAGCCCAACGTGCGGCCCGTAGCCCGGGCCGACCTGGTGGTCATGACAATCGGCGCCAACGACTTCAGCTCCAAGATGGCGCCAATCGAGAACGGCACCTGCGGCCCGGATCTGGCCTGCACCGACAGCACCTTGCAGGAAATGCAGCGCAACGTCACGTCGATCATCGACCGGATTCGGGCGCTGCGCTCCGACCGTCAGGTGACTATCGAGATCACGGGCTACTGGAACGTCTTCGAGGACGGCGCGGTGGCCGACAACGACTATTCGCCGCAGCTGCGCACCGGCTCGGATGTGCTGACCCGCAACGTCAATGCCGCCTTGAGCAAGGTCTGCGCCGAACAGCATGTCATATACGTCGACCTGTACGGCCCCTTCAAGGGCGACGGCGATGCGGACGACACCCACCTGCTCGCCGACGACGGCGACCACCCCAACGCCGCGGGGCACGCGATCATCGCGCAGGAGCTGGCCGGCGCGCTCTGATCTCATTCCGTACGAGTGACACCCTGCGCGCGAGTTGCTTCCGATTACCCGGCTGGATCGATCAACCGGTCCCTCAGGCTATCGACGGCGTCGCGTCCGAGTCCGCCGTAACGCAGGTACGCTTCAACGCCACCGTACGTGGCTTCGAGATGCTCTAGCGTCGCGGTCATCGTCTCTGGTCGGCTGCTCACCTCCTCGGCCAAATGCTCCCGCTCGATCGGATCTTGGACGGCGGTGAGCAGCTCGGCGAAATGGGCGCGCATCCGATCGCTGACCGCGGCGTAGTCGGCCGCGATCGCCTCGGCCGGCGCTCCGGCCAGGCTCAAAGTGAGCGCCACGATCATGCCGGCTCGGTCCTTGCCGGCGTGACAGTGCACCAGGACGCCGCCGGCCGGTGCTGTCGCGACCGCTTCGACCGCGGCGGCGAACAGGTCGGGATTACGGTCCAGGCTGATGACGTAATTTTGCGCGAGGCTCAACGAGGGATCCCACGGATCGCCCGGCCGGGCCAGCGGCCGGTTGCAGTGCAGCGGTTCACCGGCGAACGGCGACGGGTAGTACTCGCACTCCTCGGCGGATCGGACATCGACAATCCGGCCGAGCCGGGTCTCCCGCACGATGGTGATTCCCGCTGTGGTCAGCCGGGTCAGATTGTCGGATCGGATCAACGCCCCGGCCGCGATCCGCCGCCCGTCGGCGGTCGGCAGTCCGCCAAGATCACGAACGTTGAGACAGTCAGGCCAGTCCAAGCTCACCGGTTTCGTCACAGCTCAGCTGATCATGACGGCGTTCCGCTTGTCCATCCGTCGAGAATAGTCAGGTCGGTTGAGTCGGCATTCCGCAGAAAATTCGATGCGTGTCCTGCTGTCGCTCGGCCGGGATCGGACGCTCGCTCTGGCTTTTGGCTACGGCCGATCGTTGACTGCGCTGCATGTCATATCGAATTGAGTCGCGAGTTCCTGCGCTGACCAGCTTTGCCGCGGTCGAGTACGGCCGCGCCGGTGAAATCCCACTCGAATTGGACCTGATTGGTCCGTACCCGCTGCCATCATCGCCGCTGCCTACGATCGTGCGCACTACGGGCGCCGGGTGGGTCGAGGAGAACCGCGCCGGCGCCTCGATGCAACCGTGCCCGCCCGGCGCCCGATTCCTTGCGGCAGCGGGATTTCTCGTCGCCGTGGTGTCGAACCGGGTAAGTTGGCAGGCACCGTTTCCCGCCCAGATCCACGATGTAAAAGCGGCGATCCGCTGGCTGCGGGCCAGTGTCGACATTTATCCGGTCGACCCAGATCGCATCGGGATTATCGGCGACTCCGCCGGAGGTCACCTGGCCGCGCTGGCGGCACTGACAGCGGATCGGCCCGGGCTTGAGGGAGACAGTGGTTCGCCTGGCTACTCCTGCGCCGTACAGGCCGCCGTCGCGATCAGCGCCCCGACCGATTTCCACACGATGACCGCCGATGTTGACCCGCATCAAGCACCGCCATCACCACCGTTACGGGCGGCCCGAGACATGCGACGCGGGGATATCCTCACCCAGTTATTCGGCGGCCCGCTCGGGCAACGACAGGACCTGATGCGTCTGGCGAGTCCGCTCACGTACGTCCATCCGCAAGCGCCGCCGTTCCTGATCGTGCACGGCACGCGGGATGAGACCGTGCCCTTCGATCAAGGGGAACGGCTGCACCGGGCCCTTTCCGAAGCCGGTGTCAGGAGCACATTCGTACCGATCGAAGGCGGGTACCACAACCTGCGCGACATCCCAGACATCCCGTATCCCAGCCCGGTGTGGGACCGGGTCGGCGTGCAAGCGATCGAATTCTTCAACCAAACCCTTCGCACCAACCGATAGCCAATTCAGTTAATCGCCCGGGCGTTGGCGATGATCGGACGAACGCACTCCAGGAAGTCCGCGTCCTCAAACCAGACACGGTTGCGTTTGGCGTACTCCCAGCAGATAAGAAAATCCGCGAGCGCGTACAGCGCGAGCCGTTGCGAAGCGCCCGGACGTAATGGCCGATGCGCACTGTACGCGCCGGCGAACGCGCGACGCTCCGCAGCCGTGCCGAGATGCTGGAGTATCCGGACCAGGTCCTCTTCGCCGTCGCCGAAATACGACTCGAACAGGTCAAAGACACCGGTTGCGACAAAACCGCGGCCAGATTCCTTGAAATTGAGATTGCCCAGCGTGAAGTCGTGATGGACGAGCACAGGTTCGAACGGCTCAGCCAACGAACTCGCGCATTCGTCGATCATGGCGTCGATGAACAATTCCGCCGGAGCGGTCAGCCCATTCACGGCGCGGCACGCGTTACGCGTCTGGTCGAGACGATGCAGCACCCAATCGGGAAAGTCGTCGACCTGGACGAAATCGTCGCTCTCGGCGTCGTACGGCCCGAAAAACGGAGCGGTTGTTTCATGCAACTGGGAAAGTGCCTCCCCGAACGCCGTCGCGAGCGCGATGCGCTGCTGGTCATCTCCGGTTTCCCATAGCTGCGATCCCGTCCGGCCAGGCATTCTCGACATGACCGCGTACGTCCATCCGAACAGCTCGGTGTTCTCGCTAACCCGGTACGGCCACGGCGCGGGCAACGACGACCGTTCGTGAATGAGCCCGGCGACGAGTCGTTCCTTCGTGAGCTGGGCGTGCCCGTGCGGATTCCCGCGCATCGCGTACTCGCCGCCAGTCGTGGTGAGAAATACGATCTGGCCGAACAATCCACCCGGCGCGGCTTCGGCCGCGGTGACTCGTCCCAGCCCGAACTCATCGGCTACGGATTGGAGCTGGTCGGCAGTGATCACGCCGAGCCGCTCCGAATACTTACGAGGCCCGAGATGGCCGCACCCCGGCAGATCGCCCTGCATGTGCATCAACTCCTTCAGCCGGCTGAACATACACACAGCAGGGCTAAATCGGTGGCTGGCAACAGATTCTCCGTGTTGAGTGGTGTCTTGTGTCGAATGGTGCGGTGAGCGCGGCGAGTCGATGGCGGCGGGCTGCCGTGGCTCCGTTGTTGCGGTCCTATGCCTCCGACCCTGCGGTGGACGCGGTCGTTGTGAGCGGTTCAACCGCCCGGGGGCATGCCGATCGCTGGTCCGATGTCGAGATGGGCGTCTTCTGGTCGACGACGCCAAGTGATGATCGTCGGCGGGACTTGGCCGCCAGCGCGCAAAATTGCCGGCTATTTCCGTATGACGAGTCCGAGCGGTGTTGGGCCGACGACCTCGAACTGGAGCCCGACGGACTGCTCACCGAGGTCGTCCATATGCTGACTGCCGACGCTGAAACCTTCGTAAACGATGTGACACAGCGATTTGATCCAGATCCCGGCAAACGCAATGTCGTAGCGGGAATTCTGGACGGACAACCAGCGAGCGGCGAAGTCCTCATTGGACGGTGGCAACGACAGGCAACGCCGTATCCGCGGGAATTAGCGCTCGCGGTAGTGAACGCGTTCGGAATGATCGATCATTTCCAGCGGTGGCGCGTGCTGTACGAGCGCGACAATCCGATGCAACTGGCGCGCCAGTTCAGTTCCGCAGCCAGGCAGATGATCGAGGTGCTTATGGCGGTCAACGGCCAGTACGGCCCGAAACCCGAGAAATGGCTGGCCCGCGCAATCGCCGGCATGCAGACCGCGCCGCCAGACCTATTTCCCCGGCTGCATTCGGTTTTCACCGATCCGGCGGCACCACAGGCGGCCGCGACGCTGACAACCCTGATCGAGCAGACGTACGACATCGTCGCCGAATGCCTACCGGAAGTCGATGTGCAACGACTACGCCAAGTATTTCGCCATCAACGGCCACCGATCGACCACACGATCTGACGCCTTTACGCAAGCTCGGCTTGAAGAACATCCGCGACAGCGTGTCCCGCACCGATCCGGGTAGGTACGGCAGTGAGTACGCCGGCGGCCAGTAATGTCACGGCGACCAGTGCGGCGAGCGACAGCGGCGAGGGTAAGGCCGTGGCGCCGGGCCCGCTTTTGGCGGCGTAATAAAAGCCTATTCCGCCGGCGATGCCAAGCAGCGCACCGAAGAGGGCCGGCAGCAACTGAGCCACGGCCAGACCGGCGGTGATTTGCCGCGGCGTGGCTCCAAGCGCACGGGCTAGTGCCGCGGAATGTCGAATTTCCAACGCGGTTGTCCAGGCGATAACGACCGCATTGACGGCGGCCAGAACGACGAGCATGACCGAGATGATGGTGGTTGCCTGCCCCACCCGAGCGCCGAGGAAATCACCTGCGGTGGCGCGGAATATCAGCACGAGAACGAGGCCGCTGGTCGTAATAGCGATGCTGAACACGCCCAACAGCAGCCGTCGGGGCCGGCGGGCGGTGAGCCGCACACCGAACAGGAGCGGCGCTGGCAGGTGCCCCGAAAGTCGGATGATCACGTCGCGACGCTGAGGCTTGCGGGCCGAGTCGTTCAATGCGGTGACCGTGCTCTGCCGGGCCGCGTGGATCGCGGGCACAAACGTCGCCAAGATCGCCACGCCGACCGCCAGCGCCACCACGGCGGCGACTGTGCCGGCACTCAGCGACGGGGCGCTCGCGGCACCGAGCAGGCCGGCGCCAGGTCCATCAATCAGCGGCGCCACGAGCCAGCCGATCAGCAGTCCCAGTGCGGCGGCGCACACGCCAACCAGCACGTGTTCGACCAGCAGCATGACGGCGACGAGCCACGGCGTACCCCCAACGGCCTTCAGCAATCCGACACGTCGGGTTTGCTCGACCATGCGACCGCCCACGAGTACCGCCACGCTGGCTATCGCCAGCAGCGCAAGCAGCACGCTTCCGGTCATCAGCACCGTACGGACTTTGAGAAGGGTTTGCGCGTCGCCGTCACGGATGTGCTGCCAGCTCAGCAAATACGGATCACTCGCTGAGTTGTTCGCGTTGTACCGGTCGGCGAATGCCTTGGCAGCGGCCGGATTAGTGAGCTTCAGATTGAGGAAATACGCGTCGGGACCGGCGGTCCCTGCGACCCGCCTGGCATCCGATTGGGTGGCCCACACCAACCCCGGGTTATGCGCGGCCACCGCATTAGCCAGGAAGCAGCCTTCGGCTTTGGAACACACGTTGGGGAAGGCGGGTACAGCAGCGGTTACCGCCGTACCGACGA
This sequence comes from Mycobacteriales bacterium, assembly GCA_040414495.1. Lineage (GTDB taxonomy): Bacteria > Actinomycetota > Actinomycetes > Mycobacteriales > QHCD01 > DATAVB01. The sequence goes on from JBEDUI010000197.1 coordinate 11,460, forward strand.
CACGGAAGGCGGAGCCGCCGAGGCTCAGCCGGTCGCCGACATCGATGCCCAAAGCGCTGGCGTACCCGGCCTCCACGACCACCCCGCCGGGCCGGAGCCAGGTACCGTGCAGCAGTTTCGGTCGATCGACCGATGCGGGCTTCAAGCCGCGTGCTTCCACCTCAGCGCTGCCGGGGGTACGCCCATCTCGCAGCAGAGTCCACGTGATGGGGAACGGCCCGCTGTGTGCTGCAACGCCCGCGGTGTGCAGAAGCGGCCGCAGTGCCGCGGCCTGTGGTTGCGTCGAAGCGCCGGTACCCGGCTTGGCGGATGTGGCCGGTCCAGGAGACGAGCCGCCGGTCAGGACGGTCGCGACGACGTCCGGCCCGTTCGTCGCGGCCCGGGTCCGCGCGTACGGATCGTTCGTGGTCCCGTGCAGAGCCAGCCCCAGCGTCAATGTCGCCGCGGACGCGGTGATCGCGAGCAGCAGGAGGATCGCCTGCGCGGGCCGGTAGCGGATGTCTTTCACGGCCAGACGGCCGACCAACAGGAGTGTGCCCATGGCTATCAACTGCCCAGCTCGGCAATGTCGGCCAGACGCCCCGATGTGCCGTCGACCAGGCGGGTTTCGTCAATGAACGCGCCGTCGCGCATGGAGATCAACCGATCGGCCGTGGCCGCGATCCGCTCGTCATGGGTGACGATGATCAGCGTCTGACCGGTCGCATGCAGACCCTCGAACAGTCGCAACACTTCCAAGGTCGCGGCGCTGTCCAGGTTTCCGGTCGGCTCGTCGGCCAGCACGATCCCAGGCCTGTTGACCAGCGCCCGGGCGATCGCCACTCGTTGACACTGACCGCCTGACAGGGCCGAAGGCAGGTGCTCGGCGCGGTCGGCGAGCCCGACTTGCTGCAGAAGCTGCCGGGCGCGCCGGCGAGCCTCCCGCGGCCCACGACCGGCCAACAGCGCGGGCAGCTCGACATTCTCCTGAGCCGTCAGCTCGTCCATCAGGTGGAAGGCCTGGAAGACGAAACCAACCTCGGTACGCCGCAGGTGCGCCAATTCCCGCTCCGAGAGCCGGTCGATCCGCCGACCGGCCAGCCACAGCTCGCCCGCCGTAGGCCGATCCAACCCGCCGAGCAGGTGCAGTAACGTCGACTTCCCGCAGCCGCTGGGCCCCATCACTGCCACCGTCTCCCCCGGCGTGACCTGAAGGTCCACCTCATCGACGGCACGCACCAAGCCCGCACCGCTGCCGTAGTCCTTGCGCAGCGCCCGAGCATCCATGAGCGCGCTCATCGGCTGCTCCTCCGCCCCTTCCAGACCCGTTCGCAGGCCTCCAGCCAGCGCAGATCCGCCTGCAACCGAAGCACGATGCCCTCTAGCAGCAACGCCGCCTCGGAATCCTCCGGCTCGCCCATCGCCGCGCGCTGCACGTCCCGCAGCCGGCGGAGCAACTCCCGCCGCTGGGTATCGACAATGGCAACGGGATCAGCGAGCCGCGCCTGCGACGCCACGATGAGCTTCAGGTGGAACTCGGCCAGATCCGGCCTGGGCCAGGCAATCTGCGCCAGCCACTCACTCACCCGACGGTGGCCTTCCGGCGTGAGCTCGTAGACCTTGCCCGCCTGCCGGGTGATCAGACCGGTCTTCTCCAGCCGCGCGAGGGTGACGTAGATCTGCCCGTCATTCACCGACTCACCTAACGGACCCAGCGCCCGGTCCAACCGGGCCCGCAGCTTGGAACCCTGAGCGGGCTCCTTCGCCAGCATCGCCAGCACGACTTCCTGCTTCATCGCCGTACCCCCTAACCGTTAGAGTGGTGAATCTAACCGTTAGGTCGGAGCAGGTCAATGGAAGACGGCGGCCAGTGCGAGCGATCGTGCGTTGACCGCGACGGACAGCCTGAAGCACGGGTGAAACGCGGTTGAGCCCTACCGAACGGTCCGCCCGTATATCTGCCGATTTTCCGGCGGCTATGACGCCGGCAATTCTGCGAGGATCCGATCGTGGTGACGCTCTATAGCTGCGAGAATTGCGGCCGGCGCCAGGACCGCTTGACGGTCGACGGCGAATCGCTTCGCTGCGAGCACTGTGGTGCCGGGCGCGCAATTTATCGGCCGCCACTGTTGGTTGTCACCGGCGCTATCGGTGCGGGAAAGTCTACGATCTGCCAGCGACTGGCCGGAACGATCGATGGCGCGGTACTTCTCGATGGAGACATCTTCTCCCATGACGTAGCCAGCGTGATCCCGCCCAACGCGGACTACGAGGCCTTCTGGCGCTTCCTGATCAGGGTCGCGCACGAGGTCGGCCAGAACCATCTCGCGGTCGTCTATTTCTCGGTCATGCGACCCGCTCAGGTGTTGGTGCACACCGATCTCCATCAGCTGTTTTCAGGCGTTCATTTCCTTGGGCTGCACTGCACCGAGGCGACACTCCGAACACGTATCGCCCGTCGGCATGGCGTTGGCGAGGCGCGCGGCAGCTTCTCGACAGTTATGGCCATCAACGATGAGCTGGTTACGACAACCGTGCCGAATATGACGATCATCAACGCCGACAGGCCAGTTGCACCGGTCGAGGCGGATGTACGTCGATGGATCGTTGGGTTGCTCGACCGCTCAACAGATCGTATCGAGCCCAGGGGTACGGATAACTGAGATACGAAATTCGCTTGCCACGTCTGGTCAGTGCTTGGCAAGCTGCGCTGCTATAGGGGCGGTCCGCTGGGGATTGGCCCGTCCGAGAGGACACCAGCAGGACTTGTTGGACCTGCTGGCCTGAGCTGCGGTCCGGTGCGCCTTCGTGCGCCCGTGCCGCCTGCGGAGGCCGGCATGGGTGACAGGAATCGAGCACTGGAGTTCGCCGATTTCCTACATACGACTTTCCCTCGATCCCGACGTATCGCTGACATCGCGGGCGGCCACGGGGAACTGTCGTTCTGGCTGAATGAATTCGGCCACGAATCGGTCGTGATCGAGCCTCGCGGCAGTCGGCTGCCGCGCAAAGTGACGCGAGAGCTACGCAAACGGGCAATCCGAACCGGAGTGGTCACCACCATCAGACGTATTACGGCGGCAATCGAGGACGTCGACCTCGCCGAATTCGACCTGGTAGCCGCGTTACACCCGGACCAGGCGACTGAGCCGGCCATTCGGGCAGCCCTGACAACAGGCCTGGATTTCGCCGTAGTTCCGTGCTGCGTCTTTCCGCTCGACGGTTCCCGTTACACACGGGAGGAATGGCTCGACTACCTAGCCGCACTGGCACCGGGAATTCGTCGGAGTGAGCTGCCGATTACCGGGGCGCGGAGCGTACTGTGGCGCCAAGCTGAGGACCGTACAGAATCGACACGACACGCAGGACCGCTTTAGCGAGCGCGTCGATCGACCAGCAGGGCAGGACATTGGCCGCATCCGGCACAGATCTGCGTCGATCACTCAGCTTTCTGGTAGTCGGCGATCACTTCCCTCAGCATGTGCATCCCGGTGGCTACCAGGCGATTGCCGGTTCCGCGGTACTTCCGTAACACACCGAGCGCACCGGCTAACGCGAAGCCCCGACCGCGGATCCAAGTCCTGTCATCCACATGTGAGGCCTCCCGGAACAATGGCCGTGTCTGCTCCGTCAGCAGCGCCCAGGCCGGAAGCATGTCGACCGCGGGATCACCGACTCCCATCAAGTCGAAATCAATCACCGCCGACAGCCTGTTCTTGGCGGTCAAGAGATTCATCGGGAACAGATCTGCGTGGATCCACACTCGGCTCTCGCTCGGCGACTCGGTGGTGACGGCCTCCCAGACAGATGCGGCCAACGCCTGGTCCAGTAATCCTTCCGCGCTGAAAGCATCGATGTTGCGTCGGATCTCGGCGTCACCGTTCTGCAGAGGATGTGGACGCAAAGAGATGGGCGCTCCTGTGGTTTCAATCATCTGAAGCGCCGCGACGAATCCGCCAAGCCGGATCGCTACGTCGGCGAGGTCAACGTTCTCCAGGTCACTGTCCAAAGGTGCACCATCGTGCCATTCGAATATCGCCCACGGCCGTGCGAAAGTCGCGCTCGCCGTGCCGGCGGCGACCGGCACCGGGATAGCTAGCGGCAACTGCCGGGCGAGCCACGGCAGCCATTCCAGCTCGATACCGATGGCCATCACGGTCCCGCGATGGCGCGGTAGGCGGACCAGCAGATCATCACCCAGGCGGAACAAGGCATTGCCCGCTCCGGCTGACGGAATCGCCGTTACGGTATGGCCAGCCAGATGTGGAAACTGCTCATGCAGCAGACGAGACACCGTCGCGGCATCGATCTCGGCCTGCCCAGGGTCATTCGAAGACATGAACAGATCCCCATTCCCAGGCCACCGCTCAGAAATGAACCTATCAGCGAAATCAGCCGTTGCGATTCGCTCCGAGCAGCGTTGCCCGGCCGCAACCACGCGGCCGGGCAACGGCCCTCATAGCCGCTACACGTCAAGCGAGTCGGTCGAGCTCCGCCAGCAGCCGTGTCTTCACCTGCTCCGGGGCGAAGGACGATTCGATGCTTGCGGTGGCGAGGTGGCGCAGCTCGCGCTCTTGCAGGTGTGCCGCGTCGGCGACGCGCCGGTACTCGCGGTTGAGGTCGGTGTCGAACATTCCGGGGTCGTCGGTGGCTAGTACGACGTTCGCGCCCGCTGCGAGCAGCGCATGGATCGGGTGCTCGGCCATGGATGCCACCACGTTGGTGCAGAGGTTCGAGGTGACGCAGACCTCGAGCGGGATGCGCTCGCGGACGATCTGGGCGAGCAGATCGCGATCGTCGACGGCCCGGATCCCGTGTCCGATCCGGTCCGCGCCCAGGTCGTCGAGGGCGGAGCGGACCGTCGCGGCACCAGTGGACTCCCCGGCATGGATCACCGCGCGGTATCCCAGGGCGCGGGCCTGGGCGATGTGCGCTGCAAACATCGAGCGGGGTACGTCCTGCTCGATTCCGGCCAGTCCGATCGCCAACGTGCCGCTCGGCGCATAGTCGGTCATGAACTGCACGGTGGCGTCGGCTGCCGACAGCCCGAACTCACCCGGGATGTCGAAGATCCAGCCGATCTCGACGTCGTAGTCAGCTCGGGCCTGGCGGGCTCCGGACTCGAGTGCCTGGCGGATCTCTTCGGCAGGGAAGCCCGCGGCCAGATAGATCGAGGCGGTGACGGTGAGCTCGATCCACCGGGCGTTGCAGGCGCTGGCGTCGCGGGCGGCCCCGACGACGAGCGTCACCAAGTCGTCGGGCTCGCCGAGCAGACGGTTCAACGCGCCGTGCACCTCGATGAAGTGGGCGAAGTCGGTGAACTTGTAGTAGCTGGCGAGGCTCTCGCGATCGGTCGGTACGCCGACGTCCGGCCGGCGCTGCGCGAGGATGAGAACGGTGTCGACCGAGGCGGAGCCGACGAGGTGCAGGTGGATGTCGGTCTTGGGCAGGGCAGCGATGAAGGAATCAGAAGGCATGGCGAAACTCCCAGCGGGTCGTTGACGTCGAGAAAGACGAAGACGGTCCACCGCAGGCCGAGAGCCCGCGGCGGAACTACCTACTGGGAGCGAGATCGCCGCGCTCGGTGTCCTGCCCGTAGAGGGGCAGCTTCCGGTCCAAGCGCGTCACGCCGGAAAAAATACCATATCCGTCTTGCTGAGCTTCCTTCATCGCGAGAGACCACTCGCCGCAAGTCGCTGCACCGAAATACTCGGCTTGACCCCCAAGGTCTGCTCGCATCACCTACTGCTCGCCGGCATCGCCACCACCCGCGATCGGTGATAGGAATGCCTTTAAGACCAGTGGCGATCAGATCGCCCGGCAGCTCGACGCATTTGACCGCTCTCCGGCAATGGGGCGCTATTTATGACGCACGGCAGCGTATCTGATATGTCGATAGCCCCGCGCGCCTTAGCCGCATTGGAATGTTCCGGAGGTGAGGACCCAACCGCTGGACTTGACCAGATTGTGGTCTCCGACCTCTTGCGAGGCCTCATAACCCAAGATGGCAGCGTTG
>JBEDUI010000198.1:0-45288 GCA_040414495.1 Mycobacteriales bacterium
GGGAAACATGCCGACACCCTACCGGCCGATAACCGGCCCGGGTCTAGTCGAATTCGACGTCGCCCGGCGTGGTCTCCGAGTCTTGTTGATCATGAAGTTTGTCGACATCAGCATCGGCGTGTCGTCGGCGTGTCGTGCAGGGAACTTCATGATCAACAATCTCGGCAGGGCCGGTCGCGATAGGGGAAAGACATGGCGAACTCGGCCGCGATCGTCGATCATGGCAGGCATGTCTGCTGATGAGCTGCAAGGGTCGCCCGCGCGTTGGACCAAGGCAACGGTCTACGACGACATGTGGGTCAACCCGGACGACGACCCGCGCGAAGGCGGGCCGACCATGGGCGATGAACGCACCACGCTGGTGGAATACCTGCGTACCAACCGACTCACGCTGCAGATGAAGTGCGCCGACCTGGACGCGGAGCAGCTGGCCCGCCGCTCGGTCCCACCGTCCACAATGTCCCTGCTCGGTCTGATCCGGCACATGGCCGAGGTGGAACGCAGTTGGTTCCGGCGCGTTCTGGCCGGGCAGGACGCGCCGAAGCTCTACTGCACGTCGGAAGACCGTGAGGGCGACTGGAATGGCGCTGTGGCCGATCCCGAGGTTGTGGCCGAGGCCTGGCAGTCGTGGCGCGATGAGTGTGCGTTTGCTGATCAGTTTGTTGCCGACGCTTCAGATCTCGGAGTCAGCGGTGGTACCGGTGGTGGCGGCCAGATCTCGTTGCGCGAGGTGTTGGTGCACATGATCGAGGAGTACGCGAGGCACAGCGGGCACGCCGATCTGTTGCGGGAACGGATCGACGGCCGCGTCGGCCAATAGAATTACAGCGCGATCTCCTCATCGAGAATCATCCGCTGGCCCGAGGGACGTTCCGGCGCCGATACGATCGCCGGCACGTCCTCGCCGGCCTGTTTGATCCGACGCAGCAGGCGATCCCGCAGCGCGCTCGCTACGCCGGCATGGGACTGGAGCCCGACAAGATTGTCCAGCTCGTACGGATCGGAATACAGATCGTACAGATAGGACTCGACATATTCGTCCGATCCGGCGGCACCCTTCGGCGCATCCGGAGCAGCCACACCGTACTTCCACCGGCCGGTTCTGACCGCGCGCGACGTCTCCGCCTCGCTCACCTGAATAAAGACATCATCGGGCCATTCCGCCGCCCGGTTATGCAGCAGCGGCACCGCGGATCGGCCCTGCATCACCGCTGGCACCGGCAAACCGGCGGCATCGAGCAAAGTTGGAGCCAGATCGATATGGCTGACCAACTGTTGCACCTGCCCACCGCCGGCGAACACGCCGCCGGAAAAGACGGTGGGAACGCGGATCGACGCCTCGTGCACGGAGCGTTTGTATTCCGAATTACGGGTCTTGAAATGATTTCCGTGATCCGACGTGAACAGTACGATCGTATTGTCCCGCAATCCGCGGCTGGTCAGCGCGTCGAGCAGTCGGCCGTACGCCTCGTCCAGCCGTTTGATCATGCCGTAATAGCCGGGTAGGTGACGCTGCGAGGTGCCACCCAAAGTCGCCAGATCCGGCGGTGTCCACGGACCGCGGTACCGCTCTTCGTATCCCTCGGGTGCCGGATAATCATCCCGGCGATTCTGATGATGCGGTTCCAGGAACGACAAAAACAAAAAGAACGGATCTTCCCGAACTCCATCTATATAACGGATCGCGGCATCGGTTAGAGCGTCGACCCGGTAGCCGGGCAATGTCACCGGCTGCCCGTCATTGTCATAGACGACCGTATTGTAGGCGTCCGAGGTGTGCTCCAACGCGTTGGCGGCCAGCCAGTACTCGTAGCCGCCCCGCTGCGTCGGCGCAACCGGTCCGCGCGAGGTCGGATCGCCCAAATGCCATTTGCCGATGTACCCGGTGGTATATCCGGCCGTGCGAAAATGGTGCGCAAGCGTTTCGGAATCCTCGGGCAACGCGATGCCGTTGCGGTACGGACCGGCGGTGGTCGGGTAAAGCCCGGTCTGCAGGCAGGCCCGCGCCGGCGTACACAACGGTTGGCAGGTGAACGAATTCGCGAAATGGGTGCCAGCCCGACCGGCCCGGTCCAGATTCGGCGTAAGGTCCATCGGATTGCCGTGCAGGCCGGTGGTGTCCCAGCGCTGTTGATCGGTCAGGAAGACAACGACGTTGGGGTGCGGTGCCATGGGACGGTCCTTTCGGGTGGCTTCGCCCTCCGACCATACCGGCCGGCACCGGATTGCCCGTACAACGCCGGTTGCGGCCAGCATTACCAGCGATACGTCAACCAGAATCGTCCCAGCATGGCTCGTGTCGCTCCACTGTGCTCACCGTGGTGCCCGCGCGGCAGCACGCAGCTGACCGTTCCGGCACCGGGCACAAACCAACTTGTCAGTCCGCGCGCCAACGAGCCACACTGCTCCGGCTCCGGCGCGGCCTGCACCTGCGCACGCAGCATCACTGGCCGCGCGGTTGGCAACGGGGCAATCGACATACCCGCCACGCTGCCACGTAACACCGGCCGGCGCTACTCCGCGGTTACCGGTAGATCACCCTTCTCGGCCGCGGCACAGAGCCGTTCGTGATCGCGTTCGGTCTGGTCGGCATAGTTGACCGCGAACGTCCGCACCGAACGCTCAAACGACTTGTCGGTGCCGAGATAATCGCAGATCGCGCCGGGGTCGCCGCTGCGGGCGTGGGAGCGGGCCAGCGTCCAGCCGCATAATTCCGCGAACAGCGCCATCGATTCCTCGGTCATCATCTGCGTGTCGAGTTTTCCTTTCATATCCCACAGTTGCCGCACGTAGTAATCGATGCCGCCGAGCCTCGTCCGGGTCCAGCCAAGCAGAATGTCACCAGCCGCCTGCATCAGCCGTTGGCCCTCTACGACGCGTTGTCCGTGCAGTCGATGCTTGCTGCGCCCGGCGAACGGTTCGAGGACCGACGAACCGGCCTGTTTCACCTGGAGCACCAAGGGGCTGTTCTGGTCGCCACCGTCGAAAAGGACGGCCCAGCAACGGGTTCCGACGCTGCCGACGCCGACCACCTTCATCGCATCGTCCACAAAGGTGTATCGGTCGAACAGCACCCGGATATGCGGCGGCAACGTGCCGCGATACATACGGATGGCCTCGTGCACCAATTCGTCGTCGGCCCGGTTGTGCTGGAGTCGCGGCGGATCATCGCGAAACCGCAGCGTCCCATCAACGACGGTGGTGAGCCGGCGCAGCGCCCGGAGATTGTCCTTCTGCCGGGCTTTCCTGATCCGCCGGCGGGCCAGCTGTTTCTGCTTGGCGTCGATCGTCGCGTTGGCCAGTACCTCTTCCAGGACCGTACTGTCGATCCCGGAATACCAGACGTCCAACGGGCGGCCCTGCGCGTAATCACGCATATGAATTCGGTACGAACGGGCGGCGGCGCTGGCGATCTGCCGGCACGCCTTGGCTGAGAACTTGTTCAGCCGGGCCGCCACCACCGCGCTCGCGGCCAGCCGCAGCACGTCCCACTCGAATGGCGCCGGCAGCGTTTCGTCGAAATCGTTGATATCGAAATTCAGCTGGCGTTCGGGTGTGCCGAGCAACCGGAAATTGCCGATGTGCGCGTCACCGCACGCCTGCACCCGCAGGCCCGACTGCGGCAGCTGGCCGAGGTCCGCCGCCATGACCGCGGCCGATCCGCGCAGAAACGTGAACGGCGAAGCGAGCATCCGTCCATAGCGCAACCCGAGCAGGTCGGGCAGCCGCTCCTCGTCGGACTCGCGCACCATGGCCACAACGTCGGGCCGGTCGGGATCCGGTTGCCAATCCGCACCGCGGAACGCGCCCATCGCGACACCTCCTGTTTCGGCCACGTTCCCGCGACCCCGGGGTGTGGCGCACCACCCAGCGCGGATGAGGTGAATCGGGGTTGAACCTGACGCGACGTGAGATGTCAGAGTTACCGGCATGGAACGACAGTCGTGGACAATCGAGGAGCTTGCCGGCGAATGTGGACGCACCGTCCGTGCGTTGCGGCACTTCGAGGACAAGGGCCTGTTGCACGGAGTCGGAGTAGCCGCGGTTGTATCGCGCCGCCCAGGAACAGATGGCGGCCGGCGTCTCACCGGAAGCGCCGCCGATGCAGGAGGTCGCGATGCAACTGGAGGCGTTGTCGCGATCATTCACCGGCGGCGATACCGGGGTCAGCCACAAGGTCCAGACACTGTGGAGCGAGCGCAGCGAGCAGATAACCAGCCGGGACTACACCTGCCACTGTCCATTGTGATCGCGCTGGCCGGCCTCGTCAGCTACGACGTGCCGCTGAGCGTATTTATCGCGGCCGTCGTGTTGGGTCTGGCGAACAGCTACCGGTCCCGGCTTGGCGCTCGACGGTCAGACGATTCGTCGACGCAGCCACCAGACCGTGGCGCCGGCCACCAACAACGCGACCACGACGTAGCAGGCTGATTCGACAATCTGGAAATGCCAGAACCGGCTGTTTGGTTCGTACGATGTCCATTCGGTGTAGTGGTGCTGGGCCAGCCAGCGATCAAACGTTGGCGGTGAATTGATGCCATCACTGCGAGCCTGCGTGAAGAGATCGTTCATTTCGGACTGGCTGAGATGATGCCCGGACGAGTTCTGCACCCCATGGCTGACCGTCCAGGCTGTCGCTATGTTTTGCACAGTGTTTCCGGACGCGACGATTGGTTTCATGATCAGCTGCCGCAGGAAGACCACTGAGGGCCAGACGACGGCCAACCAGGCCGCCGCCGTCGCGGCCATCGCGGGTACGGTCCGCCCGATGACGGTGCCGAGCAGTGCACCGAGAGTGAAGCCGAACAATGCCCGGGCGGTGAACACGATGCCTTCGGTCTCATACGTCTGTCCGCTGGCCATCCGGCCCACCAAGGAGTGCCAGGGCCCGAACCACCAGGCGAACAGCGCGGAAAAGGCCAGACACACTGCGCAGATCACCACGGAGAGCAACACCAGCTTGGTGACCACCCACTGGATACGGTTGCTGCCCTGGGTCCAGGCGAACCGGAATGTCCCCGTTTCCAGCTCGCGGGCCACCAGCGGTGCTCCGATGAAGACGCCGATGACGCCTGGCAGGAAGGCAAACACCCGCGGCACCATCTGTGCCCACTTCTGATAGTCGTTCTGGAAAGCCTCAAGCTGGTTGGCGCAATTCTGCCCGTACGGGTTTCCGCAGGAATTGAGACCGATCTTGTCGTAGCCGCTGTGCATGCTCAATCCGTTGACCACGAGGAAGATCGCGAGCAGCACCAGCAGCCCGATGAATCCGGCGATCGCCGAGCGATGCTGCCGCCAGGTGACCCAGGACAATCCGCGTATCCGCCATTTTATCGGCGGGGTCGCGATGGTAGCGCCGGTCATGCGGACCTCTCTTCGACGTGATCCTGCTGGCCGCTAGGCCCGGGTAACGCGCTGACATGGGGGACCCGTAAATAGGCCAGCACGATTTCTTCAAGATTGGTGCATTCAGCCTGCCAGCCAGCCGGGAGCAGTTCGCGGTCATTGGTTCGCAGTAGCAGCCGGGCGCTGCGACTGGCCCGGGTGTCGCTGACCACGGCCATCGTGTCGGCGATATCGTCGGCCTGTTCGATCGGACCGGTCAGCACCTTGTGCGTTTCCAGCAGATCCTCAACCGCGCCGATCACCTGCACCCGACCATCGGCCAGCACGACCAGATAATCGCAAACCCGTTCCAATTCGGAAACAACGTGGGAGGACAGCAGCACGGAAATCTCTTCCTCGGCTACGGCCGCCATCAACGCGCCCATGAATTCGTGCCGGGCCAGCGGATCCAACCGGGCCACCGGTTCGTCGAGAATCAGCAGCCGCGGATGTCGGGCCAGAGCGACTGCGAGCGCGACCTGCGAGCGTTGACCACCGGAGAGCTGGCCCACCTTGCGATCCATGGGAATGTTCAGCGCCGACAGACGTTCCCGCGCGTGTGCCTCGTCCAGCGACCCGCTCAGGTTGGCCACTAACCGCAACGTATCGGCGACGCTCAAATACGAATACAACGGCGTGTCCTGGGCGACAAAACCGACCCGGCCCAGCGCCTTGTCGGAACCGGGCGTCTCTCCACCGAGGACCGCTATTTCTCCCTCGCTCTGTTTGGTGAGGCCGACCGCCAGATGCAGCAGTGTTGTTTTGCCGGCGCCGTTAGGGCCGACCAGCGCCACCACCCGGCCGGCCGGAATCGCCAACGTGCAATCCCGTAGCGCCCACGACCGGCGATAGCGCTTACCCAGGCCATGCGTCTCAATGACATTCATGACGCGGCCCCCTTTTGTTGCCGGGTCAGGTCATGGAGGGCGCTGGTGAACAGTGCTCGAATTCCGTCCTCGTCCAGCCCGGCATCGGTAGCTGAGGAAAGCCAGCGCATCAATCCGGTCCGCAGCCGCTGCTGTTCGCGCAGTGGTACGACCTTGACCGTGTCGCGGATGAATGTGCCCTGGCCGGGGCGACCGACGGCCAGTCCTTTGTGCTCCAACTCCCGATATGCCTTCAACACCGTATTCGGGTTGATCGCGAGCCCCGCGACCACGTCCTTGACCTTGGGCAGTTGGTCGCCTGGCTGCACGTGACCCAGCCGCAGTCCGTCCTCGACCTGACGAACGAGCTGTAGGTACGTCGGTACGCCCGAACCAGGGTCCAGCCGGAACTCGACCGGCGATCCGCTTATCTGTTTATCTATCCCCATAGTTAAACAGTGGCAGAAGGTCTGGGGCTCGTCAAGCCGATCCGGGCCGACGTGAGTGAACCTGTGAATCGGCTGTGTTATTGGAGCGGTAGCAAGCTCAGCTCGGGTGGGTTTCGCCGGCCGGCCCGGCGCCAAAGACCCGGAACAGATTTCCGGTGATCTGCCGGATCAGATCGTTCGGGCAGCCGGCCGCATGCGGATCGCACGGGCTCATCGACGCGACCCAGTAATTCGTACCGGTCTCAAATACCCCGGCCTTGCTCTGGAGGGTCGTGTAATACGTCGTGTCCGCGTAATTCCCGCCGCCGACCGGCGAATGCGTGAGGACTTGTACGTTGGCCGGATGCGGCGAGCTGGTGTCGTAGAAATCGTAGTCATAGCGAATCAGCCGGGACAGCGCCGAACCAGTGTGCAGGCCGGTGCCGGTGAACAGCCATGACTGCGGCTGGGTGACGATCATGTCGGAGTCGATGCCATAACCGCCGTACGACGCGCCGACCAATTCGCTGGAGGGCAGGCTGGCCGGCGGCTCACTCCACTGATTCTGGCTGACCTCGGCGTTGTTCTTGCCATAGAGCGGGTCCGCGGTGGCATCGCGGTAGTTGACCTCCCGCCGGTCGGCTCCCAGCGGTGAGGATTCCAGCCGGACCTTGCGCAGCACCGGACTGGCGCCGAAGAAGATGAGGTTCACGCCGTGGTCGCGGGCCTGCGTCGCGCCGGTGCGCATGGCCGCTGACCATTGTTCGTCGTGACCGAGACTGAGCAAGGTCTTGTGCGCTAGCAACAACTGCGGGTGTTCGGCCAGGGTGATATCGGTCCAATACGTGACGTCCAGGCCGTATTGTTCGACAAATTCCACCAGTGGCAGTTCGTTGCCGAGGAAATCGCCGGCACCCGCGCCGTACGCATAGGGTCGGTCAAAGGAAAGCACCCGGGCCCGCGCGTCGTACTGCGGGGTCTGGCCGGGCGCCCCGCCGCCGTACATGTCATAGCCGCCGTAGGTATTCCAGGCCTGCCAGGTAAGTACGGCATTCATGACGACATAGGTCGATTTGCTGTGCGGATCCCAGACCGTCAAGGGAACGTAGCTGGCACCGCCGCCGGACGAGGTCAGCTTGAGCAGGTAGTCGCCCTGCACCCAGGCGTCACCGACCACAAAGGACAGGCTGGCTCGCCAATGGCATTCGACCATGTTGATGCCCTGGGCCAGCGGGCACTGAGGCTGTTGCGAGCCCGGCACGCTGGATGAGTGCCAGATCGTCCGGGCGCCGGTGCCGCCGTAATAGCCCATGCGGTACGCGGTGACCTGGAATTGCGGCGCGGCCGTGGATACGTACAGCGTCACCCGTTGTCCGGCCTGAGCCGAGATTGCGTTGGCGTAACCGGATATTGGCGTACCCGATCCGGAAATGGCCCAGGACCGCGTGCCGGGTTTACGGTTTTCCGCGATCACCCAGGACGATGTCATGCCGTTGCGGCCCATGCGCAGGACAGCCGGTGGAACGGTGCTGGGTGTGCTGGTGGCACTGGGACTGGCCGATTTCTTTGGCTGGCTTGGTGCTGATCGCGACGTGGTGTGGCTGGTGCAGGCGATGGGAACCACGAGAATGATGATCGCCAGCACAATCCGTCGCATCGTCGCGTACCGCACACCGACGATTGTGGACCGCCGGAGCGGGCCGGGTGCGGAATTAGCCCGAGAAACCATGCCACAATCGATGGCGCCGTGGGGTTTGCGACCGGTTAAACGATTCGGCGGTGTAGCAGGAATAGCAGTGTCACCAGGCCCGGCATCAGCGGCAGCCACACCGTCACGAGTCGGTATCCGATAACCGCCGCAGCCGCCGTGCTGGCCGGCATTCCGACTCCGGTGAGCGCGGCCAACAATGTCACGTCCAGCGCGCCGAACCCGCCCGGACCGGGAATTGCGGCCGATAGGGCGGAAGCGCCCAGATATACGACGCCGATCGTGAGAATGGAAACGGGATAGTGCAGGCCGCGTACGACCGCGGCGAGCGTGAGAATGTGCAGCACCGGCACTGCGGCCGATCCGCCCCAGAGCATGGCTGAGCGAACCGGATTGTGCATGACATCCCGGCTGGCGCTCAGAATCGTCCGAATATGTTCGGCCAGCCGACCGCCGCGCCGTAAGGTACGGCGGACCAGCAACGCGCCCAACAGGATAAGCACGGTAAAGCCCGCGCTGAGCGCGATGAGCCGGTTAGCGCCTACGTGATCGACGCGCGGACTGGCCAGGAGCAGCAGACCGCCGAGCGCCAACGCGTGCACCGCGAACCCGGCGCCGGCATTGAGCCCGACCGCACCGGCCGCGCCGGGCATGCTCAGGCCGGACTTGCGCAGCATCCGCACATTGAGCGTGGCCACGCCGACACCGGCCGGAAGCACGTGGTTGGCGAACGAACCGGCAACCTGCGTGAAAAATACCCGGCTGAACGGTATCCGCCGGGTCGTCGCACCGAGCTGACAGCACGTTCCAGCGACCCAGGTCAGGCCAACCGCGGCAACGGCGGTCAGCAGCCAGGCCCGGTTCGCGCCGCCCATCGCGATGATCCCGGCTCGTACCGTCGGCCAGTGCCAGACAACCAGCACGACCAGAACGACGGGCGCGGCAAAGCTCAGTACGAGCCGGGTCGGCCCGGCCCACCGGTTTTCAGCGGGACGGACTTCCTGGGTCGGATCCTGTACATCCGGCGGTGCCGAAATCGTTGGGGGCATGGGCGCGGTCATGCGACGTCCCGGCCCGTTCCTGGTCGCGCCTCGAGCGCGCCGGCACGATCATTCACGTGCGCCTCCCCGCAATGGCTACTACGAGATTGTAGTAATGAAACGGATGGACCGCACCTGGAGTTCAAAGCCGATAAATCGCAGTGACAGGACCTGCACCGTAGCAGTGTAATCGCCCCATACCTGAGGGGAGAACCGCTGATGTCCGATGTGGTCAGCCGGACCGTCGCGCTGGAATTGACCGCGCGCGATATCCGGGATGTCGACCTGACCGGAATGTCGAATTGGGCCTCTCCGCTCACCGTACGGCAGATCAGGGCGGCGATGCGCCGCGAAGCCGCCAAGGATTTCGTCGCCGTGTTCGCGGCGGCGAACGGGGAGTCGGTGGCCCGGGGCGAGGTGAATTACCGGTCTCGTCCGGGCATGGGCGAGATCGGTTCGCTGGCGGTACGCGCGGAGCTGCAGTCGTTGGGAATCGGTACGTTCCTCATCGAGGTCTTGGAGGAACGTATTCGGGCGCACGGGCTGTCGGCCGCGATGCTGAGCGTCGAGGACAACAATCCCCGGGCCAGGGCGCTCTATGAACGGCTCGGCTACGTCGCCTACGGTCGCGAACCCGACTCGTGGGACCAGCAGACTTCCGACGGGGTCGTCTACCGGTACGAAACGGTCTGCACGCTGTTACGTAAAGACGTTTCTTAAACTGCGCGTATGGGATTTACCAGGGCCGAGCTGGAGTCCTTTCGGGACGCCAGCGTGCCCGATCTGCTCGGATCCGGCGTACGGCTGCTGTTCGTCGGAATCAATCCGGGCCTGTGGACTGCCGCGGCGCAGAGCCATTTCGGCCGGCCGGGTAACCGGTTCTATCCGGCCCTGTTCCGCGCCGGGATCGTCGACCGGCCGATCGACGCATCGGCCGGATTTACCCAGGAGGACAAGGCGCATCTGATCGAGCGCGGCATCGGCATCACCAACCTGGTCAACCGCGCGACCGCCCGGGCCGACGAGTTGGGGCGGGACGAGTTGGTCGCCGGCGGTCAGAAACTACAGCGGCGGGTCGCGCAGATCCGGCCGAAGGTGGTCGCCGTCCTCGGCGTCACCGCGTACCGGGCCGCATTCGGGCGGCCGAAGTCCGCGCTCGGCCGACAGCCCGAAGACCTGGCCGGCGCGCAGTTGTGGGTGGCGCCGAACCCGAGCGGCCTGAACGCGCACGCCCAGATCGACGATCTCGCTGCCGCGTACCGGGAAATCGCCGTCGCCGCCGGTATCCAACCGATTGGGCACTGATCGCGACTACCGTAGACGCGTGCGAATAGCTACCTGGAACGTGAACTCGGTCAAGCAACGGGTGCCGCGACTGCTGCCGTGGCTCGATCAACGTCAGCCGGACGTGGTGTGCCTGCAGGAAACCAAGCTCGCTGATGACGCCTTCGAGGCGCTGCTCGGCAAGGAATTGGCCGATCGGGGCTACGAGAGCGCGCTGAACGGCGAGGTCCAGTGGAATGGCGTGGCGATTCTGTCGCGCGTTGGCGTGGCCGATATTGTCCGCGGAATTCCGGGCGGGCCGGGTTTTCCGGAGCCGGAGGCGCGGTCGGTGGCGGCGACCTGCGGCGGGGTGCGGGTGCAGTCGGTGTACGTGCCCAACGGCCGGGTGCCCGATTCCGACCACTACCAGTACAAACTGGCGTGGCTGGCCGCGCTGCGAGACATGGTGCGCGGCGGCCCGGACGATGCCGTGGTGTGCGGCGACATGAACATCGCGCCGACCGACGATGACGTCTTCGACCCGCAGGCCTACGTCGGGCACACCCACGTGACGCCGCCGGAGCGGGAGGCGTTGGCGCAGCTGGAGGCGGTCGGCCTGCATGACGTGGTGCGGGACCACTGGCCGAATGAGCGCATTTTCAGCTATTGGGACTACCGGGCCGGGATGTTCCACCAGGATCTCGGCATGCGCATTGACCTGGTGCTGGCCACGAAGCCGGTGGCGGGTCGGGTCAAGGCGGCCTGGATCGACCGGCAGGCCCGTAAGGGCACCGGTCCCTCCGACCATGCGCCGGTGATCGTCGACCTGGACGAGGCGCCGGACGGCGATATTGGTCCGGTCGTACCGCCGCCGTCCGCACCAGCCAAACGACGCGGCTCGGTCAAGCTGCCGCAATCGCGTAAATGACCGACGAACGCGACGGAGTGTCGCTGACCAACCTCGACCAACCCCTATTCGAGGGTGCCGGGGCTACCAAACGCGATTTGATCGATTATCTCGATGCCATTAGGGACCGGATAATTCCGGTGTTACGGGACCGGCCGCTGTCCGTCATTCGGGTGCTACGCGGACAGAAACCGTTCATGCAGAAAAACGTCCCGAAATACACGCCGGAATGGGTGCCGCGGGTCTCGCTGTGGGCCGAGTCCTCGAAACGCGAGGTCTCGTACGCATTGTGCAACGACCGCCGTACGCTGCTGTGGTTCGGAAATCAGCGGGCTATTGAATATCACCCGACCCTGGTCCGGTCGCAGCGCCCGGATCGGCAGACACACCTCATTCTCGACCTGGATCCGCCTGAGGGCGGGCCTTTTGATGTGGTGGTACGAACGGCGCTCATGGTCCGGCAGGCGCTGACGAATTCCGGGTTGGCCGGCGCGGTGAAAACCAGCGGCGCGAAAGGCGTACATATCGTGGTGCCGCTGGATGAGGCCGCTTCTATAGAAGATGTCGCTGCGGCGACGCGCGCGTTGGCGGCCCGGGCCGAACGTATCGATCCGGACCTGGCGACCACGGCGTATATCAAGGAAGACCGTGGCGGCAAGGTATTCCTCGATTCCACCCGGGCCGGCGGGGCCACCATCGTGGCCGCCTACAGCCCGCGGGTGCGGCCGGGTGTGCCGGTCTCGTTTCCGGTCGGGTGGGATGACCTGGACCGCATTACGCCGGCCGATTTTACGATTCATAATGCCGTTGGCCTGTTGCGCGATCAGGACCCATGGACGGAGACGATGCCGCCGCCACAGTCTTTGCCAGCCGATCTGATCGAGGAAGGGCGGGCGATTCCGGTGGCCCGGGTGCAGGCGATGCACGAGGGGAAACGCCGGGCCCGTGCCCGTCGCGGCTGACTTTTAGTGGGCTGCCGGGAATAGCCGTACACTGTGGATAATCGCCACGGATAAACCGATCCGGTGCAAGTTGGGCGCGCCTTTGGCGAAGATGGCGGCAATCTTTGCGGCAAACGCGGGCTGGCTGGTGTTTCGCGGCGATACGTTGGGGCACTGAGATTTCGTCCCGGCAGTCGTCCGCAACGCTAAGGAGCCGCGCCCGTGAGGCTTGTAGTGGATCCCGTGCGCGGACCTGTGGACGAGCCGCCCCGGCTGCTGGTGACCGATATTCCCGGTGGCGCGGCGGCGGAGACACGGTTGACCATTGCCGGCGTCGACGCGGCCGGGCATGTCTGGCGGTCGGTCGGGCAATATCCGGTCGGTGCGGATGGACTGGTGCGACTCGACGATCCGGACCGTCCATGGTGGACGATGCAGTTCGCGGACCGAGGTTGCGCGCCAGTCGCATTCGCGGCGCCGGATACGTCCTGGCGGTGCACGGTGACCGCCGAGTGTGCGGGTGAATTGGCCTACCAGACGGTGTATCGCGAGTACGGCGACCAGCGGCGGAACGATGAATTATCCGGGCCGGGCTGGCGGCTGCGTGTTTACGCATCTGACGACGAGCGTTCCCGGCCCACCGTATTGATCGTGCCTGGTCGTGCTGGGCTCGAGGCGATGGCGGGGGCGGCCGCATTGTTGGCTTCCCGTGGTTACCTCGCCGCGGTCCTCAGTTATATGGGCGAACCAGGGCTTCCCGACTCGTTCCAGCGGATTCCGGTCGAGACAGTAGGACAGGCGTTGACCGCGTTGCGGGCCGCGCCCGGTGTGGACCCGACCCGGCTCGCGGTGTGGGGTGTATCGGTGGGTACGGCGTTGGCGCTGGCCGGTTTGAGTGGACGAAATGTGCCCTCAGTGCGGAGTGTGATTGTATTTTCGCCGACGTCGGTAATCTGGCAGGCGCCTGGCGCGGCCCGAATGTCGTCGCTGACGCGGGACGGTGCCGACCTGCCTTGGCTGCCCATGCACGGACAACGGCTGCGGGGGCAACTGCTGGCCAACAAGGTGGGTCGGTGGTTTTCCCGCAGCCGGTCGAATGCGCTGGCATTGCTGCCGGCCTACGGTCCGGCGTTGGACGACGAATCGGCTGAGGAAGCCGCCATCGCGGTCGAGAAAATCGACGCGCCGCTGCTGGCGGTCGCCGGCGATTCGGACGCCGTATGGCCTTCGGCGATGATGGCCACTGACCTGATCGCCCGGCGGCAGCGCCACGGCCGCAGTGACGACCGGTTGCTGTTATTGCCGCATGCCGGGCATTTTCTGCGCCCGCCGGCCACACCGGCGACCGTGAACCGTAATCACGACCTGATTTCCGGTGGTACGCCGGAGGGAATCGCGCATGGTCAGCGCGAGGCGTGGCGCAGCACGCTCGATTTTCTCGCCACCACGATCGGGCCTTAGCCGGCTTTGGCGGCAGTCAAGGAGGTCACGGCCTCCCGCAGCTTGTCGTAGCTGACGCCGAGGTTGCCGAGCAATTCGGAAACCATTCCCTGGGACACGGTAAAACAAGCCAACGCCAGGTGTTCGGTGCCGATGTAATCGTGGCCGAGTCGGAGCGACTCGCGCAGCGAATGTTCGAGCACCGACTTCCCGGCCGGGGTAAATGGCAATTTATCGGTACGAGGTTCGCCCGTGGGTAGGCCGATCCGACCGTTGATGGCGGCGGTGATCACCTCGGGTGTGGCCCCGCATTTGCTCAGTGCCTTGGCTCCGGTCGCCTCGGGTTCGGCGACAATTCCCAGCAATATGTGTTCGGTGCCGATATAGCTGGCCTGCCGGCGTCGTGCCTCCTCCTGGGCGTGCACGATGACGAATTTCCCCTCCGGAATCATCCGGTCGAAGAACTTGGGCGACCTGGGTGGCTCTTCGTCCCGGTCCGGCTGCGGCGCGTAGCGTTTCTGGACCGCCTGCCGACTCAGCCCAAGGTGCTCGCCGATCGCGGCCCACGATGCGCCGGCGGTGCGGGCCTCGTCGATGAAATGCCCGACCAGATGATCGCCGAGTTCGTTCAGGCTCGATGCGACATCAACCGCGTCCTGGACCCGCTCCAGCTCCGATCCCCGCGGATGCAGGTCGCGGACATGACGGATGACGTCGTCAAGGTTCGGTAGCGATGTAGTCATGATGCAACCATAAGCGACGTCCAAGCTTGATGGCAACCATTGGTTGCCATTCGGGTCGGGCGCTTGGGGCACGGTGGTGGCCGTACGCGGACAAAGCCCGTGCCTATTCCCCGAATCCTTGATCCCATCTGATCGCCCTCGGCCCGAGGGCATGGCTGGTCGTCAGTTCAGGAGGTCGTGATGCGGATTTTGCTCACCGGTGCCACGGGAAACATCGGCCGGGGGATGGTCGACCGGCTGCGCGCGGCCGGCCACGAACTGGTGCTCAGTGACCTCGACCCGCTGCCGGACGAACCGTCGTTCGCCGGCCTGGAGTTCGTGCAGTGCGATATCCAGGCCGGTTTCGGTTTGGAACGCGCCGCGGCCGGCTGTGACCTCCTGCTGCACACGCCGGCCTGGCACGGCGTGCATTCGCGGGTCAAGACCGAGGCCGACTTCTGGCGGCTGAACGTCGACGGCACATTCTGGGCATTGCAGGCGGCATTGACCGCTGGCATTCGCCGGCTCGTATTTCTTTCCTCGCAGTCCTGGCACGGGCATTACGAGAAATACGGATTCACCAAACGTATCGGCGAAGAACTGTGCGAATACCACCGCCGCAACCATGGCCTGCGCTACGTGACCATCCGTCCGCACGATTTCACGCCATGGGGCGAGAATTACCTCAACCGATACGGCGCCAGGCTGCTCTATGGCGGTGTGGATCGCGAGGACGTACTGGATTGCGTTGAGCGTTCGGTGGAGTACCTCGGCCGCGAACCAGCCGTCGATGCCGAACCCGAGGGTTTGGTCGTCAATGCGGTGCGGGCCAATGGGTTCACCGCGGACCAGGTGGCGGGCTGGAGCGAGGATCCGCTCGGTGTGTGCGAGCGGGTATTTCCCGATAGCCGTGCGTTACTGGAACGGTACGAGATCGACATCGCTCGTCAGCCCAGCGTCGTCGACCTGTTGGGCGCCGATGTCATCGGGTACAAGCCGCGGCACCATTTCGGCACATTCCTCGACGAACTGCGTTCGCTTGATGCGCAGGGGCAGCAGGCTGTCGCCGCCGTACGGTGCCCGTACTGAGTTGCGTACTGAGACTGGCTCCACAAAAGGACGGCGCATTCTCAGCTGAATCTCAACTTACGCCTAGCAACGTCCGGTTTTTCCGGACAAGAGGAGCGGCCCGCGCCCGATTCCCTTCTGTATAAGCGGTCCAGATAGGACATTTCGCTGGCTCAGCTCTCTCCCCGGTGACGTAGTGCACCGACTCACAATGAACTGGCTTGCCCCGGACCACGTGTCCATTGGTGAAGGTTCACACAGTGGTGCCGGTGCGATCCCGGTGCACGGGGAGATGAAAGCTATGAAGACCAGCTTGCCCAGACCGCTTATTCAGGTCGGCAAGGTCGGTTTTCCGTTGGCTGCCGCCGCAGTGGTTCTGGCGGCCTGCGGAAGTTCCGGCAATAGTGCCTCAGGATCAGGCGGTTCGTCCGCCCCACCCAGCTCGGCATCCTCGTCGACTTCGGCGCCATCCGGCGGATCCGCGACCGGCACAACCGTGGTGACCCACAAGGGTCCGATGGGTACGTATTTGACCGACAGCAAGGGTCGGGCGGTATATCTGTTCGCATCGGACACGTCGACGATGTCGTCGTGTAACGCCAGCTGCCTGGTGCTGTGGCCCGCGCTGACCACCAATGGCATGCCGCATGGCACGGGCGCGGCCACCGCGAAGATCGGCACGATCAAGGATTCCAGCGGTGCCACCCAGGTCACGTACAACGGTCACCCGCTGTACTACTACTCCGGTGACAATGGCGCCGGACAGACCAACGGTGAAGGCATCAACAACTTCGGCGCCAAGTGGTGGCTGGTTTCCCCCGCGGGTAAGCAGCTGACCAACACGAGCAGCTCGTCCGGCGGCTCGTCCAGCAGCCCGTCGCCTTCGCACAGCAGTGGCGGCAGCGGTGGCGGCGGCTGGGCGTGAGCTCAGCTCAGGCCGCCGATCCCGCACCGCTTGCGGGCGACGCCATTTCACAGCTCCCCGACCGGCCGTCCATTTCGGGGGGACGGCCGGTCGGGGGATGGGCTTTTCTCGGCGTCACGATCACCTCATTGGGTGGTCCACTGGCGCTAGCCGCTTTATACGCGCCGACCATTGTGGCCGATGCCAGTTTTTCGGCCGGTTTGGTAATGGTCGCCGCGGCGGTGGTTTTCGTCGTACCGCTGGCGATCTGGCTGCACTATTCGCGCCATATCGCCAGCGCCGGCGGACTGTATTCCTTTGTCGATGCCGCAGCCGGTCGACGGGTTGCCCTGATGCAGGCTGGGCTGTGGATTTTCAGCTATGTGCTGTATCTACTTTATACGACAGCGTCCATTGTGTACGACACGCTGCCGAGAGTGGTGCCGGGCGTCAGGCCGTACCAACCGGCGCTGGAAATAGCTATTCCGGTTGCGCTGGCGGCGGTGATGCTGGCCGGGCGGGCGGCGACGCTGGCGGTGACCGGAATTCTCGCGGCCGGACAAATGATTCTGGTCGGAATTCTGGCCGGTGTGACGATCGGTCACGATAGTCCGGTCTCGTCGTTCGGTGGGCATGCGCCGGCCGGGGCATTCGCCACCGCCACCGCCCAGACCGCGCTGCTGTATATCTGCGGCAGCCTGCCGTTGTTCCTCGGTGGCGAGGTCAGGCGGCCGACCCGGACCGTTCGTCGGGGTCTGGTCGCCGGTTATGTGTTGGTGGCGGCCGGAGTCATCGCGACCGTATTTCCGTACGCGGAGAATCCGGCATTTACCCGGGCCGCGATTCCGGGCATGTCGGTGGCGCAGGTGCTTTCCGGTCACGCGCTCGCGGTCACGGTCGGTATCGGCGTCGCCGCGAGTGTTGCCGGCGTGATGCTGGTCGAATACCTGGCGTTGACGCGGATCCTGCACGCGGTGACGGGCCGGTCGGTTCGGCGAATCGCTGCTGTGATCGCGGTTCCGTTGATCGCCGCCGGCCCGATCAGTCTGATCAATCCGGATCGGTTCTATAGCAGCCTGATCAAGCCATCGCTGGTCGCGTTGTGGCTGAGTCAGCTCATGGTTTTCGCGGTGTATCCGCGGTTCAGCGCGCGGTACGGTGGCCGGGTTGCGGTCTCGTTCGTGCTGGCGGTGGCGGGCTGCGTTTTCGCCGGGTACGGAATCTGGGCCACGCTTCATCACGGCTCCAGCTAGCGTGATTCTTCGCCGGCTGCCGAGGGCTTTGGCGGACTTCGTTTCTGATCAGGTTGTCTTTTGTTGCCGAATCCAGCGTTACTTGCGTGCGGACTCCAATAAATCGACTGGCGTTAGCCGTCACCTTTCCTTTAGGGGCGCTGGTTCTGGGCGGCATGGTGCCGAGGATATGAGTGGTTCGGCGATCTGCGCATTGGCTCTGCCAGGCGTGGATCGCTTATGTGGCGTGGATTGTGACGTGTTGGTGACTAGAAGTAATTCTTTTGTTTGGGGTGTTCTGCGGCCGCCCCGGTTTTGTCGGTGGGTGGTTCTAGAGTTTTGTTTATGAGTAGTGCGACGCCTTTTGACCCGGATCCGTTGGAGGATGTCGTCCGGTTGATGGAAGCTGCGGCGGATCGGATGGATCAGGCGAGGTTGTGGTGCTCGGGGGGACCGAAGTTCGCGGATTCGGTGGAACGATATGAACGGGCGATGCGGCGGTTGGAGTTTGGTCGGCTCCGGTCTGTGATGGAGTTTGATGTGCAGGATGTGGCCGGTCAGCAAGCGGGTTTGACGACCGAAGCGTTCTTGGTGGCGCGGTTGTGGCTCTCGCCCGGTGAGGCCCGGGCCCGGATCCGGTCGGCACAGGAATTAGTCGGCTCCGTCAGCATCTCCGGTGAGCTCGTGGAGCCAGAATTGCCGGCCACCGCGGCCGCGGCGTCAGAGGGTGCGCTGTCGGCGGAGCATGTGCAGGTGATCGGCCAGGCGATGAAGAAATTGCCGCCGACGGTCGATCCGGCCGACCGGGCTCGAGCGGAGGAATTCCTTGCCGAACAGTCCCGGGACATGGACCCCCGTCGCGTTCGCGTACTGGCGCGCCGATTGCATGCCGTGTTGGATCCGGACGGCACTCTGGATGAGGACAAGCCGGACCGCCGCGGATTAGTCTTCCGCCGCGACGTCGGCGGCATGGATTACACTGTTGTGCCACAGACATCACTGGATCGTTCATCACAAGGGTTGGCAGATAACCTTCCTGAACGGCATTCCACACGTCATTCCGCCACCATTGGTCGATCCGCGGCAGCAACCGCGGCGCAACACCATGCACGACCAACCCGGCCTCCCCAGCGGATAACGATGCATTGAGGGGAGCGCGCCGGTCCGGGCTGCACAGTCAGGGCGCCCAATTGAGGCGGGCGGTTCCCGTTCGTCCATGTCCTCCTGCCCGCCGACGATTTCAGCCCGGCGGTAGCTGGAACGCGCCTTGGCCGGGTTGGATTTGGGCCCACTGGCGCGAGCCAGCCGCGACCCTGGCCGAATGCCGGACCTGAACTCAATCCAAGTCCGCGGCGAAATCCGGGTCTTGGTTTAGCTGATTCGCAGGGCCACGGCGAAAAGGGCGGTGGCCGCCAACGGAGTTACGGTCCGGACGTGATTCCACGCCGTCCAGCCGGAGGAATACCGGGTCCATTCCGCCATTGCGCCGGCGGCATTCGGGTCCAGGCTAGCCAGGGCATTGTTATGTGGAACGTGATAGCCGATCGTCACCACGACCGCGACCAGGTACAGCATGCTGGCAGCGAGCCGGTACCCGGAACCGTCCTGTCCCCAGTGGACGATCGCTTCGATCGCCAGGACCAGGCACACCAGAGCGGTGCCGAACAAAGCCAGCATGAACCAGCCGTTCGGCGCGGCCCGGTTGATCGACTGCATCGCGGCGATGCTGCGGGAATGTTGCAGGCGATCCAGCGCATGCATCACAAACGTCGAAAAGGCGAAGAACACGCCGCCGGCAATTCCGCTGCCGACCACCGCGACAATGGTGAGCGTTTCAAGAATTCGTTGTGACATCGTTTATCGGCTCCAGACACCGGCGACGACCCGGACGTAATCGGCCCGGATGTTGTTCGTAGTCATGCCGCTAGTCAACGGCGGTCCGGTGAGACCTTCCATAGTTCAGATGTGCACATACATACGTCATCGTCTAGCGTCGGCACCATGGATGCGTTGGTCGGGCTGCTCGATGGCGTTCGTGCGCGGGGTGCGTTCCTGCTGCGCACGGTCATGGATCCGCCCTGGTCGATGCGCATTGAGGACGAGGCGCCGCTGACGGTGGCGACAGTGATTCGCGGCAGCGCGTGGCTGGTGCCAGCCGGTGCCGAGCCGGCCCGTCTAGAGCCCGGGGACGTCGCTGTCCTCTTAGGACCCGAGCACTACATGATCGCTGACGATCCAGCAACTCCGGCGAGCATTGTGATCCATCCGGGACAACGCTGCACCACCTTGTCCGGCGAGGATCTGGCCATCGAGATGGAGCTGGGCGTACGGACCTGGGGCAACAGCCGGGACGGCGCGACCATGCTATTGACCGGTACGTACGAGGGGCGCAGCGAGGTGAGCCGTCGGCTGCTCGGTGCGCTTCCCCATGTGCTTGTGGTACGCGCTTCGGAATGGGATTCGCCGCTGATTTCCTTGCTGGGCCGGGAAATCGTGAAGGCGGATCCGGGTCAGGAGGTCGTCCTGGACCGGTTGTTGGATTTGTTGTTGATCGATCTGCTGCGAACATGGTTCGCGCGCGCGGGCGAGCGGGCGCCGGTGTGGTGGCGGGCCGAGGCCGACCCGCTGGTCGGGCCGGCGCTGCGCCTGCTGTACGACGATCCGGCGGCACCGTGGACAATCGCGAGCCTGGCTACAGCGGTCGGCGCATCCCGCGCCAGCCTGGCCCGCCGGTTCACCGCATTGGTCGGCGAACCACCGATCGCGTTTCTGACCAGTTGGCGGCTGGCGCTGGCCGCCGACCTGTTGCGCGAACCGGAGGCAACGGTCGGCGCGGTGGCCCGGCAGGTCGGGTACGCCAGCCCGTTCGCGTTGAGCGCGGCGTTCAAACGGGCATATGGCGTGAGCCCGAAAGAACACCGGCTTTCGGCGACGACCTGAATGCAGGAGCCCGCGGGTCGCTAATAAACGCAGCGACCCGCGGACGACTGAAAATCCTTACGAGGCAGCGATTCCCTCGCCGCCGACCGCACCGGGAACGGTAACCGAACCGATCTTCGTCAGTGCCCCATGCGCACCGACCTGGAATTCATCCACAATGCCGTTCGCGCCGGTCTGGGCGTACAGGTACTGGCCGGTGACCGCCGTGTCGACCGTACCGCCATCGGTGGCGGTATTTCCCAGTGGCTGCAACCCAGAGGAGCTGAACGCCGAAAGCGTGCCACTGCCGGCATTGGAGGCATAAATCGTCGAGCCGTCCCGCACCACCCAGCAGGTCGCGGCCTGCCCGGTGGCGACGCGGTTGATCAGGCTCAGCCGGCCGTCGCGGCGCACATCGAAGGTCGCGACCGCGTTCGGCCCGGCCTCGGTCAGTACGAGATGTCCGTCCGAGTCGAACGTTCCGGCGAACGGCACGTTGCCCGGATCGGCGCTCACCACGGGCCGGGCCGACAACCCACCGAACACGTCCACGCCGAACACGTCGATATTGCTGCCGTTACCTTTCGTGGTGACGATCAGCTTGGAGCCGTCGGGGGTGAATGTGACCTGCCCCGGAGTACTGGTGAACTCGGGCGTCTGGGCCGGGTTCAGGCCCAGGTCACGGTGCCAACTGGGAATGCGGACCAGCAGGCCGGCAACCCGCAGATAACCCTGCACCGAGCCACCGTCGCGGGCATTCAATACGTAGACCAGGTTTCCGTGCACCGCGACGCTCACCGGGAATGTGCCGCCGGAGGAAATAACCTGACGGTGGTGCAAATGGTCGCCGTCCACGCCGAATACGGTCAGGGTATTGCTGCCGGCGTTGACCGCATACAGCAGGCCATGCGCGCGGTCGTAGGTCAGCGAACCCTGGGACGCGAGATGGTCCACAACGGAACCGTCGAGCACACCGCCGAGGCCGCCGGTGGCGTAGGTCCCGGCCTGGTGCAGGGAACCATCGGCGGACCGGTCATAAGTGACGACGGCATTGCCGCTGGGGTTGTCGGTTTGTACGAAAACGGTGCCCTGCGCAGGAGCTGGGGTGGCAGCGCCGGCCGGGGCAGCGAACACGCCGGCGGCAGCCAGAGCCAGGCCGCCGATTCCGGCGAGATATCCGGTGGTTTTCATGGATCTCCAATTCCGTAGCGAAAGACGGTCGTTATTTCCGCCTATACAGTGCCGCCGGAATCATGCGGAGAGCCAGCGTGAACGCTGTCCCGTCAGCCTTTCGTAAGAATCGGGGCGAGCCACATCACAATAAAACTTGTGAGAAATTCGTAAGATTCAGTGTTCGCTCGAGAACGGGGTCCTGGGCCGTTCCAGCAGCACCCCGTCCAGAATTGTGTCCACCCGTTCGTTGTAGAACGCGACCATTCCAGCGATTGGCGAGAGCTGGCGGGTCGGGAAGTCGTACGACCAGGCCAGGTCACGGTGCACCACATCACCAATCCGGACCGACCAGTAATCGCTCGTCCGCCCCTTGTACGGGCATGCTGTCTCGGTGTCGGTGTGGACCAGATGGTCGAAATGCACGTCAATTCGGTCCAGGTAATAGCGGGTCGGCAGGCCGGTTTCGAACACCATGACCGGAGCGGAGGATTCGGCCAGAAGCACGCCGTCGAGTTCAACCCGGACCCGGCGGCTGGAGCGCACCGCGTCGACCCGCGAGTACGGGCTGCGTGGATGCACGAAAATCTGTTCGTCCTCTTCGTACCAGGCATCGAGCGCATCCCAGTCGAACCGCACGGTGCCGGCCAGACCTTCCAGCGCATCCTGCGTGTACAGCCGCGCGCACGCCGGCCGGGACACATCGCCCACCTGCAGTCCGTACCGCTGTACCGTCCCGCGCCGCAGTCGTTGGGTGTGCTCCTCGTCAACCAGGAATTTCGGGTTAACGTCGACGACGGGAATGTAGTACTGCGGGTAGCCCTCCCATTCCCAGACATACAACGCCCGGGTCGTGTCCAATACGAATTCCTCCGCCAGCACAGCCCGGATTCGCCGCGGCACCGGTTCGATGTGATCAACCGGAACGATCATTTGTGGATAGTCGCGCATGGCCTGCCTCCTGCGCCAACGCCTAAGTCGGCAACTCTCCAACGATGGTAGGCAGATCAATCGCTTCCGACGAGACGTTCCACTGTGGCCCGGGCACCGAGGGTGTGCAGCAGGTCGGATGCCTCCAGAAAGGCCGCGACGAAGCGGGCGTTGTCGCCGAGATCGCCGAACAGCGCGCGATTGTCGATGAAGGCGGTGCCACCCTGCCGGGCCGTTTCCCGCAACGTGTCGGCGAGCCGGTCATTGATCTGGATCGGTTGGTCCGATTCGTCGGCGCCTTCGGCGTAGCGGGCCCAACTGGCGACGACGGCGGCCGAGCGTTCCATCGGACCGCCGGCGGCCAATTGGATTCGAATGACCGGGAGCAGAAACTTCGGAATACGGTCCGAGCCGTCGGTGGCCAGCCGGGCCAATGTGTCACGGACCTCGGGATTGGAGAACCGCTCCACCAGTTCCCGTTGATACGCCGGCAGATCCACACCCGGAACGGGATCGAGGGTCGGCACCGCCTCCAACCGCATGTAATCCAGCAGGAAACGCGCGAAATCCGGATCCTGCGCCGCCTCATGCGCCAGTCGATATCCAGCCAGATATCCGAAATAGCACAACGCCTGGTGGCTGGCGTTCAATAGCCGCAGCTTCATCAGTTCGTACGGGTGAACCTCGTCCACAAGTTGCACGCCGACCTGGTCGTAGGGCGGGCGGCCCAGGGTGAACGAATCTTCCAGCACCCACTGGGTGAACGGCTCACACACCACCGGCCAGGCATCCTCGATGCCCAGTTCGTCGCGCACCATCGCGATGTCTTCCGGCGTGGTGCGGGGCGTGATGCGGTCGACCATCGAATTCGGAAAACGCACATTCGCGGCGATCCACTCGCCCAGGTCCGGATCGGCCAGCCGTGCGTAGGCGGTGAATACCCGCCCGGCGACATGGCCGTTGCCCTCGATGTTGTCGCAACTCATCACAGTGAAAGCCGGAATGCCCCGATCGCGGCGGCGGCGCAGGCCCTCAGCGATCAGTCCGAAGGTGGTCGCCGGCGCCGCGGCACCGGTCAGATCGCGTTGCACGGCCGGATTGTTCGCGTCGAATTCGCCGGTCACGGCGTCGATGTTGTAGCCGCCTTCGGTGACGGTCAGCGAGACGATCTTCGTATCGGGATGGGCCAGCCGCTCCAGGACCGCCTCCGGGTCGGCCGGCGCGTGCAGGTAATCCACGATCGAGCCGATCACGCGGGCGGTTTTGGTGCCGTCGGAGTGCTTTTCCACCAACGTGTAAAGGCAGTCCTGTTTGGCCATAACCTCGGCCATTCCCGCATCCTCGGGCAACACACCAACGCCGCAGATGCCCCATTCGGTCGCTTCGCCACTGGCCAGCAACTCATCGAGGTACATCGACTGATGCGCCCGGTGGAATCCGCCGACCCCGAGATGCACGATCCCCACGCGGACAGCACTGCGGTCGTATTCCGGCCGCCGCACCGCGGTTGGAAGATAATTGAGTGTGCTCTGGGACAGGACCACCGGACTCATCGCTCATCTCCTCGGGTCGGATGCTGCCCATGCAACCAGAGTCGTCCGGTGCCGGGCGGTCGGGGGCCGGATCGATGAGTTCGGCCGGTCTGTCCGGTCAACACCATCGAACCCACACGATGAGGAGACGCTATGACTGCCGGTGAGTTGGACGGACGGTTCAGCAGTGCAGCGGCGCAGGCGTTGGACTGGGAAGCCGGCGTCGCCGTACTGCAGAACGCCCCGCTGTACTGGCTGTCCACGGTGCGTGCCGACGGCCGTCCACATGTGACCCCGTTGATGGGAGCGTGGTCGAGCGACGCGTTGTATTTCTGCACCGGTGCGGGCGAACAGAAGGCCAAGAATCTCCAGGGCAATCCACGCTGTGTCCTGACCACCGGCTCCAATTCTCTCGACGAGGGCCTCGATGTCGTGGTTGAAGGCGACGCCGTACTCGTGACGGATAAGACCCAGCTGGACACGATCGCGCAGGCGTACGAAGAGAAGTACGGCCCGCACACCTCACCCGACGGTACGTTCGCCGATCTGCCCGATGCTGTCCGTGGCGGCGATGTGCTGACCTACCGTGTTGCGCCGGTGACCGCTTTCGCCTTCGGCAAAGGGGAACCGTTCAGCCAGACACGATGGCGATTCAGCGCCTGACCGGAATCGTTTCGAGTGTCCACAGTGTTTCGAGTGTCCACAGTGTTTCGGGGTCACGGTGTTTCGGGGTCACAGTATTTCGGGTGTCACAGGGGCACCCGCGGCGCCGCCGGCCGGGGGGCGGGCCCGGCGGCGCCGGGGCGGTCCTTGGCCCACTGCTACCCAAGAAGCGTTGATCCCAGCATGGCGGTGCGTATACCGCCAGTCTGCCCAACCCGTAGGTGATGGAAGACGCCGGAACGGATAGATAACCGCGTTTACCGGTACGGAATTAGGAGGCGCTTGCATGCAGCAGCAGTGTCCGCAGTCGCCCTTCGGTCAACATCGTGCGTAGCGTGTCGGATTGGTGTTGCGCCTGTGCCCAGCGCGGATCCTCGCCGTGCCGGCGTCGAATGAACGACTCGACCTCATTGGAGCGGCGCTGCCAGTCTTGCGGCGGTGGCGGCAGCGCGGTCGCATCGAGGCTCTCGTTCGAATCGAATCCGGCGGTGTCCACCAGTCGTTGGATTTCCCTTCCGGTCGGGAAATAGTTGCCGGTCGCGCTGGGCCGGTCCTGTTCGGACAGATCCTGCTCGTAGGTCAGTACGAGTAATGCGAGTTTGCCACCCGTACGCAACACCCGGCGCAATTCGCGCAGTAGCGGTGATTTCTCCGGCGTCGTACACAGCACACCCAGGCACCAGGCCGCATCGAATATGCCATCGGCAAAAGGCAATGCGGGGGAGCGGGCGATCACGCTGGGCAGCCCGAATACGCGGCGACTGCAACCCGCGGCGGCCGGCATCGGCTCCAGGCAGATCGGGCGAACGCCGTACCGCTGGTGCAGCCACGCCGCCGGACCGCCCATTCCGGACCCACAGTCGAGCATTCGGGTATCCGGATCAAGGTCCAACGAGTGCGCCAGCCAACGCAGTGCGTCCGGATCGCCGCTGCCCCGGCACGCCGCGGGAACGGCGTAGTCACACCCGAGTGCGCCGATAGCCTCTTCGGTCCAGCCCGCGAGCACGTCGAACTCCGCCACCATCGCATCGGTCATCGCGCACCGTCCTCGGTCCCCACGACGTCGACCTGTGGCGTGAACATTGCCCCCGCCCGCCGACCGACACGCACAGTGTCGCGCAGCGAGCCGACCGGAGCCACTGCCCTAGTTCTGAAAAGCCGTTCATCCATGGATTTATCGGGCAATCCCGCGGAGGTCGACATCGCCATCCGAGGACTGGCAGAGCGGCACTTCCGGGAATGCGGCCAAACCCGGGATTCACCGGGGGTGATACCGGCGCGGTCGGCGGTCCGTTCGTTGGAGACTCACCCAAATATCGCCGAGGCCGGGAGGGCGTCGCTGTGAGCGAGAACCTGCTCCGGAACGGTGTCGTTGTGAATGAGAACCTGGGCCGGGAGGGTGTCGCTGTAAGCCAGAACTCACGGCACACCGTAGCGTTGTTACCAGAACCGTGTTAGCGTTGCTTACATGGATACGAGAACGAGGATTCTGGAGGCAGCCGAATCGCTGCTGAACGACTCCAGCGATGGCGACATCGCCACCCGGGCCGTGTGTGATGCGGCCGGAGTGGGAGCCCCGGTTCTCTACCGCCTCTTCGGTGACAAGAATGGATTGCTGAGCGCGGTCGTCGATTACGGATTCGAGCGTTATCTGGATTCCAAGCGCGCGGCCGTACCGTCCAAGGACCCGGTCGCGGATCTGCGATCCGGTTGGGACACTCACGTCGCGTTTGCTCAGGCGCATCCGGCGGTGTATCGACTCATGTTTTCGCCAACCCTGGGCAAAACCCCGAACGCGCCGAAGGAAGCGTTCGATGTGCTGCTGCAGGTGCTCGACCGCTGTGCCGCGGCGGGACGGCTGCGCACGGAGCCGCAGATTGCCGCCGAGGCAATTATGTCGGCAAATATCGGGGTGGCGTTGAGTCTGGTCAGCCAGCCGGATATCTACGTCGATCCCAATCTGTCCACCCGGGTACGGGATGCCGTGCATTCCGTACTGCTTACCGAATCGCCGGCGCGTGGCAAAAAGCGCGCCGGCAACCCCGATCTGGGCACGGCCGCGGCGCAACTTGCCGCGCTGGTACGGGGTTCGCGCGCCACCGCCCTCACCGGCGCCGAAACCGCTCTACTGTTGCAGTGGCTCAGCCTGCTGGCCACCGGAGGCGATAGGCCGCCGCGCGGCTGAGCAACGTATATCTGGAAAACAACTGAACCACGCGGGCCTCGTCCGCCGATGGCTGCTGCCTGAAAAGCCCGAACCTCTAACGATCCCCGCGAAATTCGTACGAAGAAAGGACGCACCATGTCTACTGACTCTTCCGCCGCTGAAAACCCCCGTATTGCGATTGTCACCGGCGGCTCCGGCGGTATCGGGCGGACCACGGTGGAACGCCTGGCCGCCGACGGAATGAGCGTCGTGGTCAGTTACGCCGGAAATCCGGCCCGGGCCAAGGAAGCGGTCGACGCGGTGCTGGCGGCCGGTGGCACCGCGACCGCTATTCAGGCCGACGTGGCCGATGAAGGCGATGTCAAGGCGTTGTTCGACCAGACCGAACAGCTCTATGGCGGCGTCGACGTCGTGGTGAATACGGCCGGAATCATGCACGTCAAACCACTGGCCGAATTGGATCTCATCTCCGACATTGACGCGATGATCCGTACCAATATCCGCGGCACGTTCGTGGTGAACAAAGAGGCCGCGGCGCGGATTCGCGGCGGTGGCGCGATCATCAACTTCTCCTCCTCAGTGGTGAAGCTCGCATTTCCCGGCTATACGGGCTATGCCGCCACCAAGGGCGCGGTCGATGCAATCACGCTGATCCTGGCCCGGGAATTGCGTGGCCGCGATGTCACGGTCAACGCGGTGGCGCCCGGACCGACCGCCACGCCGCTGTTCCTGGAGGGCAAGAGCGACGAGCAGGTCGACGAACTCCGCCGGATGGCCCCGCTGGAGCGGCTCGGCCAGCCCGACGATATCGCCGAGGTCGTGTCGTTCCTGGCCGGGCCGGCCCGCTGGGTCAGCGGCCAGATCCTCTACGCCAACGGCGGAATCATTTAAAACCGCACCACAGAAAAGGAACCAACCATGTCCAAAACCATCGTGGTGACCGGCGCTTCAAGCGGATTCGGCGCAATGACGGTACGGGCGCTGGCCGAGGCCGGGCACACCGTTTACGCCGGAATGCGCGACACCGCGGGTCATAACGCCACGGCCGTGACCGACCTGAGCGAATACGCCAGCGGCCACAATGTGGACCTGCGCCCGGTCGATATGGATGTCAGCGATCAGGAGTCGGTGGACCAGGCGATCGCGAAGGTCCTCTCGGACCAGGGTCATATTGACGTGGTCGTACACAACGCCGGCCACATGGTGTTGGGGCCCTCGGAGTCGTTCACCGTCGAGCAAATCGCCTCGGTCTACGACACGAACGTTCTCTCGACCCAGCGGGTCAATCGGGCCGTGCTGCCGCACATGCGCGCGCGGGGAGAGGGCCTGCTGGTCTGGATCGGATCGAGCAGCAGCCGTGGCGGCACCCCGCCGTACCTGGGTCCGTACTTCGCGGCCAAGGCGGCCGAGGACGCGCTGGCGGTGACGTATGCGGCCGAGCTGACCCGATTCGGTATCGACACCACGATCATGATCCCCGGCTCATTCACCAGCGGCACCGAGCATTTCGCTCACGCCGGGCACGGCGGCGACACGGCCGTCGCGGAGGAGTACGAGACGCAGTACGCCGGCCTGATGGATCAGGTCAGTGAGCGGCTGGCGCAGTTGGCCCCGCCGGACGCCGATCCAAGCGAGGTGGCGCGCGCGGTGGTCCGGGTCGTTGATACCCCGACCGGGCAGCGGCCGTTCCGGGTGCACATCGATCCGGCCAACGACGGCGCGGAGACGGTCAACGCGGTGGGCGACCGGATTCGCCGCGAGTTCTACCACCGGATCGGCCTGGAGGACCTGCTGACCCCGACCGTAAAGGTCTAATAGACAAAAACCAGGGGCGCTGGACCGGATATGGTCCAACGCCCCTGTTTTAGATGCCGGAGATGGGGGCCTGCCCTGCGGATCTTCGGCGGCGCGGATCGGCGCCCAGACGACGACTGACTGCGTTGTCGTCGTCGCCGGTAGAACACCGCTACCGGCTCCTCCTCCGCCTTGTCATTCGCCGTCTGGATCACCGCTCGCATCCACCAAGATCCACAGGACAGACCCTATGCCGGCGGGCCGGATCCGAGCTCGACCGTCCCGGTGTGGGACTGGCCGTTCGTGTCGACCCAACTGATCTTCATCTTGTCGCCCGGGTGGTGGCCGACGAGCTGCTTGCTCAGGTCGGTCGGGGAATTGACGGCGTGCCCGCCGAACGAGGTGATGACATCACCCTGGGCCAGGCCGGCCTTCGCGGCCGCCCCACCGTTCACCACACCCTGAACCGTGGCACCGGAAACGTTGCCGTTCTGGGGGAGCTGGTTTCCGAATCCGCCATTACCGCCGCCGAATCCGCCGTTCTGTCCACTGTTGTCACTTGAGGACGAGGTGGTGACACCGAGAAATGCGGTCTCTCCAACGTGGATGGTCGTAGTGCCCTGATTGTTCTCGATTTTCTTGGCGATCGACATCGCCTGGTTGATCGGAATCGCGTAGCCCTGACCGCCCGAGCCCTGGAACGAGAACTGGTCGGAGGCGGCGGTGTCGACGCCAATGACCTTGCCCGAGCTGTCGACCAACGAGCCGCCGGAGTCACCGGACTGCACGTCGGCGTTGACCTGGATCAGGCCGGAGAGCTGCTCGCTGTTGCCGTCCAGCGAATCGCTCGCGGTGATGGACTGGTTCAACGCGGTGATCGAACCGCCGGCGCTGGTCGGCGTACCGCCCGTGCCACCGGCATTTCCGATCGCCACCACCGACTGGCCGACCGAAAGCTTGGACGAGTCGCCCAGTTTCGCGGTCTTCAGGCCGGAGGCGTTCTTCAATTGCAGTACAGCCAAATCGTGCGTGCTGTCGTATCCGACAACCTTCGCCGTGTACGTCTGACCGTTGCCCACATCGGTCACGCTGATCGAGGTGGCACCGTCGATAACGTGGTTATTGGTGAGAATTTCACCGTTCGATGTCAGCACGATGCCGGTTCCGGCGCCCTGCGCATTCTGGAATCCGAACGTCACGTTGATGTCGGCCAGCGCCGGATTGACCTTGGCCGCGATCGACGAGACGTCGGACGGGCCGCCGCTGCCTTCGCTGGGCGTGTTGTTGCCGCTATTTCCGTTCGGGAATCCGTTCCCGCCATTCCCGGGGAATTGGCCGTTGCCATTTCCGTTGTTGCCGTTTCCGTTGTTGCCATTCCCGAACGGCGGGCCGTCGAATTCGCCGCCACCGGAGTTGCCCTGGTTGTTGGGCTGACTCGATGCGGCGTTATTTGAGGCCCCCGAATGCCACAGGCCGTGTCCGATACCGACACCGCCGGCTGCCCCGGCCACGACCAGCGCGGCACCCAGCGCGACCGGCAGGGCGCGATGCCGCTTGCGTGGCGGCGTCCAGCCCGAACCCCAGCCGCCTCCGGTCGGAGGCATCCAACCGGGCGGTGGCGTCGAGCCCGGAGGCGTGGCACCGGGTGGCGTTGCTCCCGGCTGGGGCGCGCCAGCCTGTGGCGTCCAGCGGTACTGGCCGGCTGCCGGGTCCTGCCCGGACGGGTAGTATCCGCCGCCGCTCTCCGAGCCGTACGGGTTCGGTGATTCGTATGGGTGCGCGGGGTCTGTCTCGTACGGGTGTGGTGTGTCCGGGCCGCCCGGAGCCTCTGACCCTGCGCCGTGCGGGGTTTCCGCCGCGGCGTCGTGCGCGGATTCTGGGCCCGGCTGCGACGGTGTTCCGCCAGCCGTGGGTGGTGTCGGCTCGGACTGGTCGCCCGAAGCGTTGAATCCTTCGCGCGGGTTCGTCATCGTTCCTCCCGACCGTCAACTACTTCCATAAACAGTCAAGGCCCGCAGGCTGTGAATACGTTGAGAACGGCCTGAAAAGCTGCCGACACTCCACATGGAGAATTGGGTCGGTTATTGGCAGGAGCGAATTGCCCGGTTATTCCACTTCTGGACCTCGCCCGCTCAGGCCTCGGCCAGTTTGGCGAAGCGACCCAGTGCCATGGCAAAGAACGGTTCGCTGGCGCGGCTGGCCAGCCACTGGATCGGACCGACCTCCAACACCGCCGGCACCCGCAGATCCTCGGTCCAGGTGACCACCGAGCGCTCGGTCCCGACCGGTTCGACGGTGAAGACCACCTCGCCGCGTATCAGCCGGCCGATGTGCCGGGTGACGTACCGTCGCGGCGGCTCCCAGGCCACGATCTGCATGCTGTCGGTGAACGCCAGCGGCCCCACGCCGGTCACCGCGCGCAGCCGGGTTCCCACCCCGGCCGGCGGGTCGGTGTCGATATAGACGTTGGTGGCCGGCACCCACTCGTGATGTCGTTCCCAGTCGACGAGCAGGGCCCAGGTCTGGGGCGCGTTGCGCGCTATCTCGCGGCGGTTGGTAAGTCGCATGATCCCAGTGTGCGCGCGTCACGGATTTACAGCGTGCCGGTCGCGGCCTGCAGCGCCAGGCTGCTCACCGCCACCAACACCCACAGGAGGGCGCCGAGCAGCAACGGCCGTGCTCCGGCCTGGCGCAGCTTCGCCGGTTCGAGCGACAACCCGATGCCCGACAGCGCGACCGCGATGAGGAATACACCGGCATCGCCCAGCCCGGCATGCCACGAGGGCGGAATGAGCCCGGCCGTCTCGATTGCGCTGGCCACGAGAAATCCGACCAGAAACAACGGAATCATCCGGCGCCACGGCAATGTCCGTTGCTGCCGAGAACGCCGGACCGACAGTCCAATGCAGACCGGGATAATCATCAGGCTTCGGGTCAGTTTTACGACGACGCCGTACGCGCCCGCGGCCGGTCCGTACGCATAGGCGGCGGCGACCACCGATGAGGTGTCGTTGATCGCCGTGCCGGCCCACAATCCGAACGAATGCTGGCTGAGCCCGATCAGATGCCCGAGTACGGGAAACAGCAGCACCGCAGCGATATTGAACGTAAATATCGTGCCCATCGCGTAGGCGACATCGACCTCAGTGACGTCGATAACGGCGCTGACCGCGGCGATCGCCGATGCCCCGCAGATTGCCGTACCAACACCGAGCAGCGTCCGTACTCCGCCGGGAATGCGCAGCAACCGACCGAGCACGAACGCCCCGCCCAGTGCCACCAGAAGCGTGCCGAGCATGACCGGCAGCGACGCGGCGCCGGCCCGTACCACCGCCGGCAGCGAGAGCCCGAAGCCCAGCACCACGATCGCCATCTGCAACACCTGCCGGCTGGCGATCGTCAGTCCCGGCCGCAGTTTTGCGCCGGGTTTGATCACGGCCGCGACGAGAATGCCGAGCACGATGCCGAAAACCGGCCCGCCGATGATCGGCACCAGCCGCCCCAACAGCGTCGCCGCTGCGCCGACCAGGACGGCCAGAGCCAAGCCGGGCAGCGGCGCCGGCGCCTCCGCGGGTTGATATCGCGCCCAGGTTCGTTCGGTCACGGTATTCACGCTCGCGCGCGCCGACGGGTCCAGGTAGACCCCGATTTCGCATGGCGTCATAAGTTGTGCTCATGACCTCCGAGCCGACCGCGCCCGATCTGTCCTCTTTGGAATTGCTGACAGCGGTAGCGGAAACGGGCAGCGTCGGGCGGGCCGCGCAGCGGGCCGGCATTACCCAACCGGCGGCCAGCCTGCGGTTGCGGGCGCTGGAACGGCGGCTGGGTCTGGTGCTGCTGCACCGCTCGCCGACCGGGTCGACCCTGACGCCGGCCGGTTCGGCCGTGGTCGACTGGGCCCGCCCGATTCTGGACGCGGCGGCGGCGTTCAACCGGGGCGTCGAGGCGCTGCGGATGCAACGCCATGACGAGTTGCGGGTGGCCGCGTCGTTGACGGTCGCCGACCATCTTGTGCCCGGATGGCTGCTGGCCCTGCACCACGCGCTGCCGGACCTGGCCGTCGCGCTGCAGGTCGGCAACTCCGAACGGGTCGCCGAGTTGGTCCGCACCGAAGAGGTGGACGTCGGGTTCATCGAGGGTCCGACCGCGCCGGCCGGGTTGCGCAGCCAGGCCATCAGCGGGGACGAGTTGGTCGTGGTCGTCGCGTCCGGACACCGGTGGGCCCGCCGGCGCCGCCCGGTGACGGCGGCGGAGTTGGCGGCCACGCCGCTGGTGGTGCGGGAGGCCGGATCGGGTACGCGGGAGTACCTGGAGCGGGCGTTGGCAGCGCAGGGGCTGCGGCTCACGGCGGCGTTGGAGTTGGGGTCGACGGCCGCGATCAAGGCGGCGGTGCTGGCCGGTGGCGATCCGACGGTGCTGAGCCGGTTGGCGTTGGCAGCCGAGTTGGCCGATGGCCGGCTGGTCGAGGTACCGGTGCCGGACCTGCATCTGGCCCGCCGGTTCCGCGCGGTGTGGCGGACCGGGCGCGCCCCGGCCGGTGCCGCCGCGACCCTGCTCGGCTTCGCCACCCGGCGGCGGCACTAGCGCCTGCATCCTGGGTGGTACGGGCAATTCGCGTCGGCATCCTGAGTGGTACGTGGAATTACCTCCGGTGAGGGATGTGCCGGGCCGGACCGGGTCCATAACGTACGCAGGGCAAGGGATTTCTACGGAGGGCGGCGCGGTGAGC
The DNA here is from genome assembly GCA_040414495.1 of Mycobacteriales bacterium. Taxonomy (GTDB): domain Bacteria; phylum Actinomycetota; class Actinomycetes; order Mycobacteriales; family QHCD01; genus DATAVB01. Next base: position 33,809 of record JBEDUI010000198.1, read on the forward strand.
TTTGACATCGGTCATTTTACGGACACCTCGCACCGGGTCGCGGTTTCCGATATCAACTTTTCGTCGTTCGCCACGAATCCGTTGTCACCGGCGGCGTTGCGGACGCTACGCTATATGTCCGATGTGGAGAGCCACACGATTTGTTATCTGCGTGATCTGCTGGTTACCCCGTCGCACAAGGATCCGGTGGTGACGGCATTTCTGACCCATTGGGCGTACGAGGAATTCTGGCACGGTGAGGCGCTGGACGCGGTGCTGCGGGCACACGGCCTCAGCGCTGATTACGCGCATATCCGCCAGGTGCGGCTGGCCCAGGGTTTCCGCGACCGGATGGCGCCGATCGGCCAGGCCTTGGCGGCCAACGTACTGGGACCCGATTTCGTGGCGATCCACATGACCTGGGGTGCGGTGAACGAATGGTCCGCGCACGCCGCGTACGCCCGCATGATCGACCGCGAACGCCATCCCGAACTGTCCACATTGCTCAGACGTATTCAGCGGCAGGAGAGCCGGCATCTGGCCTTTTACGCCGCCCAGGCCAGGGAGCGGCTGGGTCGTTCCCGGCGGGCCCGGCTGCTGACCCGGCAGGCGCTGCGACGGTTCTGGGCGCCGGTTGGGTCGGGGATCGAACCGGCGCCGGAGACCGCGTTTGTCCTGCAATACCTGCTGGGTGGACGCGAGGGCGCCCGGTTGATCGACCAGATCGATGCCAAGATCGACGGTCTGCCCGGGCTTTCCGGGCTGCATTTGGTCCGGGGCGCGGTCGCGAAATACGGGATCGGTCAGCGGCCGACCAGGGTGCGTTCGGGGCGCATCGAGATGATGACGCGGTCGGGATCCCAACTCTGGCGGGCCCGCTCCTGCGCGGTGAGGTATTTCTCGAGCACCGGCTGAACCAACTCGTCGTGATTGTCCTCGAAAATTCGGGCCTGCCCGTACGCAACGTAATACCACTTGTTCTCGAAATCGTTGATCAGCAGGGAGATCGCCGGATCGCGCCGCAGGTTGTGGTATTTCGCCCGGTCCCGCGTGGTCGAGAATCGAAACGTCTCGCCGTCCCAGTAATACCAGACCACGGTCAGCTGGGGTGGGCCCTGCTTTCGGTTCATTCCAACCACCGCGTGATACGGCTGCGCCAATAGCTTTGCTACGTCTTCGTCGGTCATAACAATCCTCGGATATCTAGAAGAGCAGGATGATTTTGCCGAGCAGGCCGCCGGCCTCGAACTCCTCGTGCGCTCGCCGTACCTCGCCCATCGGGTAGTAGTGGGCGACCCGCAGTCGCAATTCGCCCGCGTCGACCAACTTCACCAACTCGGCCAGCCCCGCCCCGTCCTCACGCACCTGCGGGTTGATCGCCCCGGGAATATTCGGCAACGGGTCGTCGGTGATCGAGGCGTACCGGCCGCCGGCGCGCAGCAGCACGCCGGGATCGACGCTGCCGGTGTCGAAAACAGCGTCATAGAGGCGATCCAGGTCCGCCAGCCGATATGCCACCTGCTCCGCCCCGAGTTCCGCGGCGGCCTCGATATGTTCCGGTCGGGACACCAAAGCGTCGACCCGCGCCCCGGCCCGCCGGGCCAACTGCACCGCCAGCGCACCGACGCCGCCGACCGCCCCGGTCACCAGCAACTGCTGCCCGGCCAGCGGTCCGATGGCCTGCAATGCCTGCAGCGCAGTCGATCCGGCCAACGGCAGCGCCGCCGCCTCAACCAGGCTGACCCGGGTCGGGGCCGGCGCCAGCAACGACGCCGGAACGGCAACCAGGTCGGCCCAGGTGCCCAGGCCGGTGGAAATCTGCCCGGACATGGCGACAACCCGATCACCCGGTGAAAATCCGGGGCCGGCGACCACAATTCCGGCCAGATCCCAGCCAAGCGTCATCGGAAATGCCGGACCCCGGTCCCAGGCTCGGGTCTTCCAGTCCACCGGATTCAGGCTGCTGGCCACGGTCCGGACCAGGACGTGGCCGGGCGGCACCGCCGGCTCAGCCACATTCCGTACCTGCAACACATCAGGCCCACCGTGGCGATCGATCTGTATTGCTCGCATGCGGCCAACGCTAAACTCTGACATCTATGGCAGAGTCAAGGCGAGTGATCGAGGCGACATGAAGATCGGTGAATTGTCCCGCCGTACCGGGGTTTCCGTACGCCTGTTGCGCTATTACCAGGACCAGGGATTACTGCGACCCGAGCGGCTACCCAGCGGTTACCGGGTCTACCGCGAGTCCGATGTGGAGGCTGTCCGGCGTATCCGCTCGTTGCTCGCGGCCGGGCTGTCGACCTCGACCATTGCCACCGTACTGCCGTGTCTGGCGGAAAATACGACGCAACTCGTACCCACCTGCCCGGACCTGGTGGCCTCGCTGAACCAGGAACGGCAGCGGATCACCGACACGATCGAGGAATTGGAAACGTCGCGGCAATTGCTTGACCGGGTTATCAACGCACCTGCAGTCTGAGTATTTGAGGCGAGCGAAGGGAACACGGCATGCGGGCCGAGCAGCTGACCGACGTAATCACCCAGCACGGCGAGGGGCCGGTGTGGGACGCGGCAACCGGGCGGCTGCGGCTGATGGACATGCTGGCCGGTGACGTGGTCGCGGTGCTGGACGGCGAGGAGGTCGAGCGCCGGCACGTCGGGCGGGTCGCGGCGTTGTGGCGACCGCGGGTCGGCGGCGGTGCCGTGGTGGCGGTGGAGCGCGGTTTCGCCTTGATCGACGGCGTTTCCGGCGACCTCACCGCGTTGCCGGAGATCTGGACCGACCCGAACCTGCGGATGAACGAGGGCGGTTGCGACCCGCTCGGCCGGCTCTACTGTGGATCGATGGCCTACCGGTCCGGTCCGGGCGCCGGGACGCTGTTCCGATTGGACACCGATTTTTCGGTGCACCGCATAGTGGAGAACGTAACCACGTCGAACGGGTTGGCCTGGAATCCGGCCGGGGATCGGGCTTATTACGTCGACACCCCGACGCACCGGCTCGACGTATTCGACTTCGACCAGCGGACAGGCGCGTTGAGCGACCGTCGTCCGTTCGTACACATCCCGGACGGCACTGGCGGACCGGACGGAATCACGGTCGACGCCGACGGGGGAGTCTGGGTCGCGTTGTGGGGCGGGTCGGCCGTCCGCCGATACGCCCCGACCGGCCAGTTGGACGCCGTGATCGAGCTGCCGACCCGGCAGGTCACGGCCTGCACGTTCGGCGGCCCGAACCTGGACCAGCTGTTCATCACCACCTCGTCGCAGAACATGGCCAGCGGCGCCGACCCGTACGCCGGCGCGGTATTCACCCTGCGGCCTGAGGTGAAGGGAATGCTGCCGCTGCCGTTTGCCGGCTGAACGCCGATGAGTGTGGTGTGATCGGGCGATGAGCCGTGCGGTGGAGGAGAACAATCGGCGGTTGCTGCGGGCCCGCGACGCGATGGACCGGACCTACGCGCAGCCGCTGGATATCCCGGCGCTGGCCCGGATCGCGATGGTCTCCGAGGCACACTTCATCCGTACGTTCCGCGCGACGTTCGGCGAGACCCCGCACCGCTATCTGCAGCGACGCCGGGTCGAACGGGCCATGTTTCTGCTGCGTGCCACCGACCGCAGCGTCACCGAAATCTGTTTCGACGTGGGATTCACCAGCCTCGGTACGTTCAGCCGGACATTCCGCGACATCGTGGGCGAGACCCCGTCGGCCTATCGCCGGCGCGGGTCGAGTCCGAGCGTGCCAACCTGCTTCAGCATGGCGTGGACCCGACCGAGCAGTTTTGGAGAAGCCCAGCTGCCGCGGCCCCCGATACCGTCTTCCACGTCCGGATCATCCGACTGAGGAGAACACCGATATGTTCACCGCCATCAACATCACGCACATTTTCGTATTCGACCAGGACCAGGCCCTCGATTTCTACGTTGGCAAGCTCGGCTTGGAGGTCAGCGCCGACATCGACATGGGATTCATGCGCTGGCTGACCGTCAAGGTGCCGGGCACGACCGGCCCGGAAATTCTGCTCGAGAAGCCCGGCCCGCCCGGGATGGACGAGGCCTCGGGCGAGCAGGTGCGCGACCTGGTGAGCAAGGGCGCGACCGGATTCACGGTGGGCCTGGTCACCGACGACTGTCAGAAGACGTACGAGACCTTGGTGGCCAAGGGCGTTGAGTTCACGCAGGAGCCGACCGAGCACCCGTACGGAATCGACTGCGGAGCGCGCGATCCGTTCGGAAATCATTTCCGGTTCGTTCAGCTGAACCAGCAGTAAATCCTGCGGTCTAGACCGGAAAACCAAACGTGCCGGGTGGATCAGATTCCACCCGGCACGTCTATTGCTCAGCGGCGAATCAGCCCGACTCGACATCCGCGACCAGCGCGGTCTGCCGGTCGAAAAGCGCGTGATCCTCAGCCGCCGCATGTCCCATCACCGCGTCGTAGACATCTCGCGCCCAGATCGCCGCGTCCAGTGCCGTCTGGCTTTGTGGTGCGCTGACGCCCAAATACGCCGCGACGGTGTCGCGGTCGAGCGTGGCGATGTCGCGGCCCAACCGGCCCGCAACGAGGGCCCACACGCTGACGAGCCGATCCTCCCATGGTGCGGCCGTCGTGCCGGAACGGAGCAGACCGTAGCTGTGCAATAGCTGCAGCAGCCCCTCGGCGTCGAACGATGGCTCGGAGCCGACGAGAATCGGCCGGCCCACGGTCATCCGGTTAATGACCGTGGCCGCCTCGTGGTATCCGGAGACGTCCTCGTGCGCAAATGGCAGTTTGTCGCCGATGATTTGCGGGTGGCGAGTGTAGAAACCGCCGGCTTCAAGAGCGGTCTGTCGGGCTTCGCCGGGCACCTCGGCCTCGAACGGGAGGTCTTCCAGGCGAATGTAGGCGGTGAACTGCTCTTCGGTTCCATCGGCTTCACGACGGAGCGCGGCGATTTCCCAGATCCGGCGCCCGTCGGGCAACCAGGGATTCGTCGGGCCGTCGGTCGCGGTGGCACAGAAGAGAATGGGTCGAGTATCGCTGGGGGAATCAGCATTCTGCACCGCGACATCATTGCAGCATCAGCGATCGTTGAGGTGTGATCTGGGTTATCTGGGTCTGCCAATTTTTCTACGCACTGGCCGATGTCGGTCAGGCAAACTTGTCGTTGCCCGCTAACCGTCACGTTCCGCGAGCTTGCCGGCACGCAGCGCACTCGACCGTGACCGGCCCGGGCACTCGGTCGTTGTGGTAATGGACCTGGCTGATCGGAGACGCGATAAATATTCACAACAAGAAATGTGTTGGCCGGTAGTGGCACCTGCCCTCGTGGTCATTGGTGGATTTCCCGGCTCCGGGAAGACCGCGCTGGCGCGTCGCCTGGCGGCTCGGTTCTCGTGGCCGTGCCTGGCTTCGGACACGATTGGTGGCTCGATCCGCGACACGCTCGACGAGGTGCCCAGCGGGCGGGCATTTCGCGCCGGGTACGCCGTGTTGTTCACCCTGGCCGAGGAGTTTCTCGGGTTGGGTTGCCCTGTTCTGATCGATACGAATATGGGCTGGGAATTCCAGTGGCGCGAGGTGGATGCGATTCTGTCCCGGCGGCCGGACGCCATCGCCGCGCCGATCCTGCTGCGTTGCCCGTACCAGGTTTGCCTCGACCGCATCGACCAACGGCATCGGGAAGATCCGGCCCAGCCGACCGCGGCCGAGTTGCAGACGGTCGGACACATTCCGCGGGTCCGACAGTTTCTTGACGACATCGACCGGCCTGACGTACATGTGATCGACGCCGATCGGCCGGCCGACGCCGTGTTCGCCGACGCGGAGAAATACGTGACCGGTCGCCTCGCGCGGCGGTGATATCAGCCGTTCAGATGTCCTCGATGAGATCGGCGATCGAGGCGACGACCCGGGACGGACGGAACGGGAACCGGTCGATTTCCGCTTCCTGAGTTACGCCGGTCAGCACCAGTACGGTTTCCAGCCCCGCTTCGAGTCCGGCTACCACGTCGGTGTCCATCCGGTCGCCGATCATGGTCGTAGTTTCGCTGTGGCCTTTGACCGTGTTGAGCGCGCTGCGCATCATCAGCGGATTTGGTTTGCCAACGAAATACGGTGATACGCCGGTGGCTTTGGTGATCAGCGCCGCGACCGAACCGGTGGCCGGCAGCGCACCCTCGGCCGACGGGCCGGTCGCGTCCGGGTTGGTGGCCAGGAACCGGGCGCCGTCGTTGATGAGCCGGATCGCCCGGGTGATGGCCTGGAAGCTGTACGTACGGGTCTCGCCCAGTACCACGTAATCCGGCGCTTCTTCGGTGAGGACGTATCCGATCGTGTGCAGCGCGGTGGTCAGGCCGGCCTCGCCGATCACGTAGGCAGTCCCGTGTGGACGTTGCTGGTCGAGGAATTGCGCGGCGGCCAGAGCGGAGGTCCAGATCGCGTGCTCGGGCACGTTGATGCCGCTGCGCAGCAACCGGGCGTGCAGATCGCGCGGCGTATACATCGAATTGTTGGTGAGTACGAGGTAACGCTTGCCGGAATGATCCAGCCGCTCGATGAATTGGGCGGCACCGGGGATCGGCCGACCCTCGTCGACCAACACCCCGTCCATGTCAGTGAGCCAGCACTCGGCTGGTCTGCGCTCGGTCATGCGCCGATGATCGCAGACCAGCCCGAGGCCGCGTTCAGTCCGCGTACTGCTTCAGTAGCTCCTCGGCCCGGTCCGCCGGCCACGGCCGGACCTCGCCGTGCAGCGCGGCGAACAGCAACTCCAGCCGTACCTGCCATGCCGCGAGCGTGTCGGCCCGGCGGTCGGCCAACGGCCGGGGGAGTACCTGGGTCACGACGAGCCGGGTGCCGATCGGCGCCTGCACGCGCGGCTCGAACCGGACCGACCCGGCCCCCTCGTCGTCCGGCCAGCGGTACTCGACCAGCCGCTGCGGCGTCACGGCGGTAACAACGCCGGTCTCGGGCTGACCCTCGGTGAGCCGGGCCGGCGGTGCCCCGCCGACGGTCGGCTCGGTGTCGCCCACGAGCGTCGACCACACGACGTCCGGCCCGGCGACCAGATCGCGCTCGAACCGGATCTCGTAGCCCTCGGGCACCTCGCGGATCTCGCCCCGGGACAGCCCGAATTCCTCGATATAGCGCTCCATGCGGTGCAGGAACGCGGCCGCCTCGGTCCGCGGCGCCGCGGTTCCCGCCACCCGCGCAGCCAGCATGTCCAGGCAGGTGTCCCAGCCGCTGGCGTTGCGACCGGCCGAGGGCGTGTCGCCCCAGGTCGGGACGCCGCTGAGCGTATGCCAGAAATACAGTCGGCAACCGGCGCCTTCAGGCACCAGTTCGAATCGAAGTACGGAATCGAACCAGCGGAATGCGTACACCTTCGGCGGGTCGAATTCGAGTATTTCGCCTTCGCTGAACTGGTCGGCTTCCATATTCGGGTCGCCGAAATCGAATTCCATCGGCGCCCCGGCCCGCAATTCGGTACGTACCTGAGCCGGGAACCAGTGCGCCATTTCGGTCGGGTCGGTCACCACGTGCCAGACCTTGTCCGGCGGATGATTCAGCGTCCGTTCGAACCGCAGGACTGGTTTTCCATCGATGGTGTGCAGGGTGCCCATACGTGTGTCCACAATGGTGTCCTTCGTCTGTGCGTTTATTCAGCCTTTTTGGTCGGGCCTTTTCGGTCCGACATGGTGTCCAGTCGCCGTTCGAGAGCATCGAGGCTGTCGCTCCAGAGTCGGCGGTACGGCGCCAGCCACGCGTCGATCTCGGCCAACGGCTCGGGCCGCAGCCGATACAGCCGGCGCTGCGCATCTTGGCGCACCTCGACCAATCCGATGTCCCGCAGCACCTTCAGGTGTTTGGAGACCGCCGGCTGGCTCAGCGTGAGCCGGGCGACCAGGTCACCGACCGGCCGCTCGCCGTCGCGGAGCAGGTCGAGGATCTGCCGGCGTCGCGGCTCGGCCAAGACCTCGAACGTAGTTGCCATGCCGGCAATATAACCCGAGAGGCATGTACGCGGTCAAGTACGGCTGCCCGCCTTGACAGCATCTCGTCATCGCGACGATGATTATCCGTGTTGCAAACTAGTTACTCCGTAATATGGAATTAGCGGGATTTGCGAGTTCCTACGGCCCGGGTGATCGGCAATTCCGGGAACGTGGCGAGTGTCATTTCCGCTATGTGCTAGGCGAATCCGTGGTCCGGACCGAGGCAGGAGTGGGGAGCCGCCGGAGATGAGTTCTGATACGACCCTGGATATTGCGACGTTGCCCGAATACGAGCGGCCGGCGCGGTGGTCCGGTCTGGAGCTCATTGATTGCGACGTACAGGTGAGCGTGCCCGGTTTGGCGGCGCTGCGGCCGTATCTGTCGCGACGCTGGCAGGATTATCTGACCGAAAGCGGCGTGGCCAATCTGGATCCACCGCATTACCCGAAGAGTTCGCCGCTCTCGGCCCGCCCGGGGGCCAGCGTCGATGGGCCGGCCGGCAGCAGCCTGCCAGTGTTGCGGGCGCAGTTGCTCGACCCGTGGGACACCACGTACGCCGTCGTGAACTGTGGCTACAACATTCCCGGCATTCACAACGACGACTGGGCCGCGGCGATGGCCGGCGCGGTGAATGAATGGCAACGGGCGCAGTGGTTGCAGGAGGAGCCGCGGCTGCGCGGTTCGATCGTCGTGGCAGCGCAGAATCCGGAGTTGGCCGCGGCCGAGATCGACCGGATCGGCGGGCAGGACGGGTTTGTGCAGGTGCTGCTGCCGGTGCGGGCCGAGGCACCGCTGGGCAAGCGGCGGTACTGGCCGATTTACGAAGCGGCGCAACGCAACGACCTCGCGATCGGCATTTATCCCGGCGGCGCCAGCGGCAATCCGGTCACCTCAGTCGGCTGGCCGTCGTATTACCTCGAGGATTACGTCGGCTTTTCCCAGGCATTCCAGTCCACCGTTCTGAGCCTGGTGAGCGAGGGCGTATTCACGCAATTCCCCGATTTACGGGTGGTGCTGATCGAGAGCGGTTTCACCTGGCTCGGCCCGCTGCTGTGGCGATTCGACAAGAACTGGAAGGGTTTGCGGCGCGAGATCCCGTGGGTGGATCGGCTGCCGTCGGACATCGTCAGCGAGCGAGTGCACATCACCGCGCAGCCGCTCGACGGTCCGGCCGATGGCGAGCAATTTCTGCAGGCGTTCGAACAGCTCGATGGTGACCGGATGCTGTTGTTCGCCACCGACTATCCACATTGGCAATTCGACTCGGGCGATGACTCGTTGCCCTCGGGCCTACCGGCCGACACCGAACGGCGGATTCTCGCGGCGAACGCCCACGAGGCGTACCGCTTCTGACCGCCAGCGAAGGAGGACGTCATGGTACGCAGCAAGCGACTGGTCGTCGATTGCGACATTCACAATTCGATTCCGGCCGGCGCGCTGGATCCGTACCTGTCGCAGCGGTGGAAGCGGCACGGGGAATTGTTCGGGTACCGCTCGCACCAGGGTTCGCTGTATCCCAAAGGCGCGCCGAACGCGGCCCGGCATGACGCGTGGCCGCCCTCGGGTCTGCCGCCGGGCGGGGACCTGGACTTCATGCGCCAGCAGCTGCTGGACGGCGAAGGCATTGAATACGGCATTCTCAATACGCTTGGCGCGGCCGGTGGGCAGCTGAACGCCGAATACAGCGCAGCGCTCAGCCACGCGACCAACGAATGGCAGATCACCGAATGGCTGGAGAAGGAGCCGCGGCTGCGGGCCGGCATTTCGGTGGTGCAGGAGGACGCCGAGCTGGCCGCGGCCGAGGTCGAGCGAATGCACGAACACCCCGGCTTCGTACAAATCCTGCTGACCGTACGGACATCGGAGCCGTTGGGTCGGCGCAAGTACTGGAAGCTGTACGAGGTGGCGGAGAAATACAACCTGCCGATCGGAATTCATTTCGGCGGAATGCACGGCAATCCGTTGACCGGCTCGGGTTGGCCCTCGTATTACATCGAGGACCACACCGGAATGGCGAACGCATTCCAGAGTCAGGTCATCAGCTATGTCGTGGAAGGCGTATTCGAACGGTTCCCGAGGCTGAAGGTCGTACTGATCGAGGGCGGGTTCGCCTGGCTGCCGTCGTTGATGTGGCGGCTGGATCAGCACTGGAAGCGGCTGCACGAAGAGGTTCCGCACCTGACCCGGGCGCCCTCGGAATACATTCGCGACCATTTCTGGCTGACCACACAGCCGATGGAGGAGCCGCACAACCCCAAGCACCTGCTCGACGTCTTCGAACACCACGGCGCCCCGGACAAGATCATGTTCTCGACCGACTACCCGCACTGGGATTTCGACGCCCCGGACCGGGCGTTCCCGGTGAGTCTGCCGCCCCAATTCCGGGACGACGTATTTTCCGGCAACGCCAAGGCGCTGTACGGCCTCGACTGAGCACAGTGGACGGTCCGCCAGCCTGGCCGCAGAACGGCTCCGCGTGCCATCATGCGGTCAGCGACGAAAGGCGCGCGGATGCCGATTCCCAGGGCGGTGGCGCGGCTCAACCGTGTCGGCGTCAACCGGATCACCAAGCGGATCTTCCCGTGGCTACCAGGCTTCGGGGTGGTGGTGCATTACGGCCGTCGCACGGGCCGGACGTATCAGACACCGGTGAACGTCTTTCGCACCGACGATGGTTTCGTGCTCGCGTTGGTCTACGGCGCCGATACCGACTGGGTCCGCAACGTTCTGGCCGCCGGCGGTTGCGAGCTGCACACCCGGGGCCGGCGCTACCAGATGGTGGCGCCACGGATCTTTCACGACCAGACGCGACGGGCGATCCGGCGCCTCGACCGCGAAGTGCTCAAGGTGATCGGCGTGAGTGACTTCCTGGCCCTCGAGCGCGCCGGGCCGCGCTAGGACATATCGCTAGCGAACTCCGCGGGGCCGGAACTGAATACTGATCCGTGGCCCGACCGGTCGCGCGGTCTTGGGAATCGCGTGCTCCCAGGTGCGTTGGGCGCTGCCGCCCATGACGATCAGGTCACCGTGACCCAGTTCGTACCGCAGTGCGTGTCCGCCGCCGCGCGGGCGTAACGCCAATGTCCGGGGCGCGCCGATCGAGATGATCGCGACCATCGTGTCCTCGGTCCGACTGCGCCCGATGCGGTCGCCGTGCCAGGCCACGCTGTCCCGGCCGTCCCGGTACAGGCACAGGCCGGCGGTACGGAACGGCTCGCCCAACTCGGCCCCGTAATGGGAATCAAGCGCGGCCTTGGCCTCGACCAGCGTTGGATCGGGCAGCGGCTGGCCCTCCTCGTAGAAGCAGAGCAACCGCGGCACGTCGACCACCCGGTCGTACATCTGCCGCCGCTCGGCCTCCCACGGCACCCGGTCCACCAACCGCTCGAACAGCTCGTCAGCTCCGGCGATCCAACCGCGCCGGACATCGATCCACGCGCCCCGGGTCAACGGCGTGCGCTGCACCGACGATCCGAGCGGCCGCACCGCCAGCTCCTCACAGGAGTCCAGCAACGAGC